>NZ_AUEV01000003.1:0-500129 GCF_000426165.1 Streptomyces sp. TAA486 | reverse complement strand
AGCGTCCGTATCTGATCGACATCGTCAGCCGGGTGCAGGACGGGCGTCTGCACATGGAGTGGACCTACAGCGAGGCCGCTCACCGGGAGGAGACGGTCCAGGAGGTCGCCGAGCACACCCTGGAGGTGCTGCGTCGGCTTGCGGCAGAGGCCAAGCGCCCAGAGGTGGTGGGCTTCACCCCTTCCGACCTTCCGCTGAGTGGTCTGTCGCAGACGCAGATCAACGACCTTGTCGGCCGGTTGCGTTCGCTGCCGGAGTGGCAGTCCGGGTCGCTGCCGCGTCCGCTGGAGGACTGCTATCCGCAGACTCCGATCCAGCAGGGCCTGTGGTTCCAGAGCCAGTACGCGCAGGGCGAGGGCATCTACCACGTCCAGCTGATTCTGCGGATCGACCAGGACCTGGACGTCGACGCCTTCCGGCAGAGCTGGGCGCAGGTGATGCGCCGCCATCCGATCATGCGCACCAGTTTCTGGGCGACGGAGGACAGCGAACCGCTCCAGCTGGTCTGGGCCGATCTTCCCGTCCCACTTCAGATGGAGGACTGGCGGGGCGACAGCGCGGAGGAGCAGCAACAGCGCCTGGACGCCCACCTCGAGCAGGACCGCCGACGGGGCTTCGCCCCCCACGACATCCCGCAGTGGCGGATGCTTCTGGCCCGTACCGCCGATGAGAGCTACCAGCTCGTCTGGAGCGCTCACCACGCGATCCTCGACGGCTGGAGCATCAGCCTCATCCTGAACGACGCCGTCCAGTGGTACGGCGCGCTCACGCAGGGCCGGCACATCGAGCTGCTGCCCACCCGGCCCTACCGCGACTACGTGTCCTGGCTCGAACGCCAGGACATGGAACAGGCCGAGAGCTACTGGCGCGAGGCTCTGCAAGGAGTCGAAGAGGCCACCCCGCTGGCCGCGGGGAAGCGTCCGGAGACCGAGAGCGACACCTCCGCGGAACCGGCCCCGCAGGCGAGGACGAACTTCTTCCTCAGCCAGGCCGAGACCACCGAGATCCAGAACTTCGCGCAGCAGCACCGGCTCACCCTCAACACCGTCCTGCAGGGTTGCTGGGCGCTGCTGCTGGGGCGCTACGCCGGCACGGACGACGTCGTCTTCGGCACGGTGACCTCAGGACGCCCGTCCGAGGTCGAAGGCGTGGAGCGCATGGTCGGCCTGTTCATCAACACCCTGCCCCTGCGAGTGCGACTGCCCGAGCACAGTTCCTCGCTCGAATGGCTCCAGGGTCTGCAGGAACAGAACACGCAGATGCGCCAGTTCGACTACAGCCCGCTGAGCTACGTGCAGCGGTGGAGTGAACTGCCCGCCGGCGCCCCGCTGTTCGAAAGCCTCTTCGTCTTCGAGAACTACCCCGAGGACGAAAACACCGAAGCAGCACTGCAGTTCACCGAGATGAGCTCGCAGGAACAGACGCACTACCCGCTCAACATCGTGATCACGGTGGGCGAGCGCCTCGGCGTCAACGTCTTCTACGACACCCGCTGGTTCGATGAGGGCACGGTGGAGGCCGTCTTCGGACACATGCGGCAGATCTGCCGCGAGCTGGCCGCCTCGCCGCGGAAGCCCCTCGCGCAGATCACCATGCTCTCCGACGTCGAGCGCACCCGGATCCTCGACGAGTGGAGTACCGAAACCACGTCGGACATCGACCACACCTATATGCACGAACTCGTCGCCGCTCAGGCGCGGTTGACGCCCGACTCCGTCGCGGTGGTCCACGAGGACGGGCAGCTCACGTACGCACAGCTCGACACCCGCTCCAACCAGCTCGCGCACTGGCTGAAGGCCCACGGCGTCGGACCCGAGGTCCTGGTGGGCCTGTGCCTGGAGCGTTCGCTGGAGGGCATCGTCGGCCTGCTCGGCATCCTCAAGGCGGGCGGGGCGTACGTCCCGGTCGACCCGCGCTACCCCCTCGACCGGATGACGTACGTCGTCGAGGACGCGGGGATGCACCTGTTCCTCACGCAGTCGCACCTGCTGGAGAAGCTGCCGGGCGGAGACCTGCGGACCCTCTGCCTGGACTCCGAGTGGTCCTCCGTCGCCTCCCAGCCGACCGAGGCACCGTCGACGACCCTCACACCGGAGAACCTCGCCTACATCATCTACACCTCGGGGTCGACCGGAAAGCCGAAGGGCGTGATGGTCGCGCACCGCTGCATCCATCACGTGGTGCCGTGGATCCGCAAGAACGCGTGCTTCGACAAGCGCCAGAACGTACTTCAGGTCGCATCGCTGAGCTTCGACTTCTCCGTCTGGGAGATCCTCCTGCCCCTCGTGACGGGCGGCACACTCCACATCCCGAGCAGCGGCACGCGCATGATCGGTACCGATCTGCACGACATACTGGCCGAACGAGCCATCGAGAGCCTGAACTTCACGCCGGGCGCGCTGGCCACCCTGCCGACGGACTCCCTGCCGCATCTGCGCCACCTCGTCGTCGGCGGCGAGGCCTACTCCGCGGACCTGATCCGGACCTGGGCACCCGGCCGCGTGTTCTTCAACGTGTACGGGCCGACCGAGACGACGATCTTCGCCTCCGGAACGCACACCGACGAGAACCTCGACACCATCCACATCGGCCGCCCGATCACCAACGTCCGGCTCCATGTACTCGACGCCTACATGCAGCCCGTTCCCGTGGGCGTCCCCGGCGAGCTCTACATAGGCGGCGTCGGCGTCACCCGTGGTTACATGAACCGCCCCGAGCTCACCGCCGAGTACTTCGTCGCGGACCCGTTCAGCGGCGAGCCCGGAAGCCGCCTCTACAAGAGCGGGGACCTCGTCCGGTATCTCCCGGACGGCAACATCGAGTTCGTCCGGCGCATCGACAACCAGGTGAAGATCCGCGGCTTCAGGATCGAGCTCGGCGAGATCGAATCGGTGCTCGACCAGCATGCGCTGGTCCACAGCTGCGCCGTGCTCGCCCAGCCGGACGGCTCGACCAAGCGACTGGTCGCCTACGTGGCCCTCAACAAGGAGACCGCGGACGTGACCGACGTCCTCCGGGCCCACCTGAAGGAACAACTGCCGTCGTACATGGTCCCGTCGGCCTTCGTCTACATGGACGAGCTGCCCCTCAACAGCAACGGCAAGCTCAACCGCCGGGTGCTCCCGATGCCCGAGGAGAGCTCTGTGCCGGCGCTCTCCGAGAGCGCGCTTCCGCGGACGAGGACCGAGGCCCTGCTGGCCACGATCCTCGAGGAGGTGCTGGACCGCCGCGCCATCGGCGTCCACGAGGACTTCTTCACCCTCGGCGGGCACTCGCTGCTCGCGGTGAAGGTCGTGGCCCGCGTCCAGCAGACGTTCGGAGCCGATCTGCCGGTCCGTGTCCTGTTCGAGCAGCCGACGGTCGCCCAGATCGCCGTCGAACTGGACGCTCTGCTGCGGGAACAGGACCCGCAGGACGCCATCCCCCTGGTTCCCGTGTCACGCGACGAGCCCATTCCCGCGACGTTCGACCAGCAGCGGCTCTGGTACATGGACCGCCTGCACCCGGACAGCGCCCTGTACACCGTGGGCTGGCTGCTCCACCGGCACTCCGACGTCGACCCGGCGCGGCTGAGGAAGGCGCTCGGAGTGCTGATCGCGCGTCACGAGACGCTGCGGACCACGTTCCGGGAGGACCGGGGACGGGTGTGGCAGACCATCGCCGGGACCGGGACCGTCGTTCTCGCGGAGGCCGACCTGTCGGCCGAGCCTGCCGACCGGCAGCCGGAGGCGGTCAAGGCCCTCACACGCGAACTGTGGACCCGTACCTTCGACCTCGCCGAAGGCCCGCTGTTCCGCACGCTGCTCGTCCAACTCTCCGACAGTGAGGCGCTCCTCGCGTTCAGCGCGCACCACGCGATCTTCGACGGCTTCTCCGTGCGGATCCTCAACGAGGAGCTGCTGCGGATCTACGACGCCCTCGCGACCGGCGACTCGGAGCTGCCGGCCCCGCTGGCCGTCCAGTACGCCGACTACGCGGTGTGGCAGCAGCAGTGGCTCCAGGAGGAACGACTGCGGCCGCACCTGGCGTACTGGAAGGAGCAGCTGGCGGACGCACCCGCGCTGATCTCGCTGCCCACCGACCACGCACGCCCGGCGGTGCAGAACTACCAGGGCGCGAACCACACGTCCTCCGTGCCGCCGGAGCTCGTCGAGCAGCTCAAGAAGGTGAGCGGCGAGAACCGGACGACGGACTTCATCACGGTGCTGAGCGCGTTCGCCGTCCTGCTCTCGCACTACAGCGGACAGGACAAGGTGGTCATCGGCATCCCGGTCGCCAACCGCAGCCGGGTCGAGACCGAGCCGCTGATCGGATTCCTCGTCAACACCGTGGCGCTGTGCGTGGATCTGGAGGGCGACCCCACCTTCGCGGAGGTGCTCCAGCAGGTCCGGTGGAAGCTCCTGGAGGCGCAGAGCCACCAGGAGGTGCCGTTCGACCGCATCGTCGAGGAGCTCAAGCCGGAGCGCAGCCTCAGCTACAACCCCGTCTTCCAGGTGATGTTCACCGGCCTGGACAAGCTCTTCGAGGACGCGCCCGAGGAGCAGGCGCAGCCGTCGTGGATCCACGACGTCACGGAATCGGGCATCGGCGTCGCCAAGTTCGACCTGGGCCTGAGCATCCAGCGGCGCGACGGGGAGCTGCGGTTCAACTTCGAGTACAGCACCAACCTCTTCGAGCAGGAGACGATCGCCGGACTGGGCGAGCACCTGCGGATCCTCACCGAGGAGGCGCTCTCGGCACCGCAGACGCCCGTCAAGCGGCTTCCGATGCTGCCGGCCGGCGAGCGGACGGAGATCCTGAAGGCGCGCAACGCCACGTACGACGAGGAGGCCCTGCGGCCCGCGTGCCTGCACCGGCTCTTCGAGGAGCAGGTGCGCCGGACACCCGACCGCGTCGCGCTGTCCTACGAGGACCAGCAGCTCACCTACGCCGAGCTGGACGGGCGCGCCAACCGCCTGGCACGGACCCTGCGCGCTCAGGGAGTCGGCGCCGAGAGCCGGGTCGGCATCTGCATGCGCCGTTCGATCGACCTCGTCACCGGCCTCTACGCGATCCTCAAGGCCGGCGGTGCCTACGTGCCGCTGGACCCGGACTACCCGCCGGAGCGGCTGAAGTTCATGGCCGAGGACGCCCAGGTGCAACTCGCCCTGGTGCAGCCGGGCACCAAGGACGTTGCCGACCTGCTGTCCGGGCAGGGCATCGAGCTCATCGAGCTCGGCGGTCACGACACCTCCTGGCTCGATGCGAGCCCCGAGCCCGTCGACGCGGAGGTGAGCGCGGACAACCTGGCCTACGTGATCTACACCTCGGGCTCGACCGGCAGGCCCAAGGGCGCGATGCTCTCGCACCGCGGCATCTGCAACCGCCTGCTGTGGATGCAGGACGCCTACGGGCTCCAGGAGCACGACCGCGTCCTGCAGAAGACCCCGTACAGCTTCGACGTGTCGGTCTGGGAGTTCTTCTGGCCGCTCATCGCCGGTGCGCAACTCCATGTCGCGCGTCCCGAGGGCCACCGCGACCCGGCTTATCTGGCCGAGCTGATCGAGCAACAGGGCATCGGCGTCCTGCACTTCGTCCCGTCGATGCTGCAGACGTTCCTGCAGCAGCAGACCGTGGGCCGGCGATGCCAGGGCCTCCGGCACGTGGTGTGCAGCGGTGAAGCCCTTCCGCTCGAGGTCCAGGAGCAGTTCCTCCGGACCCTGCCGGACACACGGCTGCACAACCTCTACGGGCCGACGGAGGCATCGGTCGACGTCAGCTTCTGGGAATGCGGGGACATCCCGGGCGCCACCACCGTCCCCATCGGCACTCCGGTGGCGAACACGCAGCTGTACATCCTGAACGACGCGATGTCGCCCGTGCCCGACGGCGTCATCGGCGAACTGTTCATCGGCGGTGTCCAGTTGGCGCGCGGCTATCTGGGACGCCCCGACCTGACGGCCGAGCGCTTCGTGGCGAACCCCTTCGGCCCGGGCCGGCTCTACGCGACGGGTGACCTGGCCAGGTACCGGGCCGACGGCGTCATCGAATACGCGGGACGCAAGGACCACCAGATCAAGATCCGGGGCTACCGCATCGAGATCGAGGAGATCGAGGCCGTACTGGCCGATCACCCGGCCGTCCGGTCCTGCCTGGTCGTCGTGCACGAGGCCACACCCGCCGACAAGCGGCTCACCGCGTTCCTCACGACGAAGCCCGGCCAGGAGGCGGCGCAGGACGACCTTCGGTCGCATCTCCTCGAACGGCTCCCGGAATACATGGTGCCCGCGTACTTCGTGACGCTGGACGAGTTCCCCCTGACCTCCAACGGCAAGGTGGACCGGAAGGCGCTGCCGGCGCTGTCGGACGTCATTCAGCAGGCGCAGGCCGGCGAAAGTTACGTCGCACCCGGAACCGAGACCGAGAAGGTCCTCGCGGAACTCTGGGCGAGCCTCCTCGAAGTGGAACGGGTGGGTATCCACGACGACTTCTTCAACCTCGGCGGCCACTCACTCCTTGTGGCGTCCATGGCGACGGAGGTCCAGGACAGGTGGGGCATCGCGCTGATGCTTCCCACGGTCTTCCAGAACCGGACGATCGAAGCACTCGCGCAGGTCATCGACCAGAGCGTCGAGGAGGGCGACAGCGAAGAGCCGGACGCGGACGAGCTGTTCGATCTGCTCTGAGCATCACCACGCGTCACTCACCGCCAACCCACCTGCAAGGGACAAGGAGAACAACGATGTTCGCTCCGGAGACATCCATCGTGAGTCCCCGAATAGCCCGAGTGGCACAGGCCGTCGAGGCCGGGAACCACGACGCCCTCGACGAGCTGTGGAAAGAGGTCGCGGAGTCCGGTGCACCGCTGATGGAACAGGTCGGGGACGACGAGTCCCAGACGCTGGTCACCTTCCTGTGGCGGGATCCGGGCGACACCGAGAACGTCCTGGTGCTCTTCTTCAGCGCACCGAGCAACGAGGACTTCAGTGAATACCGGATGGAGAACCTTCCGGGCACCGATCTCTGGTACAAGTCCTACTTCCTGCCCTCGGACCTGCGGACGACCTACCTGTTCTCGGTCAACGACCCGATGGTGCCGTTCACGTCCTACGCGGAGGTCCTCGGGCGCCTCCCGGCCTACCGGACCGACCCGTTGAACCCGGCCGACTACACGCTCCTGGGCAATCCGAACACGTTCAAGGTGTCGGTGCTCGAGCTGCCCGGTGCTCCGAAGCAGCCGTGGAACATCGCCCGCCGCGGGGTGCCGAGGGGCAAGACCCACATGCACTCCATGGACAGCTCGATCCTGGGGACCAAGCACCACATCAGCGTGTACGTACCGCCCGGCTATGACGCCGCGTGCGAGGAGTACAACGTGTTCCTCCTCTTCGACGGGTGGTCGTACTACAACTTCGCGTCCATCACGACCGTCATGGACAACCTCGTCTACACCGGCCGGATCCCTCCGTACGTGCTGGTCATGCACACCAACGAGGACCAGGACATCCGTGCCCGCGAACTGCCCTGTCACCAGCCTTTCAACGAATTCCTGGTCCAGGAGCTGATGCCCTGGCTCCACGAGAATTACCACATCACCTCGGACCCGGCGCGCACCGTTCTCGGCGGCTCCTGCTTCGGCGGCCTTGCGGCGGCGTATTCGGCGTTCAAGTCGCCCGAGCGGTTCGGCAACGTGATTTCACAGTCGGGCTCGTTCTGGTGGCCGGGGAAGGACAACCCCGACTTCGAAGACGAGTGGATGACGAAGCAGTACGCGGAAAGTCCCAAGCTTCCCGTCCGCTTCTCCATGGATATCGGGAGCCTGGAGCGGGCCATCATGGAATACGACCCGATGACGACGCACCGGAACATGCGTGACGTCCTCCAGGAAAAGGGTTACGAGGTCGACTACTTCGAATACACCGGCGGACACGACATGGTCTGCTGGCGCGGCTCCATCGTCGACCGGCTCATTTCCTTCCACCCGAAGCCCAAGGGCTCGGCTCCCAAGAAGCAGGCGTGATGCCCGGCCATCGGCTCGGAACCGCCGGCTCCGCGACGTCCGGCGACGAATGCGCACTCGAAACCGCAACAGTCCGAAAGGTATTGACCCGATGAGCAATGCCACGATCACTGTGCTGCCGGGAGACGGCGTCGGGCCGGAGGTGACGTCGCAGGCGCTCCAGGTCCTGCGTGCCGTGGAGGACCTGTACGACCACACCTTCACGGTCCACCGCGGGCTGGTCGGCCTGGACGCGATCGAGGAGGAAGGAGTCGCGATCTCGGACGCCACGTTCGAGACGTGTGCGCAGAGCGACGCCATACTCTTCGGCGCCGTCGGCGGCCTGCCCGCCGCAGCGAAGCGCGCGGGTGGCCCCCGCCCGGAGCAGGCTCTCTTCCGCCTGCGCAAGGAATTCGGGTTCTTCGCCAACCTCCGGCCCGTCCGGCCCGTCGAGGCGATGTACGAGGCGTCTCCGCTGAAGCCCGAGTACCTCAAGGGCACGGACATGATCTTCGTACGGGAGCTGTCGGCCGGCCTCTACTACGGGCACTTGGACTCGGTGCCCGGCAAGCCCAGCGAGATCCGCCGCACCGGGCAGGAGGCGGAGGCCGTCGACACCCTGCTGTACACGGAGCAGGAGATCGAACGCGTCGTGCGTGCCGCCTTCGAGATCGCCGCCGACCGCCGGAGGAAGGTCACATCGGTCGACAAGGCCAACGTGCTGAGCTCCTCCGTCCTGTGGCGGGAGATCGTGGAGCGCGTGGCACGGGACCACCCGACCGTGACCTGGGAGCACATGCTCGTCGACGCCTGCGCCATGCAACTGATCCGGAATCCCGCGGACTTCGACGTCGTCGTCACGGAGAACCTGTTCGGCGACATCCTCACCGACGAGGCGTCGATGCTCACGGGCTCCATCGGGATGCTGCCGTCGGCGAGCCTCGGGGTCCGGCGCACCGAGGCCGGGATGTTCGGGCTGTACGAGCCGATTCACGGCTCGGCCCCGGACATCGTCGGCCAGGACAAGGCCAACCCCGTCGGTGCCGTTCTCTCCGCGGCGCTCCTCCTGCGCCATTCCCTCGGACTGGCACGGGAGGCCTCGGCCGTCGAAGCGGCCGTCGAGGACGTGCTCCGCGAGGGCTACCGGACCGTGGACATCCACGAAGGGGGATGCACGGTCGTCGGAACCAGCGAGATGGGACAGCGGATCCGGCACAAGCTGACGCGGTCGTGACCCACCCCGGCCGGCTCGTCCCTCCGGGACGAAGCGGTCACCGAACCCCCGTTCAAGTGCGCGCCGTTCGCGAATCCGTAGCTGGAGGTCTTCCACTGATGATGCTGCAGAGTTCCTCCCCCGGGGCCGGGGGAGCCCTCGAAGAGCAGCGCCTGCTCGTCCGGCGGGCCCGCAAGGAAATCCTTCAACGCCACCGAGGCCGCCTGGGGACCGGTGCGGAGCCGCCCATCAGGGTCATGGCGCGGATCGTCCAGGACCTCGAACGGGAATGCGCGGAGCGCGACTTCACCCCGGAGGCCATCCGGCTGGAGATCGTCAACCGGACCATCGGTGACGTGAATCTGCGCCTCGTCACCGAGTGCGAAGGGGAAGAGGGAGGTCCCGAGGATTTCCGGATGCTGGGCGACGAGCTCGGCATCGCCCTGCCGGGAGAGGACCTCAACGGATATGCCGCGTCGGGTGAGGGCTACCACTGGCTCAGGGCGCGGATGCTGGACGCGGAACGGGAACTCCTCGCCGCCGGCTACGACCCGCGCGTCTACGACATCCACGGTGTGGGCAATCCGGTCCTGCGCGGCCGGCTCGCCGAGGAGATGCAGCAGTGGGGGCTGTCGGTCTCCGCACAGCACGTGGCCCTGGGGCTGGGTGCGACGGACTGCATCGACAAGGTCCTCCGAGGTCTCGCGCACCTTGCCGGACTGCGCTCCCAGCCTCCCGGCGCGGTCCTGTTCGCCGCTCCCGGATTCAACATGCCGGAACTCCAGGCCGCCTCCTACGGATACCGGCTGCATTCGGTCCACACCCGGGCCGAGGACGGTTTCAAGCTGACCGGCCCGCTGCTCGCCCAGCACCTCGAAGAGAACCAGGACATCAACGTCGTCTACCTGACGGTGACGAACAACCCGACCACGTTCGCGTATTCGCCCGGCGAACTCGCCGCCATGCAGGACGTGTTACGGCGGTTCGCACAGCAAGGGCGACACGTGTACGTCCTCGCGGACCTGGCGTACGTCGGCACGGGCCGGCCCGAGGAGGACCGGGCGCGCATGCGGGGCCTCACGTCGGCCGCCGACGTGGCCGGCCAGATGATCTATGTGAGCAGTTTCTCCAAGACGCACACGCTGACCGGGGAGAGATTCGGCTGGGTCGTTTTCGGCGACACGGAATTCGCCCGGAACATGGGATCCAGCTGGACGAACAGCGTGGGTTCACTTCCCGGGGAATGGCAGCTGCGTTTCATGGCCTACCACGACCTCTTCCGGGAGAATCCCCGGTTGATCGAAAAGATCCGCGAGTTCTACCGGCTGCGTCGTTCCCGGCTGCGGCAGCAGCTGGAGCGATTCGACAAGGAGCATCAACTCTTTGAGCACATCTATCTCGACGACGACGCGACCATTTACAACTGGAGCAGGCTCAGGGCGGGTGAGGACTGCTTCTCCGTCCTTGAGAAGACCGGCCTTGCCGGCATTCCCGGCTCCACCTTCGGTTATTCCGACGACTACATCCGCTTTTCGGTCGGCATCCTTCCCGTCGTCATGGACTGACGTACGCCCCTGCCGCCGAGTGATCGCTTTTCCGACAAGGAGAGATCATGCTGAAGGAAACACCCAGGTCCGAAGACGCCGGGAAGCCGGCGACGAACTGCGCCGATGTCCCGACGAACTTCAACTGGAACAGTGAGGAGAGCCCCCTCTCCCCGCTGCCGGTGAACATGCCCGGTGAGCCGGCCGCTTCTCGGACCGCCGGAACGGAGATTCTCTCGGAATGTCTGAGGGACGGGCTCCAGGGCATATCCGGCTATCCGTCGGTGGACAAGATGATGCAGTACCTGCACATGCTCGACGACTTCGGCATCAAGTACGCCACCGTCGGCATCTACCCCGGCAACGCCGACACGCTCAACGCGACGATGAAGCAGCTTCTCGTGCGGATGCGTGACGAGGTTCCCTCGATCGTTCCGTCCGTGCTCTCCATGTGCACCGAGGACTCCCTCAAGTGGACCGTCGAGTGCAAGGAGATCCACCCGGCCCTCGAGTCCCTCGTGTTCATGGGCAGCGCTCCGTCGCGGAGGCTCGCCCAGGGCTGGGACATGGACTTCATCCTGGACAAGCTGGACACGTTCATCAGGAAGACCGTGGAGATGGGCATCCCCGTCATCGCGGGGACCGAGCACACGACTCAGACCTCCCCCGAGGACGTACGTGCCATCGTCCGCACGCAGGTCGAGAGCGGCGCGTACTGCATCGCCCTGGCGGACACCATCGGAATCATCCGGCCGCTCGGCACCTACCGCCTCGTGCGCTTCGTCCGCGACGAGCTCGAAGCCCTGGGCGCGTCCGAGGTGAAGCTGGACTGGCACGGCCACCGCGACACCGGGAACGCGCTGAGCAACGCGATGATGGCGACCGCGGCCGGGATCGACCGCATCCACGTCGTCTCACGCGGCGTCGGCGAGCGTTCCGGCAACGCCTCCCTGGAAGAGGTCGTGCTGAACCTCGCCGCGATCGAGGCAGAGGCAGGTCTTCCCGTCCGGTGGGAGATGCGGCAGCTGCTCCAACTGATCACGTTCTACGAGGAGATGGTCGGCGTCGCGACGCCGGAGCACGGAGTGCTCGGGCAGCGCTACAGCCACACGTCCTCGGGAATCCACACGGACGCCATCCTCAAGGCCTACGGCCTGGCCGACAGGGCCCGGGAGGCGAAGGACTTCGCGCTGGAGCGCCGGCTGCGCGAGATGGCCCGCACCGTGTACTCGGCCGTCGACCCGGCCACCGTCGGCGGCACCCAGTCCGTGGGCGTCAGCCCCTGGAGCGGCCAGAGCGCCGTGAGGCTCGCCTATATGAACAGTGGGCGCGACCCCCGGCAGCTCTCGCCGGAAACCGTGGAGAGGGTCCTCGCCCGTGCGAATGAGCTGGGCCGCGAACTGACTCCGGATGAGCTGGAAGAGAGCTACGCGGAGGCGTACGCACCCCATGGAGCCTGAGCTCCCCCGACGACCACAGGCACGCTTGGAGAGACCTTCGATGCCCCGAACGATGTTCGAAAAGATCTGGGACGCGCACGTCGTGCGTGACGAGCCCGGAGAGGTGCCGATGCTCTACATCGACCGGCATCTCACGCACGAGGCGACGTCGCCGCAGGCCTTCGCCGGACTGAGGGCGAGGAAACTTCCGGTCCACCGTCCCGACTCCGTCGTCGCCGTGATCGACCACAACGTCCCGACGGTTCCGGGCCGCAGGCTCATCGACGTCGTGGACGACCAGAGCGTCATGTGCATCGAGACGATGGAGGAGAACGCCCGGGACTTCGGCGTGAAGCTCCTCGACATGAACGACGCGGACCAAGGAATCGTCCACGTCGTGGGGCCGGAACTCGGCCTGTCGCTCCCCGGCATGACGGTCGTGTGCGGTGACTCCCACACGTCGACGCACGGTGCCCTCGGCATCTTCGCGGTGGGTATCGGAACCAGCGAGGTGGAGCACGTACTGGCCACCCAGTGCCTGCTCCAGCAGAAGCCCAGGACGATGAACATCGTGGTCGACGGAGTGCTGGCGCCCGGCGTGACCGCGAAGGACATCGCTCTGGCGGTGATCCGCAAGCTCGGCACCGACGTCGGTACGCACCACGTCATCGAGTTCAGCGGTTCCGCCGTCCGCTCCCTCACGATCGAGGGGCGCATGACGCTGTGCAACATGGCGATCGAGGCCGGAGCGAGGGCGGGCATGGTCGCGCCCGACGACGTCACGATCGAGTACGTGCGAGGGCGGCGTTTCGCGCCCTCGGGCGAGCTCTTCGAACTCGCGGTATCGCAGTGGAAGCAGCTCGCCAGCGATCCGGGTGCCTGCTTCGACGCGGAACACCACCTGGACGTCGGCACGTTGGTCCCGCAGGTCACCTGGGGCACCAACCCCGGCATGGTCGCCGACGTCACCGGGGCGGTTCCGGACCCGGCCGCCGAGAGCGACCCTGCGACCCGCGCCGGGCTCGAACAGGCCCTGGAGTACATGGGGCTTGAGCCCGGGCAGCGCATCCAGGACGTCGGTGTCGACACGGTCTTCATCGGGTCCTGCACCAACTCGCGGCTGGAGGACCTTCGCATCGCGGCCGGATTCGCCGCCGGGAAGCGGGTGGCGGAAGGCGTGCGCGCCATCGTCGTCCCCGGCTCGATGAACGTCCGCCGTCAGGCCGAGGAGGAAGGGCTGGCGGACATCTTCCGCGAGGCGGGCTTCGAGTGGCGTGAGGCCGGCTGCAGCATGTGCATCGCCATGAACGGCGACCGCCTCGCGCCCGGCGAGCGATGCGCATCCACCAGCAACCGCAATTTCGAGGGGCGCCAGGGACGCGGAGGACGGACCCATCTCGTCAGCCCCGGCACGGCGGCCGCAACGGCTGTCGCCGGTCGCTTCGCCGACGTTCGTGACCTGTAGAGAAAGGACCTCCTCCGTGGAGAAGTTCATCACGCATGACGGCATAGCCGTGCCGCTGGCGCGTACCAACGTGAACACGGACGACATCATTCCCGCCCGCTTTCTCAAGTCGGTTCGCCGCACGGGCTTCGGAATATCCCTGTTCGCCAACTGGCGTTATCTGGAGGACGGGAGCACGCCCGATCCGAACTTCGTGCTGAACCAGCCGGGTTACGAGGACGCGAGCATTCTGGTGGCCGGGGAGAACTTCGGCTGCGGCTCCTCGCGCGAACACGCGCCGTGGGCGCTGAGGGAGTACGGATTCCGCTGCATCATCGCCCCCGGCTTCGCGGACATCTTCCACAACAACTGCTTCAACAGCAGCATCCTCCCCATCGTGCTGGCCTCTTCCGAGGTCGACGCGCTCCTCGGCTCGCTGGAGCCCGGCGCGTCCACGCTGCACATCGACCTCCCGGAGCAGTCGGTGACGACCGGGGACGGATCCACCTTCCGCTTCGAGATCGACCCCTTCAAGAAGAACTCGGTCATGGAGGGCCTCGACAACATCGGATGGTCGCTGTCGCACAAGGACGAAATCCTCGCCTACGAAAAGCGCCGCAGGCAGGAGGTCCCTTGGCTCTTTCCCTAGCACCGCGGACCTGCCCGTCCATCAGGACGGCGCGACGAGACCCGGCAAGAACCCACCTGAGAACAGAAGTTGGAGATCAGCAATGGAGAGCAGCGAGATGAAGGTCCTCATCAACGACGAGGAGCAGTACTCCCTTTGGCCGGGCTACCTCGCCATTCCTGCGGGCTGGCGGGACACCGGAGTCGGCGGCACGAAGGAGGAGTGCCTCGTCTACGTGAAGGAGTCCTGGAGGGACATGCGCCCCCGGAGCCTGCGCGTGCAGATGGAGGAGTCGGCGGGCGAGGTCGCCCACGCCTGACCGGCCCGCCGGGTCCGTCACCCGCGAATGATCACTCGTCAGAAGCCTGCAGCAGTTACGGAGGAACCATCCATGGACGAGCTCGTCGAACGTCTCTCGGCCGAGGGGCAGAACGTCGTTGTCGGCGGCCCTTCCCCCTCCGCGGGGGAGTTCCAGCAGCGCATCACGGAGAGGGGCTACGTCTTCATCAAGTTCCCTGATTCCCGCGGGGGTACGGACCTCGGCGTGCGCGTCGACGAGGACGCGACCGACGTCAGCAAGGCGGACTTCGCCAACGCCACCGGAAGCGTGCACATCGAGGGAACGCTGACGCTGAACTACGTGAAGGTCCGCTGCGTCGCCGACATCGAGCTGTCGTCACTCAGCGGGCAAGGCCATCTGGTGGCGCTCGACGAGGTGTTCGCCGAGTAACCGCCGTTCGTCCCCGGGGCGTTGAGCCCCGTGTGCCGGGCCCTTACGAGACCCGCCGGTTACGCCGCTGCCCGAACCCAGCGGGAGGCGGGTCCTCGTGCGGCCGGACGACGGATCGCATCCCCGTCCGCCGCCCGCAGGACCCGCCTGGCGTTCCACCGAGCGTGCGACGCCTGGCAGCAGCCCCGGCGGAGATCTGGGAGATCTTCCAGCACGCGTACCTGCCCACCCCCGAGAGTGCCTGGGGCCGCATGGCACCCGACGCGGTCGAGGTCGCCACCTTCGGCGAGGACGGGGGGCGACGAGGCCACCGCGGTGAAGGCGGAGGTCGTCGTCGGCGGTGAGGCAACGGTGCTGGCCGGCAGCGGCAACGGTCCCTTGGCCGCCTTCATCGACGCCCTGCAGGCCATCGACGTCGACGCGCGGCTCCTGGACCACGTCGAGCACACCATGAGCGAGGGCGCCGGATCGCAGGCCGTGGCGTACATCGAGCGCGTCATCGACGGCAAGATCCTCTGGGGCGTGGGCATCGACGCGAACCTCGTCCGCGCCTCCCTCCAGGCCGTGGTCTCGGCGGTCAACCGCGCCTCCCGGGACTGACGCGGGGAAGCCCGCCCCTTCGGGCGTGGCGACCGCGGATACCTCAAGGCGCTTGGCCTGCGAGCTCTGTGCGGGGGTGCAGACATGGGAAAGACCAGCGTATCCGCTGGTCAGGTGGGGAAGCGCCCCCGGCAGGACTCGAACCTGCGGCCAAGCGCTTAGAAGGCGCCTGCTCTATCCACTGAGCTACGGGGGCCGGTCTCGGTCGCGGAGGTGGGCTTGCCTCCGGGTGACCGTGGCGCGGTCAAGGATAGGGGTCCCCGTGGCTGGCGCTGTCTGCTTCACGTCCGCGACACCTTGTGGAGGTTCAGTGAAGCGCTCCCGATAATCGCAGGCGGGTGCGATTCATGCAGCGGTTTTCGCTGTGAGTCGCACGGGTGTTGCTCAGTCGTTATGGCTGCGCCGGTCGGGACGGGCTTGACCTGTGGGCCACATGGTGCGAATGGCTCTATTCGCGCCCGAAACCGATTGTTTTTGCAGTGCAGAACCGTGGATACACTTCAAAAACTGGCGAAGTTTGGGCATTCTTCGCATGTGGCGATCTTGAACGTACGGCCTGAACTGCTCGACGCACTGTCGGCGCTCCGCGATGGCGTCGCCGCCGCACGCTTTCCGTTGCCGCTCCCCGGAGCAGACCGGGCCGCCCGCTCGCGGGACGAACTCCTCGCCCAGCTCGACGACTACCTCATGCCACGCCTGCGTGCCCCCAAGGCGCCGCTGCTCGCGGTGGTCGGCGGTTCCACGGGCGCCGGGAAGTCGACACTCGTCAACTCGCTTGTGGGGCGCAGGGTCAGCGAGGCGGGCGTGCTCCGCCCCACCACGCGTACACCCGTACTCGTGTGCCATCCCGAGGACGAGCACTGGTTCGCGGGACAGCGCGTGCTGCCCCGCCTCGGCCGCGTATGGATGCCCCGCCAGGACGGGCCCGCCGCCGGGCCCGACGACGATGTGCGGGGCTGCGCTGCCGAAGAACTGCTCGGCACCGACGACGGCATGGACGAGGGGGAGGGCGAGCGCGCACTGCGCATCGAGACCGAAACCGCCCTCCCTCCGGGACTCGCCCTGCTCGACGCCCCCGACATCGACTCCCTCGTCGCCGCCAACCGTGATCTCGCGGCCGAACTGCTCTGCGCCGCCGACATCTGGGTCCTGGTGACGACCGCCGCACGCTACGCGGACGCGGTGCCCTGGCATCTGCTGCGCACGGCGAGGGAGTACGACGTCACGCTCGTCACCGTCCTGGACCGTGTGCCGCACCAGATCGCCTCCGACGTGGCCCGCCAGTACGGGTCGCTGCTGATCCGCGAGGGCCTGGCCGACGTCCCGCGCTTCACCGTTCCCGAACTGCCCGAGTCCGCAGGGGGCTCGGGACTGCTTCCGGCGACCGCCGTCGCCGGTCTGCGGAACTGGCTCACGCAGCGGGCGCTCGACCCGGCGGCGCGTGCGGTGGCCGGGCGCCGCACGGCGGCCGGGGCTCTCGCGTCGCTGCGCTCTCGCGTCGCGTCGCTGGCGAACGCCTCGGCCGCGCAGCACGCCGCGGCGATGCGGCTGACGGGGCACATCGAAGAGGCGTACGAGGAAGCGCGGGTGCGGGTGCGCCGGAACATCGCGGTCGGCGAACTCCTCGCCGGCGACGCGGCCGCGCTCTGGCGCGGATTCCCCGTCGACAGCCGCGCCGAGGAAGTCCTGGACGCCTTCGAGGCGGGGCTGACGACGCTGCTCGCCTCCTCCGTCGCCGCCGCCGACGAGCGCGTGGCCGAAGCATGGCGCCAGGATCCTGCATCGCCCGGCACCGAGATCACGGACATCGCCACCGGACGGGCCGCAGGGAGCACCCGCGCCGGCCAGGACGCCGCCGACGGACGCGGCCGGATGAACCTGCTCGTACGGCGCTGGCGGCGCTGCCTCGAGGAACTGTCCGAGGAGGAAGCGCGCGCCGTGGACCACGGGTTCGGGCGTGACGCGGAGGAGGCCACGGCGATGCTGGCGACGGCCCTCGTGGGCGGAGGCCAGGCCGCCGGCGCGTACCGCGGACTCGCGGCCGCCTTCGGAGAGCCGAGCGCCCGGCGGTTGCGCGAGTGCGGCATCCGGCTCCTTGCGACGTACATCGAGCGGGCGCTCTACGGGGAGCGCGACAGGCGTCTGGCGCCCCTGGACGCGCTCGAGGCCGGACCGGACCCGCAGGTCGATCTGATCGCCGCGCTGTCGGTGCTGCGCAAGGCGGAGGCGGAGGCGCGGTCGGGGCTTGGAGCACGGAAGTTGTCGCAGTCGCAGACGGAGAGGTGACCGCAGTGTCCACAGCGGATGTTCGGACCGACGGCACGTGCGATGAGGGAAAGGCCGCTCCGGCTTCTCACGCCGCCGAGCACGGTCCGGGTCACGGGGCCGAGCAGGCCGTGGAACCCGCGCCGGCTGCCGGCTCCGCCCAGGCAGGCGAGAGCCCCGAGGCCGGGGGCGCGGGCGAGGAGAGCGGCTGGGACGACGGGCTGATCGCCCGCCGGGCCAGTGGGGCGAGGGTTCCCGGGGAACGCCAGGGACGGTCGAGGGCCTCCGCGCTGTGGGGCGCGGACCCGGATCCGGCGCTGTCGGACGAAATGGCGGACGGACGGGGCGCAGCGGGTCGCGGTGGCGACACGGGTGGCGCCGGCCCCCAGGAGCCTTCCCTGAGAGGCAAGTTGCCGGACCAGCCCATGACAGCGTGGCCGATGAGGGACACGCACGCCCACGACGGGTACGACAACCAGGCGTCCGGCGAGCAGAGCGTGCTGGGCCGTCGGATGGCCGCACTGCGGAGACTTGTCGACCTGTCGAGAACGCGGTTGCCCAGGCAGTTGCTCGCGGAGGCCGACCGCGTACTGGACGCCGCCGACGCACGTGAGAGGCTCTCCCGCAGATACACCACCGTCGCGATCGCGGGGGCCACCGGAAGTGGCAAGTCCTCGCTCTTCAACGCGCTCGCCGGAACGCGCCTCTCGCAGGCGAGCATGCGGAGGCCGACCACTGCCACGCCCGTCGCCTGTTCCTGGGAGGTGCCGGGCGCGGGCCCCGCCGACGGGCTCCTGGACCGGCTCGGCATCTCGCCGTCCACTCGTCGTGTGATGCGCCAGGAGTCCGACTGGAGGGGGCGGATCGACGAGGGGGCGCGCAGCGAGCTGGAGGGGCTCATCCTCATCGACCTCCCCGACCACGACTCGGCGGCGGAGGGCCACCGGGAACAGGTGGAGCGGCTGCTGCGGCTCGTCGACGCCGTCGTGTGGGTGGTCGACCCCGAGAAGTACGCGGACGCCGTCCTGCACGAGCGCTACCTGCGTCCTCTCGCCGGATACGCCGAGGTGACGTTCATCGTCCTGAACCAGACGGACCGGCTGCCCGGCGACGCGACGGGTGCCGTCCTCAACGACCTGCGGCGGCTCCTCGACGAGGACGGGATGGCACTGGGCGAGCACGGCGAGCCGGGTGCGCGTGTGCTGGCGACATCGGCACTGGTGGGGGAGGGGACCGACGAACTCCGCACCGAACTGGCCTCCTTCGTGGCCGAACGCCGGGCCGCATCGCTGCGGCTGAGCGCCGACCTGGACGTGGTGGTACAGCGGCTGCGGCCGTCGTACGAGAACCAGGGTCCGGTGACGGGCGTCAACGCACCGACGGGACTCACGGAGGACGTGCGGGAGGCCTTCTCCGACCAACTGGCGCGCGCGGCGGGTGCGGTGGTCGCCGGTCAGTCAGCGGAGCGGGCCTGGCTGCGGAGCGCCGAACGGGCGTGCGGAACCCCGTGGGCGCGGCTGCGCAGCTGGTCCGAAGGGCGCCGGTCCCGCAAGAGGGTCGCGGCGCTGGCGGCGGCCGAGGCGGACGTCGAGGTGGGCCCCGGGGTGGATGACGTCTCCGGCGAGGCCCGGGGTGGCTTGCCGGGTGGCGACGCCTCCGAGGGCGCGGCCGGTCAGGCGCACGGTGACCTGCCCCTCGACATGTCCGGTCAGGTCCCCGGCCGGTACGGCGACGACGAGGACGGTTCGGCTCTTCCCGAGCCCGTTCCGGGCGGCGACGGACGGCCGCGGGTGGCGCGGCCCGTGGTGGCGCACGCGGTGCGCACGGTGGTGGAGCAGGCGGCGGCGGGGCTGCCCGAGACATGGCGCAGGTCCGTACGCGACGCCGCGTGGCGCGGGGCCGCGGGACTGCCGGAGGCGCTGGACGAGATGCTGAGCGAGGGTGCGGAGCCGGACGGACGGAGCTCCGAGGGCGCGGCCGCCGCGAGCCGGAGGTCCGAGTACGCGGAGGCGGCGGCCCCGGAGGCGCGCCGACCGGCGCCGCCCCGCCGCCCCTTCTGGTGGAACCTCGCGCTGGTGGGTCAACTCACCCTGCTGCTGGTCCAGTTGGCTGGGGCGGGGTGCGTGGTCGCTGTGAGCCTCGGGGTGGACCTCGTCGCGCATTGGGTGGGCGTGGTGCTCGTCGTCGGCGGTGTGCTCGGCGGTTCGCTCCTTTCGTGGGGATGCAGATTCGCCGCCCGTGGGCCCGCGGCCGAGCACGGGCGGCGTGAGGAGTGGCGGCTGAGGCGACTCGTCACGGGGTGCGGGCAGGTGCACGTGCTGGAACCGGTGGCCGCGGAGCTGCTGCGCTACCGGGAGGTGCGCGAGCAGTACGTCATCGCGGCGGGTGACGGCGCGACGCTGTAGCGGGTGCTGGGGGCGACGGGCCGTCCCCAGCTCCTTGAACCCCTCTTGCGGGTGGTGCCGTTGTCCACAACTCTTCGGTACTCCCCTGCTCAGAGCGGCATTTCCGTGATCGGTGCAAGCTGGATCCACTCCGGCCGGACGAGCGCCGGGGAGGACCAGACTGCCGGGCCGCCAGGCCGGTGCGGAAGGCGCGGAAGAGGGGGCGTATGAACGAGACGCATGTGACGGTCGTGGGGAACGTCGCGACACGGGTCGAGTTCAGGACGACGGCGTCCGGGGTGCCGCTGGCCCGGTTCAGGCTCGCCAGCACGGTACGGCGCTTCGACCCGCAGGAGCGCGTATGGTCCGACGCCGGCACGAGCTTCTACACCGTCTGGGCCCGCCGGGGGCTCGCGGAGAACGTGGCTTCCTCAGTGATGGTCGGTGAACCGGTCATCGTGACCGGCCAGTTCCGCATCCAGGAGTCCGCTCGCGACGGGCAGCACTATGTCTCCGCAGAGCTCTCCGCCTCGTCCGTCGGGCACGATCTCTCGCGCGGCACATCGGCCTTCGTACGCGTCTCACCGGGACGGCGCGGTCTCACGGGGAGTGGCCGGGGCGACGGCGGCGAAGAGTCCCTGCCCGGCCTTCCGGAGCCCGCCGCGGACGTAGCGGATTCCAATGTTCCAGGTCAGTCGGCCGGGCCTTGATCGTCCCGGTCCGCCGGATTCGCTGATAACGATTATGAGTCGGAACGCTTGAACGACCCGATCGACGGGGACCGGCGGGCGTCTGCCTCCCTACGATCCCCCTGTGGCTGACGGGGATTCAGTGCTTGCGGCGGGACAGCACGACCCGACCATCCGGTCACCGCGGTGATCGCTCAACTGTCGTGCCTGTGCCGCCCGGAGGGGAATTTCATGAGGTTCGTGCGCGGAGCCGTGACCGTCATGGGCGGGCACGTGGCCGCACGCGCGGCGCGACGTCTTGCCGCCGCACTGTTCGCCGCCCTTCTGCTCGCCGCGGGCGTGACCGCCACGGCCGCTCCGGCCGCCGCGGCGACCGGTGACGAGCCGTCACGGCAGAGTGGTGCCACAGCCACTCTGGAAGGGCTGAAGACCTACGGCCAGGCAGTCGTCCACGAGGACGGCGAGGAGCTGACCACCGGCGCCGGCCTCTTCGAAATGGCGGTCGACGGAGGCGGCAGGCTCCAGACGTACGGCCTCGACGTGGACAACCCCACGCAGCAGCACGCGCGTTACGGCGAGACGGACTGGGGCCGTACGTCGCTGTACGACAACCCCGACGCCGGCAAGATCCTCTGGATACTCAGGCACTCCTACCCACAGGTGGACGATCTCCGTGCGCTCGCGAAGTCGTCCCACGCGGGGAAGCTCTCGCCGCAGACCGCGGCCGCGGGCACGCAGGTGGCCATATGGCGATTCACGGACGGCCGGGCGGAGGGCCCCGGTGAGGGCGGCGGTGTCAGCATCGACGCGGTCGATCCCGCCGCGGAGAAGCTGGCCGATCATCTGGAGCGGTCGGCCCGGCGGATGACGGAGCCCAAGGCGTCACTGACGGTCGGTCCCGAGACCCTCGCCCGGAGGAGCGGCAGCCGGCTCGGCCCCTTCACGCTGCGTACCGGAGCGCCCGACGCCGCCGTGTCGCAGACGCCGGGCTCCGCCGTGCCGGGAGCGCGGATCGTGGGCCGCGACGGCAAGCCGGTGACGTCGGTACGGGACGGCGCACAGCTGTACCTGGACGTGCCGGAGGAGCGGCGCAGCGGTGAGGGCTCCCTGACGGTGCAGGCCGCGACGAAGGTGCCGGTCGGGCGCGCGTTCACGGGAGTGGGGGGTCATGCGGCGAGCCAGGCACAGATCCTCGCCGGGTCCAGCCGGTCGATGGTCTCCGCGAACGCGGCGGTCAAGTGGTCGAAGGGCGGAGCCATATCGGCCGTGAAGGCGGAGGAGAGCTGCGCCAAGGAGGGGGTGACCTTCACCGTCGCCAATGCCGGTGACCGCCCCTTCCGGTTCAGGCTCGCCGGCCTCGAGCACGCGGTGGCGGAGAGGAGCTCCCGGACGTTCACGGTGCCGGTGGGCGAGGACCAGGCGTACCGGATCCCGCTCGCGGGGCGGCACGGCGCGGCAAGGTCCTTCACGGGCGTGCTGGACTGCGCCACCAAGAGCTCGGTGCCCGTCACGGCGACCGGAACGAACGCCGATGCCGAGGGTGAGTCGCAGCTGCGGACGGCCACCGTGGGCGGCGGGAGCGGGTCCGGCAGCCCCCAGAGCGGCGACCTCGCCGAGACCGGGACGAACAGCACAGAGTGGATAGCCGGCACGGCGGTCGGCCTCGTGGCGCTCGGTGCGATGGCCGTGCTCGCGGTACGCAGGAAGAATCCGGACGACGGCGGCGTTCACGAAGCGTGAGGCGGCGCCACCCACCACGGCGCCGGGCGCTCGGGCCGCCGGGCCATCCGCCCCGTTTCGGGGTAGGGGCCCTTGTGCGGCAAGATGGGTGCCGTATGCCCATGCGGCGCAGCCGCGCACCGAAACCTACTGACTGCCGGACGGTTCCTCTTGGCTGAGTACATCTACACCCTTCGCAAGGCGCGCAAGGCGCACGGAGACAAGGTGATCCTCGACGACGTCACCTTGAGCTTCCTGCCCGGCGCGAAGATCGGTGTCGTGGGACCGAACGGTGCCGGCAAGTCGACGGTGCTGCACATCATGGCCGGGCTCGACCAGCCCTCGAACGGTGACGCGCAGCTCGCTCCCGGCTACACCGTGGGCATCCTGCTGCAGGAGCCGCCGCTGGACGAGTCGAAGACCGTCCTGGAGAACGTCGAGGCCGGAGTCGCGGACACCAAGGGCAAGCTCGACCGGTTCAACGAGATCGCCGAGCAGATGGCGACCGAGTACACCGACGAGCTGATGGAGGAGATGGGCAAGCTGCAGGAGCAGCTCGACCACTCCAACGCCTGGGACCTGGAGTCCCAGCTCGAGCAGGCCATGGACGCCCTGGGCTGCCCGCCCGGCGACTGGCCCGTCACCAATCTCTCCGGCGGTGAGAAGCGCCGCGTCGCGCTGTGCAAGCTCCTGCTGGAGCAGCCCGACCTGCTCCTCCTCGACGAGCCCACCAACCACCTGGACGCCGAGTCCGTCCAGTGGCTGGAGCAGCACCTCGCGCAGTACCCGGGCACCGTCGTCGCCATCACCCACGACCGGTACTTCCTGGACAACGTCGCCGGCTGGATCATGGAGCTCGACCGCGGCCGCGCCATCGGCTACGAGGGCAACTACTCCACGTACCTGGAGAAGAAGCAGTCCCGTCTGAAGGTCGAGGGCCAGAAGGACGCCAAGCGCGCGAAGCGGCTCAAGGACGAGCTGGAATGGGTCCGCTCCAACGCCAAGGGCCGCCAGGCCAAGTCGCGGGCGAGGCTGACCCGTTACGAGGAGATGGCCGCCGAGGCGGAGAAGACCCGGAAGCTGGACTTCGAGGAGATCCAGATCCCGCCGGGGCCGCGCCTGGGCAACGTCGTCGTCGAGGTCGAGCACCTGAGCAAGGGCTTCGGCGACAAGGTCCTCATCGACGACCTCTCCTTCACGCTGCCGCGCAACGGCATCGTCGGCGTGATCGGACCGAACGGCGCCGGTAAGACGACGCTGTTCAAGATGCTCCAGGGCTTCGAGGAGCCGGACTCCGGCGTCATCAAGGTCGGCGACTCCGTCAAGATCTCCTACGTCGACCAGAGCAGGGAGAACATCGACGGGAAGAAGACGCTGTGGGCCGTCGTCTCCGACGAGCTGGACTACATCAACGTGGGCCAGGTCGAGATGCCGTCGCGCGCGTACGTGTCGGCCTTCGGCTTCAAGGGCCCCGACCAGCAGAAGCCCGCGGGCGTGCTCTCCGGCGGTGAGCGCAACCGGCTGAACCTGGCGCTCACGCTCAAGCAGGGCGGCAATCTGCTCCTGCTCGACGAGCCGACCAACGACCTCGACGTCGAGACGCTCTCCTCGCTGGAGAACGCGCTGCTGGACTTCCCCGGCTGCGCCGTGGTCGTCTCCCACGACCGCTGGTTCCTCGACCGCGTCGCCACACACATCCTCGCCTACGAGGGCGAGTCCAAGTGGTTCTGGTTCGAGGGCAACTTCGAGGCCTACGAGAAGAACAAGATCGAGCGGCTGGGCCCGGATGCCGCGCGCCCGCACCGCGCCACGTACAAGAAGCTCACCCGCGGCTGAGGCAGGCTGATCGGTTCACGTGCGTCACACATACCAGTGCCCCCTGCGCTGGTCGGACATGGATGCCTACGGGCACGTCAACAACGTCGTCCACCTCCGCTACCTGGAGGAGGCGCGGATCGACTTCATGTTCCGGCTGGCGGGGGAGGCGGTGGCCACCACGGACGAACCGGCGCCGTTCAAGACCGGATGCGTGGTGGCACGGCACGAGATCGACTACCTGAGGCCCCTCTTCCACCGGTACGAGCCGGTCACGGTCGAGACCTGGGTGACGAAGCTGAACGCGGCCTCGGCCACGATCGCCTACGAGATCAAGGACGCGGGGACGGTGTACGTGCGGGCCGAGACCGTCCTCGTCCCCTACGACCTGGAGAAGGAGCACCCGCGCCGGCTCAGCGCCGGTGAACGGGCGTTCCTGGAGGGCTATTTCGATGACAGCGCGGCCGCGCCTCGTATTCGCTGACCCGGGAGAGGCGGCGGGGCTCGATGCCTTTCTGCAGCGGCTGCTGCGCTGGGAGAAGGCCGCGGCCGTGCGTATCCAGGCCGGGAGCGGCGTCGTCGGCGTCTTCGCCAAGCCGGCACGCTTCGAGGTGGTCGCGGTGCGGACGGCCCGGCTGCTGGAGCCCGCGGAGGTCGACGTCACCGTCTCGGCCGGAGAACTCCTCGAGGGCATCGACGAGTCGGCCGAGGCCTTCACGGTGCCCGCGGCGGTGACGGGTCCGCCGTGGGCGGGCGTCCTGCCGCCGCGCGGAGGCTGGGAGGCCTTCGGCGAGGTGCCCGCGGACGCGGTACGGGCGGTCGCCGCAGCGGCCGTGGGCGAATTCCGCGAGCGTGCCGAGAAGCTGGGCCGCCAGGAGCGCACCCGCGAGAAGCTTGACGCCCTCGCCGAGGAGATCTGGTCCCGGCCGCTGGGCAGGACCCAACTGCCGCTGCGCGCCGCGCACGCCGCACACGCGCTGGGTTTCCTCACGGGCGAGGGGCCCCTCAAGCTTCTCCGGACCGGCTCATGGCTGCGGCTTCGCACGCCTGGCGGTTCGGTGGTCGTACGGAGCGGCAGCGAGAAGGCACCGGGGCTGAGCGTCACCCCCGTCTGAACCGGCCCCGTCGCTTGGACACTTCCGTGTCCGTCGACGGGTCCGCCGGTGAACCGGGCGCTCAGTCAGGGGAGTTGACCATGGAGCCGGCCGCGTACACGAGGTAGTCCCACAGCTGGCGTTCGTGCTCGGGCGCGAGTCCGAGGCTGTCGACGGCGTCCCGCATGTGCTTCAGCCACGCGTCATGGGCGGCACGGTCGACCTTGAACGGCACGTGCCGCATGCGCAGCCTCGGGTGTCCCCGCTCGTCGCTGTAGGTACGCGGGCCGCCCCAGTACTGGATGAGGAAGAGCGTCAGCCGCTCCTCGGCGGGGCCGAGGTCCTCCTCCGGGTACATGGGCCGCAGCAGCGGGTCCTCGGCGACACCCTGGTAGAAGCGGTGCACGAGCCGCCGGAAGGTCTCCTCGCCTCCGACCTGCTCGTAGAAGGTCTGCGTCTGCAAGCTGCCGCGCGGAATCTCCATCACGTCCCCCATGGTCGCAGATGGCTCCGCGAGGTCGTCGGGCGTCGTCGAGGCCTCCCCCGGTCCCGGCGGGACCGGGCTCCTTCCGGGCCAGGAGCCTGCGAGCTACGTCGGTCGCCGGTCCATCCTGCCCGCAGCCCCCGTCCCCGCCCATGGGCAGGGACGGGACCGGAGGGGCGCTACGCGTCGTCCCAGCGGAAGAGCCTGGAGGCGATCAGGGTGACCACGGCTGCGAACAGCAGCATTCCGCCCATCACCGGCAGCGCCGCGCCCCAGGACTCACCCCTGCTCAGCACGGCCTGCATCGCCTCCGCGAGGTGGGTCAGCGGCAGGAAGTCGGAGACGGTGCGCACCCAGGCGGGCGCGATCTCCAGCGGGAAGAACGATCCCGACAGGAAGGCCATGGGCAGGACGATGATCTGCGCGAGACCGTTCGCGGCCTCTTCCGTCTTCGCCCACGAGCCTATGAGCAGGCCGAGCGACATGAACGCCAGAGTGCCGCAGGCGACCAGCGGCAGGCACAGCCACCAGTTCCCGGACAGCTTCAGCCCGTAGAGGGGGAGTGTGGCCAGGCCGATGAAGATGGCGGTCTGCGCGAACGCCAGCACGAGGTTCACACCGACACGTGCGCCGATCACCGACCCCGGGCCCACGGGCGCCAGCCACAGCCGACGAAGGATCCGCTTCTTGCGCCAGCTGACGAGGTTGAGCGCGGACCCGAAGACCCCGCCCATCGCCACGGCCCAGCTGAGCAGCCCCGGGGTGAGGAACTGTATGGGCTTGACCGACTCGTCCTCAACGCGCTGCGTCGTCAGGCGGTACGCGGGGGGCTTCCCCGTCGCTGCCTGGTTGGCCTGCTGGACGACGGAGTCGACGACGCCTCGCACGTTGCCGGCGCGTACCGAGTCGGCGGCCGAGTAGCGCAGCGTGACCTCGCCCTTGCCGCCCTGGAAGACGGCGGCGTCGGTGTCTCCCTCGCGCACCTTCTTCAGCGCCGCGGCGTGTGCGTCCGCCGAGCCGTCCGTCTTCTCGATGCTCAACACGCCCCGCAGTTCCGCGCGTTGCTGGTCCGGGATGTCATCGAGGATCTTGACGTCGCCGACCTGGACGATCTTCGCCTCGGCCGTGGAGTCGTTGTTGAACAGGGCGCCGAACAGCGCCAGGAACATCAGCGGGAAGACGAGCATGAAGAGGACGGCGGCCCGGTCCCGCAGCAGCCCGAGCGCCATGGCCTTCGAGAGGCTGACGAAGCTCTTCATTCCCGGTACTCCCTCCCCGTGAGCTGGAGGAAGACGTCCTCCAGCGACCGCACGCCCAGCTCCTCCACCAGCTGCGCGGGAGCGCCCACCCGCAGGATCCGGCCGTTGTCCATCACGGCCACGCGGTCGCACAGTTGCTCGGCCTCGTCCATGTAGTGCGTCGTCAGCACCACGGTGCGGCCCTCGGAATTGATCGTGCGGAGGAGATCCCACAGATTCCGCCGGGCCTGAGGGTCGAGTCCGGTGGTGGGTTCGTCGAGAAAGACCAGCTCCGGGTCGTGCACGAGCGCGCAGGCTATGGACAGACGCTGCGCCTGGCCGCCCGAGAGCTTGTTCTCGCGTGTGGCGCGCTTGTCGGTCAGCCCGACGGTCTCGAGCATCTCGTCCGCGCGTGCCCCGGGCACGCCGTAGAGGGAGGCGAAGGTGTGTATCTGCTCGCGTGCGCTGAGCCGTTCGAAGAACGCCGACGCCTGCAACTGCACGCCTATCCGGCGTAGCAGTTCCGGCTTGCGGGGCCATGACGCCTCTCCCAGCAGCCGGGCAGTGCCCCCGTCCGGCTCCCGCAGCCCTTCGATGATCTCCAGAGTCGTGGTCTTGCCCGCCCCGTTCGGCCCGAGGATGCCGTAGAACTCACCCCGCTCCACCTCGAAGGAGACGCCGTCGACGGCCTGGGTCTCCCCGTAGCGCTTGCGCAGCCCCTCGGCCGTGATCGCTTTCGATGTCATGGCGGGAGGCTAGCGGCGGAACGTCACCTTCAGGCCTCGCGCGTACGGCTTCCACGCAGCACAGTGGAGGCATGCCAGCTGCTTCGGATCTTGTGCGGCAGATCGTCGCCGGCGGATCGCTCGCCGATCCCGCGTGGCAGGCGGCCTTCGCGGAGGTGCCGCGCGAGCTGTTCGTGCCGTACTACTACGTGACCGTCTCCGGTGGGGGCCAGGAGCGGCTGTGGCGGGACGACCCCGATCCCGAGCGCCGCGAGCGCTGGCTCGCGGGCGTGTACGACGACCTGCCGCTGGCCACGCGGGTGCGCGACGGCGAGTTGATCTCCTCCAGCAGCCAGCCCTCGTTGATGGCGCGCATGCTGGAGGCCCTGGATGTGCGGGATGGCATGCGCGTGCTGGAGATCGGCACCGGGCCGGGCTACAACGCGGCTCTCCTCGCGCACCGGCTGGGCGATGAGCGGGTCACCACGGTCGACCTCGAACCGGCCATCACCGGCACCGCCCGGGAGCACCTGGCCGCCGCCGGGTACCGGCCCCGGATCGTCACGGGGGACGGCGCGCTCGGTGTTCCCGCGTACGCCCCCTACGACCGCGTCATCGCCACCTGCGCGCTGCGCGCCGTCCCGCCCGCCTGGCTGGCGCAGAGCGTGCCGGGCGGACTGGTCCTCGCGCCGGTGGGCACCGGACTCGTGTCGCTGCGTGTGGAGGGGCCGCGGGACGGCGAGGGCCGCTTCCTCGCGACGCCTGCGTACTTCGTGCCGCTCCGGGGCGGTGGTGTGCCGGGGGCGGGCGTGCAACCGGTGGCCCCGACACACAGAATCCCTCGGCACGCGCAGCGCCAGGACTCCTTCCACTTCCTCTTCAACCTCACGGGAGGCTCGGTGGAGCCGTACGACGCCTACGAGTTGTGGCGCGAAGCCGGCCGTCCCGAGCGCGAGCGTTACGGCGTGACGGTCAGGGAAGGACTCCAGTGGGCGTGGCTCGACGATCCGGACGGGCCGCACACCTGGCCCCTCGGCAGCGGCAAATGAAGCCTCGGGAATACCTCTCGGGCGCTGGTCAGGACGTGTTCCGGGATGCGGTCGATGCGCTCCGGTGCGGGTCCCCGCGAGCGCGCGCTTCGGGGGTGAGCTTCGACCCTCGGATGTGAACTTCCGCACTCCGGAAGGAAATTCAGGGCTTCGCCCTCCAGCGCCCGACGGCGGCGTCTAGTTTCGGAGGGTGCTCAGCGGCTGGTCCTTCCTCACCCTGCTCGGCGGCGTCGTGCTACTGGGTTCCTCCGTGCAACGGCTGGCCGGCATCGGATTCGGGCTGCTCGCGTCACCCGGTCTGGTGCTGCTCATGGGACCCGTGCAGGGTGTGGCGCTCGTCAACTGCGCGGGCGTCGTCATCGGCATCGCCGGGCTCGCGACGAGCTGGCGGCAGGTGCAGTTGCGGACGATGCTTCCGCTCGTCGCGGCCGCTGCCCTCACGGTGCCGCTGGGGGCATGGCTCGCGTTGCGGCTCCCGGAACCCGTGCTGCTCACCGGGTTCGGCGGACTCGTCACGGCGGCTGTGCTGCTGGTGATGTGCGGTGCGCGCGTCAGGGCCCTGCACGGCAGGGGCGGCGCCGTCGCGGCGGGCGCGGCCAGTGGATTCATGAACTCGGCCGCGGGGACGGGCGGTCCGGCGCTCTCCCTGTACGCCGTCAACGCGGGCTGGACGGCTGTCGAGTTCGTGCCCAACGCCCAGTTCTACGGACTCGTCGTCAACTTCATGTCTGCCGCCGCAAAGGGGCTGCCGCATCTGACCCGCCCGGCATGGCTGCTGGTTGCCGGAACGATGGCGGTGGGCATCGTGCTCGGACATCTGCTCGCGGCCCGTACTCCGGAGAAGGGGGCGCGCCGCATCATCCTGGGGCTCGCGCTCCTCGGCGGAGTCGCAACGGCGGCGAAGGGGTTGTGGCTGCTGGTGTGACGGGAACCGGCGCCGGGCGGGCGGCGTGTTCCCGGGGGACCGACGGGGTCCGCGGGTGACGCCCGGTGCACGGTGGCTGCCGCAGGTCCCGATCCGAACAAGATCCCGGTGGAAACAGTGTGGTTGATGTTTCCCGTGGCCATACTCTGGCGGTGGGCCTCAACCCGTTGCGACAGACACATCGCACAAAGTAGGCGCGGAAGGCGGCCCGGCAACGACCAGGGGGAGGGCGACGAGCCGTGACAGAGCTGTACTCGGGGCCGGCGGGGGGCTCCGGTGTTCGCACTCGTGTGCCCAAGTCCTCACCTTCGCGGTCACAGTCGCCGATGTCGTCACCGATGCCGCTGACGTGGGGCGAGGATGGGTACGGACGACGTGGGCAACTCCCCCCGCCCGGGCGCGGGCAGGGGCGGACCTGAACCAGACCGGCCCGCCCGCCGACCGGTGGCGACCGGACCGAACAGCAGACCACGACAGAAGCAGCGAGGTGATCGATGGGGCCCGCGGGACCCACGGGACCGGTGATGAGCCGGGAGGAGGCCGACCGTGCACTGGAACGGCTCACCGCCGAACACGAGGCGGTCGAGTCGTCGTTGCTGGCGCTGCAGGACCACGCGGGCCGCCGCCTTCTCGAGGGCGCACAGCTCACCGGCACGACCGCCGGGCGCTGGGCGCAGGCCGAGGAGGCCGTCACCCGGCTGTGGAACGTCTTCGACCACTACAGCGGTGCGCTCACCAAGGCACAGGAGATCCGCGAGCGCCGCCGCTGGCCCAGCCGCGAGGACCTCGCCGAACTGACGCAGCTGCTGCGCGGATCCCACACGCTTCCCGGCAGTGTCGTGGGCGGCGCTTCGGGCTCCGGCGGGGGCGGAGGCCCACGGCTGGCGGAGGAGGCGACCCTCAGCACGCTCGTCGAGTGGATGAACAGCTGGTACGCGCAGGCACTCGACGTGGTCGCGGCGGCCGACTCGGTCTGGTCGGCACTGCCCGCCCGCATAGACATGCTCGCGGCCGAACTGCGCCGCGTACGCTCCCTCGCGCACTCCGTCGGCGTGCGCCCGGGGGAGCACCCCTCGGGCGACGACCTTGAACGTACGACGGAGGAACTCACCGCGCTGCGTGCCGAAGTGGTCTCGGACCCGCTCGCCTTCTGGACACGGGCAGGCGGCAGCAGCGCACCCGGCGGCGGCAGGCCCGACACGTCCCGGTACGACCGCGCGGCGCGCGAACTCGAGGACATCCGGCGGGAGATCGACGCCGTCCTCAACGTCCGCCAGGACTCCGAACAGCGGCTGATGCGGCTGCGCGATGTCCTCTCACGCGCCGACCGAACCCTGGCCGAGGCCCGCGAGGCGCGCGGCGAGGTGCTGGCCAAGATCGCGGCTTCCGAGGTCCCTGCGGTGAGCGGCCCCGCGACCGCCCTGCAGGAGGAGCTCACTGCCGCCGCGGAGTACAGGCGCCACTCACAGTGGCACCGGCTCTCACCTCTGCTGGAGAGTCTGGAGCAGCGCGCGGAGGACGAGTTGGACCGCGCACGCGCCCAGCTCGCGGCCGTTACCGCACCGTTGGCAGTACGGGCGGAACTGCGAGGGCGTCTGGATGCGTACAAGGCGAAAGTGGCACAGCAGGGCATGGGGGAGGACCGGATGCTGATCGAGCGCTACGACGTGGCACGGCGAATGCTGTGGAGCGCGCCGTGCGATCTGCGTGCGGCCGAGGACGCGGTGCTTCGCTATCAGTACGCGGCGCAGGACGTTCTCACGGCGCGGCACGGCGGCAGCGCCGGGCCCGCACGAGCGGAAGGGGTGACGGACTCGTGACCGGAGTCCGGGCAAGCGGCACGCCCCTGCCGCGACGACTCATGTGCCGCAGAGGTGTCCGGCTCGCGCAGTCCGGAACCGAGAGGATCGAACCGGCGGAACGGGCGTGCCCCTTCCGCCCCAGGACGTGGGTGTGACCATGCTTGATCAAATGTCCGCGTGTCCGAGCTGCTCCCAGCCGCTGGCGGCGGGGGACCGCTTCTGCGGAGTCTGCGGCGCCGATCTTGCGGCGGGGCGTCCGGGGAACGGGACCGGAGGAGTCCCCGGCGGCTGGGAAGGGTTCACGCCACCGGGAGCGCCCGCGCGTCCCCCGGGCGAACCGGATTTCACGCTGGCGCCCGCGGAGAATCCCGTGCCGGGTGCGCGGCCCGGATATGCGGGGCCGGGTGTACGGGCACGGCTGGATGTGCAGGGTCCGCCCGTTCCGGGACCGGAGGCCGACGGCCCGTCCGTCCAGGGCCCGCCGATGCCGCCGCCGACCGCGCCTGGGCTGCCCGAGTCGTCGACGCACGAGCAGCCGCCGCCCGGGGCTCCGGACGGCCCGATGGTGCCGCCCCCGCCGCCCGCGCCGCCCGTGACGCCGCCCGCGCCGCCCGGGACACCGGCCCCGCCGCCCGTGACACCGGCCCCGCCGTCGGTGCCGCCCGCCGCATCGGCGCCTGATCCGCGCGCCGCCGACCCGCGGCTCACGCGGGACGATTCGCCGCACGACGGGCCTCCACCGCACCCCACGGACCCGGTGGGGATGCCCGTGGCCTCCGGGGCGCGCTGTGTCGCCTGCGGCACCGGAGCCGTGGACGGCGACGGCTACTGCGACCACTGCGGTCACAAACAGCCCCGTGAACGCGACCACATGGAGGGCACGTTGCCGTCCGTGGCGGCCGCCAGCGACCGCGGGCTGCGCCACCACCGCAACGAGGACTTCTTCTCGCTGCACGAGGCGGTGACCCCGTCGGGCGCTCCGGTGACCATCGCCGTCGTCTGCGACGGCGTCTCCTCGGCCACGCGGCCCGACGACGCCTCCGCTGCCGCGGCCGTGACTGCCGGTGCGTCGATGCGCGAATCCCTGCCGCAGGGCACACCCGCGCCGCAGGCCATGCACGACGCCCTCATCGCGGCCTCCGAGGCGGTCACGGCCCTGGCCGCCGAGGGCCCCAACGAGCCCTCCAAGAACGCACCGGCGTGCACGATCGTGGGCGCCGTGACGACCGAGGGCATCCTGACCGTCGGCTGGATCGGGGACAGCCGCGCCTACTGGGTGCCCGAGGCGCACGGCGCACCGCCCGCGCGCCTCACCGAGGACGATTCGTGGGCGGCACAGATGGTCGCGGCCGGTCTGATGACCGAGGGCGAGGCCTACGCGGACCCACGCGCGCACGCCATCACCGGATGGCTCGGTGCGGACGCGTACGAGGTCGAACCGCACACCGCCTCCTACAAACCGGAAGGCGCCGGCGTCGTGATCGTCTGCACCGACGGGCTCTGGAACTACGCCGAGTCCGCGGAGCAGATGGCGGCTGCCGTTCCCGCCGACAGTCGCGCCCGTCCCTTGCACGCCGCGCAGCGCCTCGTCGGGTTCGCGCTCGACGGCGGCGGACACGACAACGCGACCGTGGCCGTCATCCCGTTCCCGGCCCCGTCGGAGGTAGCAGGCCCGGTCTGACCGCCGCAGCAGGCTGCGGCCGCCGAAGGGCTCTGACGGACTTCACGTTCGGCACGGACACCGAGGGCGGGAGAGGGGACTTCCGCCGCAGGCGGGGCGGGCATCCCTGCCGCGCGCCGCCTCCGGGCACCTCGCCGTCCCGTGCCGTCCCACGACAACTCTCATTCGCCACGCTGGGGGCACCCCCGGCCGAAGGCTGGGGGAAGGAGCGGAACCATGACCGATTTCGCCGGGCAGCGCACGCCGCGGTTCTCCGTCGACGTCTACCAGAACGAGTACCTGCCCGAGGGCGGGCAAGAGGTCAACGCGATCATCACGGTCACCGCGGGGGCCGGGGACGAGGCGCGGGGCACGCCCCTGCCGGCCGGTGCGGTCCGCGGCGGCGGCGAGGTCGTGATCATGATCGACTGCTCCGGTTCGATGGAGTATCCGAGCTCGAAGCGGCGCAACGCGCGCGACGCCACCGCCGCCGCGATAGACACGCTCCACGACGGTGTCTCCTTCGCGGTCGTCGCCGGACGGCACACGGCCGAGGAGGTCTACCCCGGAGGAGGCAGGCTGGCCGTCGCCGGTCCGGAGACCCGTGCGGGCGCGCGGAGCGCCCTGCGCGAGCTCCGCGCGGACGGCGGAACCGCCATCGGCACCTGGCTCCAGCTCGCGGACAAGCTGTTCTCCACGCACGACGGCCCCGTACGGCACGCGATCCTCCTCACCGACGGGCGCAACGAGCACGAGGACCCGGAGAGCCTGAAGGCCGTACTCGACGCCTGCGCCGGCCGGTTCACCTGCGACGCGCGCGGTGTCGGCACCGACTGGGAGGTCGAGGAGGTCACGGGGATCGCATCCGCGCTCCTCGGGTCCGCCGACATCGTCGCTCTCCCGGAGAACCTGGCCGCGGACTTCACCGACATGATGGCGAACGCGATGCGCAAGGAAGTCGCGGATGTGGCGCTGCGGCTGTGGACACCTCAGGGCTCGAAGATCAAGTTCATCAAGCAGGTCGCACCCACCGTCGAGGATCTGACGGGCCGCCGCACCGACGCCGGCCAGCACTCCGGTGACTATCCGACCGGCTCGTGGGGCGAGGAGTCCCGCGACTACCACGTGTGCGTCGAGGTGCCGGCGGCCGAGGTGGGGCAGGAGATGCTGGCCGCCCGGGCCGCGCTGACGCTCCCCGCGCAGGACGGCGGACTTCCGCGGACCCTGGCACAGGGCCTGATCCGGGCCGTGTGGACGGACGACCTGGTCGCGACGACCAGCATCAACGCGCAGGTCGCGCACTACACGGGCCAGGTCGAGCTCGCCGACGCGATCAAGGACGGCCTGGAGCGTCGCAAGGCAGGGGACGAAGAGGGCGCAACCGTGCAACTGGGGCGGGCGGTGCAGCTGGCCGACGCTTCCGGCAACGCAGATACTTCGAAGCTGCTTTCGAAGGTGGTGGACGTCATCGATGCCGCGAACGGTACTGTTCGGCTGAAGGCGAAGGTTGCCGACGCCGACGAGATGACGCTGCAGACGCGGTCCACGAAGACGGTCCGTGTGAAGAGGTGACAGAGCCCGCGAGGGCCGTACCGCAGGTACGGAAGCCAGAGCACAAGGGGGAGGCACTCACCATGCCGACTTGCCCGAACGGACACCAGTCGGCGGCCGACGACTGGTGCGAGGTATGCGGTCACCGCATGGCCGAATCGACATCCGCACCCGCCGGTGCGGTACCGCCGTCACCCTCGCCGCCGGTGCCAGGAGGCGGTTACGGCTACCCCGGTCCGTCGGTCGCGCCGGGCGGGCAGGGTGCGCCCGGCGGCGGACCGGTCCCTCCAGGCCCTCCGCCTCAGGGGTATGGCTACCCCGGTCCCCAGACCGGTGGACCCGGCGGTCCGGCTCCCGGTGGCCCCGCTCCGGCCGGTCCCGGCGCTCCGGCTCCTCAGGCCCAGGGTGAGACGTGCCCGCAGTGCGGCAAGCCCCGTGAGGGGCAGGCACCCTTCTGTGACAACTGCCGCTACAACTTCCTGACGAACTCGCCGATGACGTACGTCCCGGCCGATCAGTCGCCGCAGCCGAACGCCTTCTCGCGTCCGGGCGTCCAGAACGACCCCGGTCCGCAGGGGCAGCCCGGTCCGCCTCCGCAGCCGCCGGGTGCGCTGGGCCAGCAGGGCCCGCCTCCGCAGCCGCCGGGTGCGCTGAGCCAGCAGGGCCCGCCTCCGCCTCCTCCGTTCCCGGGTGCTCCGTCCCCGGGAGGACAGCAGCAGTACGACTTCGACAGCTCGAACCGTCCGTCCGAGGTCAATCGGCCCGCGGAGCCGCTGAATCCGGACCAGCCCCCGCAGGGGTTCGGCGGATACCCGGGGCAGGGTCCCGGCCAGGGACCAGGACAGGGCCCGGGTCAGGGTCTGGGTCCCGGTCCGGGAGGCCCCGGTCCCGGCGGTCCGGGCCAGAGCCAGGGACAGGGCGCGCCCATGGCGCCGCCCGCGCCCGGGAGCCCGCAGCAGCCCTCGCCGCCGAGCGGCGACTGGGCGATCTCGCCTCCCGTCGCCCCGCCGCAGGAGCAGCAGCAGCCGCCCGGTCCGCCGCCCTTCCAGGTCCCGGGCCAGGGTCAGGACTTCGGTCAGGGCCAGCCGCCCGGTCCGCCGCCCTTCCAGGGCCCGGGTCAGGGTCAGGACTTCGGTCAGGGTCAGCCGCCCGGTCCGCCGCAGCAGCCCCAGAACCAGCCCCAGAACCAGTTCCAGCAGCAGCCCGGACCGGGCCTGCACGACCAGGGCCAGCAGATGCAGCCGCCCGGACCGTCCGGTTCGTGGGTGGCCGTCATCGCGCCCGACCGTGCGTACTTCGCGGCGATGCTGGACCGCAGCGGTCCCGAGGCGTCGAACCTGAACCTGCCCGCGTACTCGCCCGAGCAGCAACTCCCGCTCAACGGCAACCAGATCACCATCGGCCGCCGGCGCCACTCCACCGGTGAGGCGCCCGACATCGATCTGGCCCGTACACCGGAGGACCCGGGTGTCTCGCACCAGCACGCCGTGCTGGTCCAGCAGCCCGACGGCAGCTGGTCGGTGGTCGATCAGGACTCGACGAACGGCACCACCATCAACGGTGCCGAGGACCCGATCCAGCCGTTCGTCCCGGTCCCCCTCAAGAGCGGCGACCGCGTCCACGTCGGGGCGTGGACGACGATCACGCTTCACCTCACCTGACGGATACGTCCCCGGCCTGTTCGCTCTGTCCCGCCTCCCCCGTCGGCGGCGGGACGGGCGCGGGGCCCGGGCCCGTCCCGCCCGTGCCGGCGCGGGCCCTCACTCGTACTGGCTCCGCAAGCGGGCGTGCGCCTGTGGTGGTGCGCCGATCTCGTCGAGGCCGAGGAGTGCCGACCCCAGGACCGGTGGTGCCGTGACCACCTGAGGCGTCGCCTGCGGCGCGCGCACGGCCAGTTCGCGTGTGAGGTGGTCGTGCAGCAGCGGGTGGCGGGCCGCCGCGACGCTGCCACCGAGGAAGACCGGCGTCGCGGTCCCCAGCAGTCCGAGACGCGTCAGGCTGACCTCGATCATCGAGACGAGCTCGTCCGCCTGCCGCTCGACGAGCGCGCGGGCGACCGCGTCACCGGCGGAGGCCGTCTCGAAGAGGACCGGGGTGATCTCGTGCATGCGTCCACGGGGCAGATCGCCCAGGTGCAGGGCCTCGATCAGCGCGCGCATCGAGGTCAGCCCGAAGTGCCAGGGCAGTTCCCGCGCGAGCCGCGTGGCCTCGCCGCGTCCGTCCTCCGCCCGCGCCGCGAACCAGACGGCCTCCGCCGCGAGTCCACCGCCGCCGCCGAAGTCGCCCGAGAGCCGGCCCAGGGCGAGGAAGCGGTGGGTGGCACCCTCGCCGTCCTGGCCCGCGCAGTTGACGCCCGCGCCGCAGACGACCGCCACCCCGTGCCGGACGGAACCGTCGTCCGGCAGCCCGGCCCGCAGGATGGCGAAGGTGTCGTTGGCGACGTACGTACTGCGGCCCCAGCCCCGTTCCGTCAGCGCCGCCGTCAACTCGCTCTCCTCGCGCGGCAGATCGGCGTTGGCCAGGCATGCCGAGACATGCGCGACCGGCTGCCCGGCCGCGGCGCCCGCCTCGGCGAGTGCTCTGCCGACCGGCACCCCGAGTGCGTCCACCGCGGCCTTCACGCCCATGGCCTGCGGATGGAAGCCGCCGCCGCGCCCCCTGCCCAGAACGGCGCCGCCGACGTCGACCACCGCCACGTCCGTCTTGGTGTTGCCCGCGTCGATCGCGAGGCAGGCCGAAGTGCTCAGGCCCACGCCAGATACTCCCGGTTATGGGCGAGAAGCCGGTCGGTCAGGGCCTCGGCGCGGTCGTACTGCCCGATCAGCGGGTGCGCCAGCAGTGCCTTGAAGACCCGCTCGCGTCCGCCGTGCAGTGCCGCCTCCAGCGCCAGGTCCTCGTACGCGGTGACGTGCGAGATCAGTCCGGCCTGTACGGGACCGACGGCCGGCGCGGGCAGCGGTACGGCTCCGTCGCGGCCGACCCGGGCCGGTACTTCGACCACCGCGTCGTCGGGCAGGAAGGGCAGTGTGCCGTCGTTGCGCACGTTGACGACCTGCACGCTCGGACCCGGGTTCCCGTTCGCTCGCTGCCCGCCGGACGTGCCCAGCAGCGCCGCGGCCAGCGCCACCGCCGCCTCCGAGTAGAAGGCGCCGCCGCGCTTGCTGAGCAGGTCGGGCTTCCGGGTCAGTGCGGGATCGCCGTACATCCTCAGCAACTCCCGCTCCATGTCGGCGACTTCTTCGGCACGCGAGGGCTTCGTACGCAGCTCCTCGACGGTCTCGTCGTGCGCGTAGAAGTAGCGCAGGTAGTACGACGGGAAGACGCCGAGCGTGTCGAGCACGCGGCGCGGCATCTTCAGCTGCAGCGCGAAGGCGTCGGCGTGCTCGTCGAGCAGCCGCGGGAGGACGTCGGTGCCGCCGGGGCCGCCGATCCGAACGCCCAGTTCCCAGGTGAGGTGGTTGAGCCCGTAGTGGTCGAGGTGGACCTCCTCCGGGGCCACCTCCAGCAGTCCGGCGAACTTGCGCTGGAGATTGATCGCCATGTTGCACAGCCCGAGGGCCTTGTGCCCGGCCTGGAGCAGGGCGCGGGTGACGATGCCCACGGGGTTGGTGAAGTCGATGATCCAGGCGTCAGGACTGGTGCGCCGCACGCGTTCGGCGATGTCGAGGACGACGGGCACGGTGCGCAGGGCCTTGGCGAGTCCGCCCGCGCCCGTCGTCTCCTGCCCGACGCAGCCGCACTCCAGCGGCCATGTCTCGTCCTTGTGCCGTGCCGCCTGGCCTCCGACGCGCAGCTGGAGCAGCACGGCGTCGGCACCGGCAGTCCCCAGGTCGACATCGGACGTGGCGGTGACCGTCGCCGGGTGGTCCTGTTCGGCGAAGATCCTGCGGGCCAGGCCGGCCACCAGCTCCAGCCGGTCCGCCGCCGGATCGATGAGCACCAGCTCGCGGACGGGGAGCGTGTCGCGCAACCGCGCGAAGCCGTCGATGAGTTCGGGCGTGTAGGTGGAGCCGCCGCCGACCACTGCGATTCTCATGTCGTCCTGCAGTCCCTTCAGCTTCAGCGTGAGGTGTCGAACACTTCGTCACGGGTCGTGGCCAGCGCGCTCTCCAGTGCCCCGTGCAGTACGGGTTCGCGGGTGACCGTGCCGAGCTTCAACCCCGGCCTGGGCACGGCGAGTTCGGCCAGTTCGTCCTGTACGAGCCGCCGCAGCCGTTCCCCGCCCGCGGCGAGTACGCCCCCGGAGAGGACGATCAGCTGCGGATCGAGCACCGCGACCATGGACGCGAGCCCGACGGCGGTTCCCGTGGCGAGGCGGCGCAGCAGTTCGGCGTGCGGGCCGCTCCCGTCCTCTCCCTCGTCCGGTGGGCCGTCCACGGCCGACGCGGCGCTCGCTACCAGGGCGGCGGCGTTCGCGTGCAGGGAGCCGTCCGGGTCGTGGGTCAGGCCCAGTTCACGTGCCCAGCGCAGTACGGCGCCGGCGCCCGCGAGTTCCTGGAAGCCGCCGCTGTTGTACCGGGCCGGGTCGCGTACGAGGGCCGTGCCGGGCACCGGGAGGAAACCGACCTCGCCCGCGCCGCCGGTACGGCCGCGGTGCAGCCGGCCGCCGATGACGAGCGCGGCACCGATGCCTTCCTCGTTCCACAGCAGGACGAAGTCGTCGTGCCCTCCGCCCGCCCCCAGCCGCTGCTCCGCGACGGCGACGAGATTGACGTCGTTCTCGTACCCGAGGGGCATCGGCAGCGCGGCGGCCATCTCCTCCAGCAGTGTGGGGGAGTGCCAGCCCGGCAGATGCGAGGCGTAGCGCAGCCGGCCGGTGCCGGGGTCGAAGGCGCCGGGTGTGCCGATGACGGCGCGGCACAGGCCGGAGGGGTCGACACCGGCGGCCGCGGCGGCTCCCTCGACGGCCCGCAGGACGAGCTCGGGCGGTGCCGGTCTCGGCCCGTCCTGCGGCCGGGCGGGGGTGGGCAGTTCGTACGTGCCGGTGACGCGGCCGGTGATGTCGGCGACGGAGGCGAGGATGCGGGCCGTGGTGACGTCCACTCCGGCGACATGGGCCGCTTCGCCGTTGACCGCGTACAGCTGTGCGTTGGGACCGGGACGCCCCTCGCTCCTGCCGGTGACGACGACGAGGCCCGCTGACTCCAGCCGGGCCAGCAGCTGGGAGGCGGTCGGCTTGGACAGGCCGGTCAGCTCACCGATGCGCCCGCGGGAGAGGGGGCCCTCGGCGAGCAGCAGATCGAGGGCGGCCCGGTCGTTCATCGCGCGCAGCACCCGCGGGGTCCCCGGCCTCGTACCGGCCATCTGTGCTCTGCCTCCGGCCTCGGGCCACCACTGTTAGGAAGCCTTCCAATTGTCGGACCGTAGAGCCCCGGGCTACGTCACGTCAATGGAATGCCCAGCACGGTGCCGACGCGAGGCCGCGGCCGGTGGGAGGCCGGACCGCTACTTGCGGGCCTTCTCGAGCGGCACGCTCGCGCCGCCGGCGCGGTCACGGCCCGCGGCGCCGTCCCCGCTCTTGCCGGCGCCCGCGTCGCCGCTCTTCCCGGCGCCCGCGTTGCCGGTGGCGCTCTCGGCCTGGGGGCCCGTCTCCGCGGCCTCGGCCGGCTCGACGGACCGCAGCTCCTGGCCCGTGCTCTCGATGCCCCTGCGGTCCAGCGCCTGCTTGATGCGCCAGCGCAGCTCGCGCTCCACGCTGAGCGCCTTGCCCGGCATGGTCTTCGCCGTGACCCGTACGACCACTTCCTCGAGCGTCACGGAATCCAGGCCCAGCACCTCGACCGGCTCCCACAGCAGCTCGTCCCAGGGCTCGCTCCGGCCCAGCTCCTCACCGACGGCGGCGATGGCGTCCCGCACCTCGTCGAGGTTCTCGCCCGGGGCCACGCGGACGTCCACGGCGGCGGTCGCCCAGCCCTGGCTGAGGTTGCCGACGCGCTTGATCTCGCCGTTGCGGATGTACCAGATCTCGCCGTTGTCACCGCGCAGCTGCGTCACCCGCAGGCCGATCTCCAGGACCGTGCCGGAGATCTCACCGACGTCGACGCGGTCGCCCACGCCGTACTGGTCCTCCAGCAGCATGAAGATCCCCGCCAGCAGGTCCGTGACGACGTCGCGGGCGCCGAAGCCGAGCGCGACACCGGCGACACCGGCGCTGGCCAGCAGCGGAGCCAGGTTGATGCCGAGATCGGACAGGACCATCAGCAGTGCGGTGCCGATGATCACGAAAGAGGCGATGCTCCGCAGCACCGAACCGATCGCCTGGGAGCGCTGCCTGCGCCGCTCACCGCTGACCAGCAGCCCGCGCAGCGCGTTGGCACTGTCGGCGGCCTCGGCCCGGCGGTTCACGCGCTTGATCAGCCGGCTGATGGCACGGCGTATCACGTGCCGCAGCAGGATCGCGATGACCGCGATGAGCAGAATGCGCAGCCCGGCCGCCACCCACTCCGACCAGTTCTGCTCGATCCATCCGGCCGCCTCGGTCGCCGAGTCGTGCGCGTCGTCGAGAGAGGGAGTGCCCTTCCCGTCCCCCGTCCCGGTTCCCGCACGGTGGGGCCCCGCGAGAGCGGTCGGGGTAGCAGCGCCGATCAGCCAGAACACAGCAGATCCTTCCGAGCGAGGAGCCATGACCAACCCAGCGCCGGAGACCCGCCGATGCGGGCCCCGGGCGCGGCAACCACACTAACGGCGCACGGCCTTCACAAGTGGCGGCGGTCGCGTCCGGGGGGCACCATCCGGCCGCCGCGGGCCCGCTTCTCGGCAGGCTTCGCGACGTCTTGACTGATCGGAAGCGGGGCAGAAGTTCAAGGGGGAGGCAGGGGGTGTGGTCGAAAACACTCTCAGGGCGTTACCCGGTCGTGGTGGCGGAATGACCAGGGCGCGGGCCACACTGAGAGCAGATCGTCCCGGCGCGAGCCACGCGCCGCAGACGTACAAGGAGGCACCGTGCCGCATGTCCTGGTCCTCAACGCGTCGTACGAGCCGCTCGGTGTCGTACCGCTACGTCGCGCCCTCATCCTCGTGCTCAACGACAAGGCCATCAGCATCGAGGAGTCCGGCGCCCTGATGCACAGCGCGACCCGCGTCATACCCGCCCCGAGCGTCGTCCGGCTGAAGCGCTTCGTGCGGGTTCCCTTTCGAGGCACTGTTCCGCTGACCCGCCGGGCGCTCTTCGCCCGCGACGGCGGCCGGTGCGCGTACTGCGGTGGTATCGCAACCAGCGTCGACCACGTCATTCCGCGCAGCCGCGGCGGACAGCACACCTGGGAGAACGTTGTGGCGGCCTGCCGCCGCTGCAACCACGTCAAAGCCGACCGGCACGTCGCCGAGATCGGCTGGCGGTTGCGCCACCAACCCGCGCCGCCGTCGGGCCTCGCCTGGCGGATCATCGGCACGGGGCACCGAGACCCGCGCTGGATGCCGTACCTACAGCCGTACGGCGCGGACGACGCCCTCGCCCGGATCGAAGGCAGAGCTACTGCCTGAGACCGGGCTTCGTTGTTCTCACGGCCGGGAAACGCCGCCGTGGGGCCGAGGCGGGCCGGCCGCAGCCGTGCCCGCCCATCGCCGTGCCCGCCGCCACCGCGCCCGTCGTGGTGCCTGCCGGGGCACCCTGGCGCCCCGGGGTCAGCGGTCCCGTGCGGGCCCTCCGAGCACCGCGTACGCCTGCAGCGCCCAGAGCGAGTATCCGAACTTCGTCGCCCGCTCGTCCCCCTGGACGCGGACGTAGCGGGTGTCGCCGGGGGCGTCCATGCGGACCGTCTCCCTGCCGCCCTTGCCCTCCCGCACGGTCGCCGCGTCCCGCCACCGCTTGCCGTCCGGGGAGACCTGCACGCGGTAGCGCTTCGCGTACGCGTCCTGCCAGTGCAGGACCAGCTCGCCCAGCCGTACGGGGCGTCGCAGCTTCAGCTGCACCCACTCGCCGTCCTTCGCCGGGGAGGACCAGCGGGTGTCCTTGCGGCCGTCGTTGACGGCCGACGCCGGGAACTCACCCGTCTCGTCGCCGGACGAGGAGGCCTCCGCGTCCCGCGCCAGGTCGGGCCCTCCGGCACGCGGGAAGGCACGCACGGTCAGGGTCCGCTTCTCGTCCCCGAAGGAGAGCCGGATGTGGTGCTTGCCCCGCTTCACCGACGAGTCGGCCTCGATCTCGACGGGAACCTTCGCCGTCCCGCCGCGCGGTACGACGGTCCGCTCCGGGGTGCGCACCGTGAAGCCCCGAGGAGCCTCGGCGGTGATCCTTCCGTGCAGGTCGGACGGTCGGTGCCCGTGGAGTTCCGCGGTCAGCTCGCCCTTGCCGCCTCCGATGGAGGCGTAGACGTCGTCCTTCGACAGCGACAGCGAGGCGTCCGGCTGGTCCGCGTACCAAGGGGTGATCTCGTGCACCACCGGTTCGTCGGAGCCGGGGGACCAGGCGAGGCGCAGCGCGTCGGCGCGCAGGCCGTGCGCGTCGCGCTGCGTCCAGCCGCTCCCTGAGAGCGGGCCGAGGCGCCGCCAGCCCTCGCCCGGCACATGGGCCTCGACGCGTGCACGCGTCCCGGAGCCGGGACCCGTCTGCACGGTGACGGCCTCCAGAGGGCGGCGCTCGGGCAGCCGGACGGTGAGCGCCGGGGTGCCAGGACCGTTTTCGCCGGGGCCTCGGCCGGGGTCCCCTGACGGGCCGCCGCCCGGGGCTCCCCGCTGGCCCAGGCCGCCCGGCAGCGATGCTCCGGGCAGGGCGTCGCGCGGGGCGAACCAGCCGGTCGCCGGGGCCGCTTCGGCCCGGTACGCGGTGTCCGGATCGCCGTCGACGGCGGCTTCGGCCGGGGAGTCGGGACGAGCGGTGGGGCCGCCCTGAGCCGTCGCCCTGTGGCGGCCCGCCGGCGCGTGGTCGGCGCCCGTCCAGCTGTCGGAGGCCTTCAGCGCCCGCTTCACGAAGTCGGAGAGCACGCCCTTCCCGACCGTCGCGGACGCCTCGGCGCCCTTCCTGTCGTCCCGGTCCTTCGCGTGCAGACGCTCGGCCGCCAGCCGTGCCTCCCAGGCGCCGCCGCCGTCGCCGCGTGACTGTGCCGTGAGCATCCGTACGGCGTGCTCGCCAGCTTCGCCGTGGCGCGCCAACTCATCGAGCCACGGGCGCACTTCACGCGCGAGCGCGTCCGGGACGTGCTCCCGGGCGGTGCGCATCGCACGGAACTCGCCGCGCAGCCGGTCCGCCGTGCGCCGCAGCCGCTTCATGGAGGCGTCGTCCTCCGGGTCGGCCGCGTCGTAGGCGTCCCAGAAGTCCTCGAGCACCGGCCGGAGATAGGCCGACTCCTCACCGCCGAGGAGTGAGGAGGCGTCGTTGCCCGCGAGTGCGTGCACGGCCTCGCGTGACCGTCCGGAGCCGCCCGCGACCTCTGAGATCGCCGCCTGCCAGGACTCCTGAGGGCTGTAACTCTTCGGATTCCAGGCGTAGTCGGCGGCGGTGAACAGCGGGATGCGCGAAGCGGTCGGCTGCTTCATGGCGTTGGACAGGACGGCCGCGGAGCGGGCGGCGACGGCCGGCTCGCGGCCGCGGTAGGGGCCGAGGAAGATCCGGTCCTGCGCGTAGTCGTTGACGGGGTAGTTGTCCATCGTGACCAGCGGATGCTGGTGGAACGCCGAGCGCGCGGCGGTCAGTTCGCCCCCGGTGATGGTGCGCGGCACCACGCCGACGCCCGTCCAGGCGACCTCCACACCCGGGTTCAGCCTCTTCGACAGCTCGGTGCGGTAGTCGGTGTCGCCGTCCTGGTAGAACTCCGTCGGCATGACGGAGAGCGGCTCGGCGTCCGGGTGGCGTTCGGAGAGATGGCGGGCGACCTCACCGGCCAGGTCGGCATGGGCACGCGCCGCGGCCTTCGCCCCGGTGCCGTAGGTCTGCGCGTCCTCGTCGCAGTGCCATTCGCTGTAGCTGACGTCCTCGAAGCGGAGCTGGAACGCCTCGAAGCCGAGGGCCCGCATCGAGTCCAGCTTGCGCAGCAGCGCCCGGCGGTCGGCCGGAGAGGAGAAGCACATGCCCTGGCCGGGCGCCACGGCCCAGCCGAGCGTCACGTGATTGCGGCGTGCCCGTTCGGTCAGCGCCCGGAACTCCTCACGCTGCGCGGCCGGATAGGGGTCACGCCAGTGGGAGGACTGACGGTACGGGTCGTCGGTCGAGGCGTAGAGATAGCGGTTCTGCTTCGTGCGGCCGAGGAAGTCCAGCTGTTCCAGGCGCTCCTGCTGCGTCCAGGAACCGCCGTAGAAGCCCTCGGTGATGCCGCGCACGGGCGCTGTGGGCCAGTCCCTGACCGTCACGCCCGCGAAGCCCCTGCTGCCGTCCTCCTCGGACACGAGCTGCCGCAGCGTCTGCGCGGCGTGGAACAGGCCGTCGGCGTCGGCTCCTTCGAGTGCGATGGTGTCGCGCGAGTCCGTCCGGCCGACGGCGAGCCTGTAGCCCCCTCGGGGCAGATCGCCTCGCGGCGGTGCGTGCAGTGCACGGAGGGCCGTGGCGGCCGACGCCGCGTCCGCACGTACGACCAGGCCGTTCCGGTGGGGCAGCGGCTGACCGGGGCGCACCTCGGCGATGTCGCGTGCGCCGGCCCGGCGCAGAGCGGCTCTTAACGCCTCGATGGCGGGCGCGTCGGTGTCCTCGTCCGCGACGAGCGTCACATCCCTGCCCACGGGCACGAACGAGCCCTGCTCCCGCATGGACTGGGGGCGGGGCCACACCGGCGGTACCGAGGATCCCCTTGCCTTGGTCCCGCCGTCGCGTTCCTGGTCGGCGGCGCCCGCCGAGTGTCCCCCTGGGCCCGGTGCCGGAGCTGCCTGCGCAGTGGGCACTCCGCCGAGAAGCCCGCCGATGACGGCCGCGGTGAGCGCAGTTGCTCCCGCCCGCCTGCGTGCTCTGTCCCCCTGGGCCGCTGCGCCCACGACGTCCTCCAGTCCTCCCCGTGCCGAACGGCCGGCGGCTTCCGCGACGTTGTCGTGCCGTCGTGTCGCCGCGCTGCCCGTACGGCCTTCGCGGGCCGTACGCCGTTCAGATCGCTCACATCGGTCACATTGTTCACCAGAGCTGAACACCGGGCGCGCGGGCCACACTTCGAGGGGCGAGCCCATCACCGCCTGTCGAGCGTGTCAACGCGCTCCGGAACGCGTGCGGTTCGCGAACGGCAGGCGACCGTCCGCTTCCACCAAGGCTTGACGCGGCGGGCCGCCGTGCCGGTTCCTGACGCGGAGGCGGGCCCGCCCCTGGTCGGCTGCTGATTCCGCCACGCCGCGGTGCGGGTCGTGACGGTGAGCCGACGTCCGGTCGGCACGGTGCACATACGGTCGCACACTCACAGTGACTGAATGTGACATGCCTCTCCCTGTCCCTGCAGCACGGAAGGTGAGAAGTGCCGCAATCACGGCCTCAGGTGGTGACCTTGGGTGAGTGGCCTGTAAAATTTTGTGCGCAATGGCCTGGAACCCCGTCGACCGTTCGCCCTCCGGGGCCGCCCACAGGCAAATCGCCTGTCGGCCTGGAAGTGACCTAGGACACGTTCGCCCTTTGATCACGTCTGCGTCCGGCTCGACTGGGTAGGGCACCCCACCTGACCATCCGACGTCGACGAACGGAGGCCCGCCGTGGCCGCGTCCGCTGAACTTCTCGCAGTCCTCACGCCGCTCCCGAAACAGGTGATCTCGAAACACGGGGTCCTCTCCAAACAGGGGCACGAGCCGGTAGACCTGTCCGGTGTGTCCCACCCCGACTCCGGACTTGACGGCTCGTGCTCATGCGAGTGCTTCGAGGCGCCTCTCACCTCCGAGCCGCCCCTCGCAGACGTGGCCCCCCTCACCTCCGAGCCGCCCCTCGCAGAGCTGCCGCTCACCAGTGAGCCGACCGGCAACGGCTTCAGTGCGGACAGCACCGAGATCTGATCCGGCCCGCTGACCCGCAATCTCCCGAGGGCCCGCCCCGCACCCGCGGGGCGGCCGGCCGCCCCGGGGAGACCCGGAGGCGCGGCGTCCCGAGCGGTCCGCTATGTTGACGGTGTGAGCGACAACGTCAATTCGAAGGTCAACAAGAGCGTTCTGCGGGCCGGCACGATCGCCGCCGCCTCGGCGCTGATGCTGCTGGTCTCTTCCCCCGCATTCGCGGTCGCCCCCGACGACGGGGACGACCCCGGCCCCGGGCTGAGCGTCGTCGAGACCCTCGGCCTGTACGTCGCCCTCCCCATCGGGATCTTCCTCGTGATCTCCGCCCTGGTGATGCTGGGCGGCAGGTCCGGCAGCGGCAAGCAGCAGCACTGACTCACCGGCCCCGGGTGGCTCTTCCCCGGGGTCTGTTGTGCTTCTCCGCAATCGCCGGGTCTCTCGTGTTTCCCCGGGATCACCGTCGCGCCTTCTTCCGTCCGCACTGTTGTCCGGACCTCTCGAACGTCGGAGCTTTCGACTCCTCTGATGCGTACGGAAGTTGACCGACGCATGCCCGGAACACGGCCCCCGTGCGTCGGCCTGCTCGACACTCGAACGTGCGTACTTTAGGGCAGAGTTGTCCGGCTTTGTCGACGAGCTCGTAACAGAGGTTGGAAGGCGGGTCAGGGCTGGGAATCGCCCGGACATGACGCACAACATCCCGCTCTCCCCTCGCCCTCTCAGCCACCTCACCGAGGCCCCGCAGCACCGCGTGCTGACCGCGAACGCTCTGCGCGAGCACGGCATCACCGCCGCGGTCGCCGGGGAGCGCTGCCGCCCCGGCGGCCCCTGGCAGTTGCTGCTCCCGGGCGTCTACCTGCTGCACCCGGGCCCCCCGACCAGCGACGAGCGGTTGCATGCCGCGCTGCTCTACGCGGGCGGCGAGTGCCCGCCGATCCCCGCACAGCAGGGGAGCGCCGGCCGTACGACGTGCTCGTCGCCCGCCGGTCCGGCCCTGTCCTCCGTCATGCCGTCCGGCCTCTCCTCCGCCGGCCACTGCCCGCCTCCGCACCCGCCGAAGGCGATGATCACCGGCCTCGCCGCGCTCACCCTGCACGGGTTCGCCGGCTCACCGTCGCTGCGCGCCCTCGACCGCATCGACGTACTCGTTCCGCGTACGACACGGCTGCGCTCCACGGGGTGCGTCCACATCGTGCGCGGCCAGAGCCTGCCGGATCCCGAAGAGGTCACGGGGCTGCCCGTGGCGCCCGTGGCACGCGCTCTCGCCGACACCGTCGGGCAGTTGACGGACGCCGGAGTGGTGCGGCGGCTGCTGGTGGAGTCCGTGCGCGGGGGTCACTGCGAAGCGGGCGCCGTGGTCGGGGAGTTGCTCAGGGCGCGGCTGCTCGGGCGGCCCCATGTGCGGGACGCCGTCGACGTCGTGGTGGCGGAGAGCCGCGCGCTGGCCGAGGGCATGCTCTACGAGATGGTCTTCCGGCACCGGCTCCCCGACCCCTGCTGGAACGTCGACCTCCGCCTCCCCGGCGGTCCGCACCTGGGCGGAGTGGACGCCTACTGGCCCGAACAGGCCGTGGCCCTGGAACTGGACACCCGGGCGCCCCGCCCGCATCTCGACCAGGACGCGCAGTGGTCGGAGTACGCGCGCAAGCGGGAGGCACTGGAGGGGCTCGGCATCACCGTGGTCCATCTGACGCCGGGGAAGCTCCGCGAATCGCTGCCACAGCAGGCCGCGATCGTGCGTACGGCTCTGATGACAGCCGTCGAACGGGAGCCCGCCGAGTACCTGATCGTGACGCCGCGCTGACGGGGGCTGTGCGGCGGGAGGGGAACGCTCAGCCGCAGTACTCCGCCTCGACCAGGTCGGCCGTGCCGGTCGACCAGTCGGAGTTGACGTTGAACGCGGCCGCGTGCGACCCGTCCGCCGTGGTGACGGCGGTGGAGTGCGAGCCCTGGATGGTGCCCTCGTGACCCCACACGGTGGTTCCGCAGGGGAGGCGGTGCATGGTGAGGCCGAGCCCGTAGCGGTCGCCGCCCTCGGCGGGAACGGTGGACTTCATCTGCGCCAGCTGCCGGGCAGGCAGTACGTCACCGCCGAGGAGCGCCCGCATGAAGCGGACCAGGTCGCCCGTGGAGGAGATCATCTCGCCCGACGCGCCCGCGAGTGAGGGATCGAGAGCGGTGACGTCGTGCACCGGCCCGGCTCCCGAACCCGTCAGGGAGAGCTTGGAGTAAGCACGCCCGTGCGGTTCCGGGATGCCCGGAGAGGTGCCCGGCAGCGAGGTGTCGTGCAGCTTCAGCGGGCGGATGATCCTGCGTTCGACCTCGTCGGCGTAGGAATGCCCGGTCGCCTTCGCGATGACCATGCCCGCGAGGACGTAGTTCGTGTTGGAGTAGCCCCAGTCCGTGCCCGGTTCGAAGTCGCGCCGGTGCGCCATGGCCGTACGGACGAGCGACGCGGGCTCGTGGGAGTCGTACCGGTGGGCCGCGAAGCGCGGGCCGAAGTAGTCGCGCTGCATGCCGGGATCAGCCGTGAAGTCGTACAGACCGCTGGTGTGGCCGAGGAGCTGGCGCACGGTGACCATGCGGCCGTCCTGCCCGCCGCCGCGCACCGTGCCGGGCAGCCAGTGTTCGACAGGCGCGTCCAGATCGACCTTGTCCTCCGCCTCCAGCTGGAGCATCACGGTGGCGATGAAGGGCTTCGTCAGGCTGCCGATGCGGAACTTGTCCCGTGGCATCGGCGGGCGGTCGGTCGCGCGGTCCGCGACGCCGGACGTGCCGTGCCAGACGCCGCCGCCGTCCTGGGCCTGCCCCAACACGCCCGGCACACCGTCCTGTTGGGCCATCACGTCCATCGCGTCCTGCGTGGCGCCGTGTCCCTGGTCGGCCGCCGCCGATGACGCCACGGGGAGCGCCGCCAGGGCGGCGGCCACCATGGCGACGACGGTGGAACGCACGGACATGCACCGACTCTAATGATCGGTACGCGTGGTGCGCCATACGGCCAGAACCACAAGTACACAGCCCGCGTACTGGGTTGGAGTGGGACGTTCGGTGAGGAATCCGACGCCGAAGAGAAGGGCGAGAATCGGCTGGAGGAGCAGCAGTGTGGCGCCCTTGTCCGGGGAGAGGCGAGGCAGCGCGGGATTGATGAGCAGCCAGGCCAGCACCTGTCCGAGGAACGCCATCGGTATCAGCCAGCCCCACGCCGCCCAGCCGGGGTTGAGGTCCACGCCCGTCCACAGCGAACCGAGGGCGCCCGCGGCGACGGCCGCCGCGAACGTCGCCACGCACACGGGTGTCACGGTGTGCGGACCGCCCGCCCCGCGAGAGCTCCGGTCGGGCGCGGATGTGCCGCGGATCTCCTCCGGGCTTGCGGCGGACGGCAGTTGGGAGCTGCCGCCCGGGCTGCCGTCCCCGCCGAGCCGGATCAGAAAGAGGTAGCCGGCGAAGGCCACGCCGGCGACGGTGCCGAAGAGCACCCCGGAGAAGGGGTCGCTGCCCGGCTCCGCCTGTCCGATCGCCCCGCCGGCCAGCGCCAGCCCGATCAGCAGCACGGACGCGGTCAGCCAGAACCGTCGCGCGAGCCGCACACCGGTCAGGAACCGCGCCAGCAGCGGGAAGACGACGAGCTGGACGTTGAGCAGCAGCGTCGCGATGGACGCGCCCAGACCGTGGATGCTCTGCACCCAGCACACGTAGTCGAGGCCGAGCAGCGTGCCGGCGGCGAGATCCATGGCGAGGAGGCGTGGACGGCGAGGTCCCACGCGGCGGTACTCCACGAACGCCATCGGCGCCAGCACCACGAGGGCGAGGGCGCACCGCAGGAAGGCGGCGGTGCCGGCGTTCACCCCGGAGAGCTTGATGAACATGCCCGAGGACGACGTGCAGGCCGCCCCCGCCACGACCATGAGTGCGGGGCCCGGCCTCCATGTGCGCTTCGGTTCCTTCCCCCGTGCTGCCGGCCGCCCCGTCGCTCCGGCCTTCTCCGTGCTCGCCATGCCCGCCACTGTGCTCCACCGGCGGCGGAAGCGACAGTCGGGGTCGCCGTTCTCCGCCGCGGCTATGGCTTGGGCAGCAGCAGCTCCGTGTTGCGGTCGTCGGGATCGCCGGCCAGTTCGGTGCGCGCCCCGGGCGAGTTGAGCGCCAGCTCGCGGTAGAGCGAGGCCAGACCGGTCTGTGAGAGGTCGTGGAAGTCCGTGCGGGCCGGGGCAGCCGACTCGATCAGCGTCGTGAACAGGGACAGCGTCCCGTCACCGTTGTCGGCCAGCTCCAGCGTCCGCGCCATCTGCGGGAAGTCGATGTGGGAGGCGGTGGATATCTCCCAGAACGTACGCCGCGATCTGATCCGGTTCTTGTGACTGTGGCCGTTGATCCAGGCCAGGACGTGCGCATTGCGGTGCAGCAGGGACATGAGCCTGTCGCCGCCGTCCGGGATGGTGGTGCTGGTGTGGTGGCTGAAGATCAGCACATAGGTGCCCTTGGAGCGCTCCTCACGCAACCGCCGTTCAAGCCAGTCCAGTTGGTCATCGCCGACCTCGCCCTTGTAGCCACCGTCGCGCCGCGTCGTGTCCAGGCTGATGCCCGTCACGCCCTCGGCGACCCGGAAGGTGTAGTAGAGGCGGTCCTCGGCGAGATTGGCCTCGGTGTAGCCGTGTCCGACAGGGCCGGCACCCGCGTAGCGGCGCCGCATGTGAGCCCGCACCCAGTCCTTCTTGGAGAAGGGTGCACGGCCCAGGTCCGGGGTGACGCGGCGCATCTTGCGGGAGTCCATCCGGGAGCGCAGAGCCTCCTGGAACTGCTCACCCTTCGGGTCGCCGCCGTCCTCCACCGTCTTCCACAGCCGGGCCGCCTCCGCCTTGCTGTCCAGCTCCATCAGCTTCCTGCCGCCGACGGAGAAATCCGCGAAGAACGTGTCGCCGGCGAAGCAGCCGCCCGGCAGGGCGTCGTGATTGCCCGAGGTGGAGTACCAGGGCAGGGCCAGACCGGGGCTGTTGACCTCGCGGATCGCCGCCCGCAGATAGCCGTCGATGCGGGGGAAGCCCAACGCCTTGTCGTCGTCGCGGAGTTCGTCCTCGGGGTGCCAGTACAGCTTCAGTCCGCTGTTGTGCACGCCCTCGTACCGGTCGACGTCGCCGGTGTTGGGGGTGATGCGTCCGCCCGTCATCGCCGTGAGGAACCAGTCGAGTTCGGCACGGCAGTTGTTGTCGGTGTTGTCACCGGTGGTCACCACGAAGGACAGCGGTTCGCCGGTGGCCGGGCCGCCCTTCAGGGCGTTGACGCGTTCGATCATGGAAACGGCGCCCGCGACCGAGAGCGCCTCCTGGGGCCGCCAGGCGCTGGTGGTCTCGGCGCGCAGGAACTCGTAGCGCAGCGGGTGCTGCACGTCGACCAGATGCAGGTCCGTGAACTGGACGAACGCGGCCAGCGTGCGCCGCTTCTCCGTCCGTCCGCCGCGTGCTTCGGCGAGATCCGTGCGTACGAGCCGCTTCCAACCCGGGCCGTCGCCGAGCCTGCGGTAGCCGTCCGCGTTGCCGCGCGGAGTGGAGACGCTCTCGAGAGTTGTGCCCTTGGGCGACGGCTCCACCGCCTTGTCACGGGTGACGGGCGCGTGTGCGCGTGCGCGGGCTGCGCGTGAACGGGCCATGGCCCCGGGTGAGGGTGTCGTCCTCGGCGACGGCGGACCGGCGCTGGCGGCACCGCCGAAAACCGATCCGGCTCCCAGAGCGGTGGCCGCTCCGGCGCCGATTGCGAGGAGGGTGCGGCGGTCGGGCAGATGTGTCTGCTTCCGGCTGCTGCGGTCCATGCGGGCTGCCTCTCCTGATGAGGGACGCGAAGCGGAACGCCTGCCGTGCCGTGCCGCTCGTGTGGACCGGCCGGAACGACCTGCTCACCAGGGATGTTTGGCATCCGGAGTGACCTGCGTCTGAACGACGGCGGAACGCCGAACACCCATCCACACTCATGGATCACCGCTCGGGACCCGGTCCTTCTCCTCGTCGCCCGGCACCGACCGGCCGTCGTCCTGCTGCTCACCCGCCGTTCACCTGCGGCTCCGGGGAGCGTTCCGGCACACACCTCCGCACGGGGCCGGCACGAGGGCGTGGTGTATCAGCCGGAGGTGCTCGGGGAGGGGGCGTTCAGCGCGGCGCCACGCACGACGCAGCGTCCGTGCGTCATCCGTGCGGGGCGGTCGTACGGGCCGGTGCGGGGTTCGTGGGCGGGTGGGAACCGCAGGCAGCGCCCACGTGGAAGGATGGCCGAACTACGACATCGTGAGCACGCGAGAGCATGGGAGAGCACCAGGTGCCTGGCACGAATCTGACACGCGAGGAGGCCCGTGAGCGCGCGCAGCTCCTCCGCGTCGACTCCTACGAGATCGAGCTGGATCTGAGCGGCGCGCAGGACGGGGGCACCTACCGCTCCCGCACGCTCGTGCGTTTCGAGGCCGCCGAGGCCGCCTCCAGCTTCATCGACCTGGTGGCGCCGACGGTGCACGAGATCACCTTGAACGGACGGGCGATCGACCCGGCCTCGGCCTTCGCCGACTCGCGGATCGCGCTCGACGGTCTCGCCCAGGGGCAGAACGAGCTGCTGGTCGTCGCCGACTGCGCGTACACCAACACCGGTGAGGGTCTGCACCGCTTCGTCGACCCGGTCGACCAGCAGGCATATCTGTACACCCAGTTCGAGGTGCCCGACGCGCGGCGTGTCTTCGCCAGCTTCGAACAGCCGGACCTCAAGGCCACCTTCCAGTTCACCGTGCGCGCCCCCGAGGGCTGGACGGTGATCTCGAACTCGCCCACCCCTGAGCCCGAGGACGGGCTGTGGCGCTTCGAGGCGACACCCCGCATCTCGTCCTACATCACCGCCCTCATCGTCGGCCCGTACCACTCGGTGCACAGCACGTGGGAGGGCGGCGGCCGCTCCGTTCCGCTCGGCATCTACTGCCGTCCCTCGCTGGCCCAACACCTCGACGCCGACGCGATCTTCGAGGTGACCCGGCAGGGATTCGACTGGTTCCAGCAGAAGTTCGACTACGCCTACCCGTTCGCCAAGTACGACCAGCTCTTCGTGCCCGAGTTCAACGCGGGCGCCATGGAGAACGCGGGCGCGGTCACCATCCGGGACCAGTACGTCTTCCGCTCGAAGGTGACGGACGCCGCGTACGAGGCACGCGCCGAGACGATCCTCCACGAGCTGGCCCACATGTGGTTCGGCGACCTCGTGACCATGGAGTGGTGGAACGACCTGTGGCTGAACGAGTCGTTCGCCACCTACACCTCCGTGGCGTGCATGGCGGCCGCACAGGGCTCCCGCTGGCCGCACTCCTGGACGACCTTCGCCAACCAGATGAAGACCTGGGCCTACCGGCAGGACCAGCTGCCGTCAACTCACCCGATCATGGCGGAGATCCGCGACCTGGACGACGTCCTGGTCAACTTCGACGGGATCACCTACGCCAAGGGCGCGTCCGTCCTGAAGCAGCTCGTGGCCTACGTCGGCGAGGACGCGTTCTTCAGCGGCGTGCAGCGTTACTTCAAGCGGCACGAGTGGGGCAACACCCGCCTGAGCGACCTGCTCGGTGCGCTGGAGGAGACCTCCGGCCGCGATCTCACCGTCTGGTCGAAAGCCTGGCTCGAGACCGCGGGCATCAACGTGCTGCGCCCCGAGATCCGTACCGACGCCGAGGGCCGCTTCACGTCCTTCGCCGTACGTCAGGCCGCGCCGTCCCTGCCGCCGGGCGCCACGGGCACCTCGACGCTGCGCCCGCACCGCATCGCCGTCGGGGCCTACGAATTGAGCGGCGGCAAGCTGGTCCGTACGGGCGGGGTCGAGCTGGACGTGACCGGCGAACTCACCGAGGTGCCGGAGTGGGAGGGCAGGAAGCGCCCGGACGTCGTCCTCCTCAACGACGGTGACCTCTCGTACGCGAAGGTCCGGCTCGACGCCGAGTCGCTCGCGACCGTCACGAAGCACATCGGCGACTTCGAGGAATCCCTGCCCCGCGCGCTGTGCTGGGCCTCGGCGTGGGACATGACCCGCGACGGGGAACTGCCGGCCCGCGACTACGTCGACCTCGTCCTCTCCGGAATCACCAACGAGTCGGACATCGGTGTCGTCCAGTCGCTGCAGCGGCAGGTCAAGCTCGCGCTCGACCTGTACGCCGATCCGCGGTGGCGCGAGACGGGTCTCCTGCGCTGGTCGGAGGCCGCCCTGGAGCAGCTGCGCGCAGCGGCTCCTGGCAGCGACCACCAGCTGGCATGGGCGCGGGCGTTCGCCTCCGCCGCGCGGACGGACTCCCAACTGGCCCTGCTGGAGGGTCTGCTGGACGGCGGGGAGTCGCTGGAGGGTCTGGCCGTCGACACGGAGCTGCGCTGGGCGCTGCTGCAGCGTCTCGCCGCCACCGGACGGGCGGGGGAGAAGGAGATCACGTCGGAGCTGGAGCGCGACGCCACTTCGGCCGGCGAGCGGTACGCCGCGATGGCGCGCGCCGCCCGGCCCACCGCGGAAGCCAAGACGGAGGCGTGGGCCTCGGTGGTCGGCAGCGGTGCAGCGGCGGAGACCGGGCTTCCCAACGCCGTGCAGGAAGCGGTCATCGGCGGATTCCTCCAGACCGACCAGAGGGAACTGCTCGCCCCGTACTCCGAGAAGTACTTCGAGGTGGTCAAGGACATCTGGGAGCAGCGCAGTCACGAGATGGCGCAGCAGATCGTGGTCGGGCTCTACCCGACGCTCCAGGTCTCGCAGGAGACCCTCGACGCCACGGACGCGTGGCTGGAGAGCGCTCAGCCGGCGCCGGCACTGCGGCGTCTGGTGACCGAGTCGCGGGCGGGAGTCGAGCGGGCCCTGCGTGCGCAGGAGGCGGACGCGGCGGCCGGATGAGCCAGGTGCCGGGGGCGTAGCGGCACAGCCGCCGTGTCCCCGGCACGGGCTTCGTCATCGGCCAACGGCACCGGGACTCATCACGTGCCGGGCGGCGCTCGGTCGCCCCGTGGATTCCCGGGCCGGAGTGGCGGGCGTCCGGCGGCCCCCCGCGCGGACGGCGAGCCCGCCACTCCGACCCGGCCGCCCTGGAGGCACCCCGAAGGCCCCCGGCGTGCACCGGGGGCCTCCGAGTGGGGGATGCGGGTCGTGCATCTTTCAGGCGTGGTGCGTAGAACTGCGCTGATCCTCAGGCGTGGTGCATGTGTTTTGTTCGCGCTGTTCAGGCGTGGTGCTCTTCTGTTCTTCTGTGCTCGTTCCGGCGCGGCGGCCGGCACTGGCTACTTGGCGAACGCCGCTTGGTCGAAGGCTGCGCTCGCGACACCGTTGGCCCACAGCGACTGGACCTGGGCGGCCTCGTTCGCGTCGGGACGGGAGTTGGTGCAGGACGGGCCGGGGCCGCCGCCCGACATCAGTTCACTGCAGGGACCCTCGTAGTGGTCCGGGAGGCCGAGGACGTGCCCGGTCTCGTGGGCCACGACGCGGTTGGAGTCGTACTCCTCGTTCTGGGCGTAGTCCAGGAAGATGTAACCGTTGCCGTGCCCGTCCGTGGAGGCGTACGAGCCACGCGGGTCGTTGCCCTCGCGGTAGTCGAAGCTGGCGCCGCTGCCCTGGGCGAGCTGCACGTTGGAGACGGCCGAGTTCCAGGTGGCCGTGCTCTGGGCGATCTCGCCGGCGAAGCTGGGTGCGCCGCTGGCGTCGTAGTGGACGGTGACGGCCTGGATGCCGGGCTTGGCCGCCTGCTTCTTCAAGGCGTCCTTGACGACGGCGTTGAAGAACGCCTCGGTGGACTTGTTCGACTCTCCGATGTATCCGGAGCGGGTTGCGCTGTTCTTGGAAGTGCTGCCACCGTCGTCCGGCGTCGCAGCCGAGGCGGGCATCGCACCCAGTCCCAGGGCCAGTCCGAGGCCGAGTGCCGCTGAGATAGCCAAGGGTGCACGTCTCATGGGGGGTCTCCTTCGGTCCGAAGCACCGAGCCGCTACAAGGTGGGGTGCGGTCGTGTGCTGCCGGAAGAACTCCTGCCGACGGAGAGTCTGTTGGAGAGTCAGGCCCGGGGGATGATGGCAAGTGGCGATAGCTCCGTCCCATCACCCGATGCGCAGTAGGTTCCCCGGCTCCCTTGGTATCTGGTGTGACGAACGCCCGCTTGGATATGCTCCGCCGTGTGGAGCTCGAGGTGAGGCATCTTCGCGCACTGTGTGCGATAGCCGACACGGGCAGTGTGCACAAGGCGGCCCGTCAACTCGGCATGACTCAGCCCTCCCTGACCACCCAGCTCCGCCGCATCGAGCAGGCCGTGGGAGGGCAGCTGTTCTCCCGTGAGCGTACGGGGAGCGTCCCCACCCCCCTCGGCAGGTTCGTCCTGTGCCGGGCCCGCCCGCTCGTTGCGGAGATGACCGCGCTCGTCAGCGAGGCGCGTGCCGCCGCGAACCGCGCCGGGGGCGAGTATCTGCGCATCGGCAGCACCGGAAGCCCCGCGGTGCCGGGCTGGCTGCGCAGGCTGCGCGCCCGCTTCCCCGAGGCCGACACCACCTTCCACATGGACGCCTCCGCGCACACGCTGCTGCGCATGGTCGGGTCGAACCAGCTGGACGCCGTCTTCGTGCACGAGGTCGAGGGCACGCCGCTGCAGATACCGGACGGACTCGAGCTGTACGTACTCGTCGAGCGCGAACCGCAGTTCGTCGCCCTCTCCGCGACTCATTCGCTCGCCTCGCGTGCGGTGCTCAGCCTCGGGGAGCTGGCGGACGAGCGATGGATGGTCGACCCGGCGGCCGACGGCGAATGGACCGGACTGCGCAGGGTCTTCACCGAGGCGGGCATCAACCCCCGCGTGGTGCACGGCGACAATCTCGCCGCCGCCGACCTCGTGGCCGCCGGCGAGGTCGTCGCACCCTGCCAGCCCACCGCGCCCGCACGTCCCGGCAGGGTCGTACGGCCGCTGCTCGGCGACCCGCTGGCGGTGCGACTGCTGCTGGCGACCCGCGGGACGACGTCCGGGGTGGATCCCGGCACGGCGCCCGTGATCGAACCGGCCGCCCTGCTCGCCGACCTCCAGGCCGCCTACCGCGAGGTGGCCTGGGCGAGCGACACCTACCGCTGCTGGTACCAGCAGCACGACGGCGGCATGTCGCTGCCGTTCACCGTCGTCGCGTAGACGTCACCGCCGCGGTGGACCCGCCAGGGTCGTCCCGCGGCGGTCGGCCCTCACCCGCCCGGCAGCCCCGCCGCGTCCACGAGGCCCGCGGTCAGTCCTTCGCGGCAGCCGCGTCGCAGCGCTGCGCCCGCAGCGCGCGGGCCAGGTCGTCGCGTGACTCCAGGACGAGCCGGCGCAGCGCGGGAGGGGAGTCCTCGTGCGCGGCGAGCCAGGCGTCTGTCGCGTCCAGCGTGGCCTGATCACCCTGGAGATCCGGGTAGAGACCGAGGACGACGGCCATCGCGATCTCGATCGACCTCGTACGCCAGACCCCCTCCAGCGCGTCGAAGTACGGCTGCACGTACGGGGCCGTGAGCTCCTCCTGGCCCGGCTGCGCGAAGCCCGCGATGGTGGCCTCGACCAGGGCGTTGGAGAGCCGGTCGGACCTCATGACGGCATCCCATGCCTGCGCCTTGACCCCGGCCGAGGGGCGCGCCGCCAGACAGCGCACATGGTGCCGCTTGCCGGACGCCGTGTTGTCGCGGGCGAGTTCGGCGTCGAGGAGCTCCTCGTCGGCCTCGCCGTGTGCCGCCAGCGTCTCCAGGAACGTCCAGCGCAGCTCCTGGTCGACCACGAGACCGTCGATCCGTGCGGAGCCGTCACCCTTCGAACCGTCAGGACCCGGCACCCCGAGCAACCCCCGCAGCAGCCGCAGATCCTTCTCCTCCGAGGCGACCGCGGAGAAGAACCGCGCCCACGCCAGCTGGTGCCCGCTGCCGGGACCGGCCAGCCGCAGGCCCCTCAACGCGCCCTCGGCCAGCGCCCGCCGGCCCTCCGCGCGCCACTCCGGCGCGGCGTAGTGGACGACGGCGGAGCGGCTCCAGGCGTGCAGCGTCTGCAGTACGCCGACGTCCGACTCGGTCGCGGCGAAGGAGAGCACGAGGGAGACGAAGTCCCTGGCGGGCATCAGGGCGTCGCGTGTCAGGTTCCACATCGCGGACCAGCAAAGCGCCCTGGACAGCGTGGGGTTGTGCGCACCGTCCGCCTCGGGGGCCGTGCCCCGCTCGGCTGCCGGACCGGGAGGGGCGAGCTCGCCCAGGTGGTCACGGAGCGACGCCAGCGAGCCCTCGTCGAGTCGGGTCTTGCAGTACGTGAGGTCGTCGTCGTTGACGAGCACCAGGTCCGGCCGATGCTCACCGGCCAGTTCCGCGACGACCGTGCGCGCACCCCTGACGTCGGTCTCCGCGCGGGCGTAGCGGACGAGCCTGCGATCGACGGCCTCGCGCCGGTAGAGGCCCACGGCCACGCGGTGCGGGCGCAGGACGGGATGCGTCTCCGGGGCCTCCTGGAGGACGGCCAGCTCGGTGATCCGGCCCTCGGCGTCGCAAGTGACTTGCGGCGTCAACGAGTTGACGCCGGCCTCCTGCAGCCAGGCGCGGGACCACTCGTCCATGTCGCGCCCCGAGGTCTCCTCCAGGACGGCCAGCAGGTCCGCAAGCGTCGTGTTGCCCCACGCGTGCCGCTGGAAGTAGCGCCGCGCGCCCTCCAGGAAGGTCTCCCGGCCGACGTAGGCGACGAGCTGCTTGAGGACGGACGCCCCCTTGGCGTAGGTGATCCCGTCGAAGTTGAGCTTGGCGTCCTCCAGATCCGTGATGTCCGCGGTGACGGGGTGCGTGGAGGGCAGCTGGTCGGCCCGGTAGGCCCAGGACTTGCGGCGGTTGGCGAAGGTGATCCAGCCGTCCTTGAAGCGCGTCGCCTCCACCAGCGCCAGCGCGCCCATGAAGTCGGCGAAGGACTCCTTCAGCCACAGGTCGTCCCACCAGCGCATGGTGACCAGGTCGCCGAACCACATGTGCGCCATCTCGTGCAGGATGACGTTCGCCCTGTGCTCGTACGACGCCTCCGTGACCATCCCGCGGAAGACGAACTCCTCGCGGAAGGTGACCAGGCCAGGGTTCTCCATCGCGCCGAGGTTGTACTCGGGGACGAACGCCTGGTCGTACTTGCCGAAGGGGTAGGGGAAGCCGAAGTTGTCGTGGAAGAAGTCCAGGCCCTGCTTGGTGACGGTGAAGATGTCCTCGGCGTCGAAGTGCTTGGCCAGCCCCTTCCGGCACAGTGCCCCGAGCGGGATCTCCAGCTCTTCGCCGGAGTCCCCGGCCGGACGGCGGTAGGTGTCGGTGACGTAGTGGTAGGGCCCGGCGACCACGGCGGTGATGTACGTCGAGACGGGCTCGGTCGGCGCGAAGTGCCAGCAGGCCGCCGCGCCTTCGTCCAGCGGCTCCGGCTCGCCCTGCTGCCGGCCGTTGCTGAGCACCGTCCACCGGGCGGGAGCGGTGACGGTGAAGGCGAAGCGGGCCTTCAGGTCGGGCTGTTCGAAGTTGGCGAACACCCGGCGGGCGTCGGCCGGTTCGTACTGCGTGTAGAGGTAGACCTCGCCGTCCTCGGGGTCGAGGAAGTGGTGCAGGCCCTCGCCGGTGCGGCTGTACGCGCAGGCCGCGTCGACGACGAGCTCGTTCTCCGCCTCCAGGTCGTCCAGAGCGATGCGCGCGCCGTCGAAGACGGTGTCGACGGGCAGGGAGCGGCCGTTGAGGGTCACCGAGTGCACCCGGGGCGCGACGAGGTCGGCGAAGCTGGAAGCGCCCGGCTCCGAGCAACGGAAGCGGATCGTCGTCGTCGAACGGAACGTACGGGGCCCCTTGGCGGGCGGGGACGCCGTCGCGGAGCGCAGATCCAGGGCCACGTCGTAGCCGTCCACGGTCAGCAGCCCGGCCCGTCGCTGTGCCTCGTGCTGGGTCAGGTTCTCTCCGGGCACGGCGTGGCTCCTCTTCTCGAATCTCGGCTTCTCGCCCTGTCGCGGTCCGCACCAGGCCGGGGCCCTTGCGCGCGGCGTCCCTCGGCGGGGCTCCGGCGACGCCGCTCAGCATGCCACGCGGCAGATGCGCCGCACACGCGGGAATGGCGGCGCGGGGCCGAGCGTTGCCGCTGAGGCCGGACCGCCCGCAATGCTCAGGAGAGCCGAGGAGAACGTGTCATGACAGACAAGACCGTCGCCGACTTCTGGTTCGACCCCAGGTGCCCGTGGGCCTGGCTGACCTCCAGGTGGATGCTCGAGGTCGAGAAGGTCCGGCCCATCGAGGTCCGCTGGCACGTGATGAGCCTGGCGGTCCTCAACGAGAACAAGCTGGACGAGCTGCCCGAGGGGTACCGGGAACTGCTCGCCTCCGCCTGGGGCCCCGTACGCGTGTGCATCGCGGCGGAGCAGAAGCACGGGGGCGAGGCGCTCGGTCCCCTCTACACGGCGCTCGGCACCCGTCTGCACAACCGCGGGCAGGAGCTGTCCCGCGAGCTGCTCTCCGAGGCGCTGGAAGACGCCGGCCTGCCCGCCGACCTCGTCGACGCCGCGGACTCCACGGAGTACGACGAGGCGCTGCGCGCGTCCCACAAGGAGGGCATCGACCTCGTGGGCCAGGACGTCGGCACGCCCGTCATCGCCGTCCCCGGAGCGGACGGATCGCGGATAGCGTTCTTCGGGCCCGTCGTCACCCCCGCGCCCAAGGGCGAGGCGGCGGCGAAGCTGTGGGACGGCACGCTGATGGTGGCCTCCACGCCCGGCTTCTACGAGATCAAGCGCACCCGCGACGTCGGTCCCGTCTTCGACGACTGACAGCCTCGGCCTACGGGCGCGCCCCCGCCCGGGGCCGGGCCCGCACGAACAGGAGGGCCCCCGTACGTCACGTCCGTACGGGGGCCCTCCCTTTTCTCCGCCTGCCCGGTGAAAGGTGAGAAGACGATCACGAGGGCAGGAGGTCCTGGGTCCCGGGGCCGCTCACAGCGCCGTGAGCAGAGTGTTCCCCTTCTCCTTGGCGGCGCTGTAGCGGCGGCTGACGTCCTGCCAGTTCACGACGCGCCACATCGCCTCGACGAAGTCGACCTTCTGGTTCCTGTACTGGAGGTAGAAGGCGTGCTCCCAGGCGTCGAAGACCAGAATCGGCACGCTGCCCTGGCCGACGTTGCCCTGGTGGTCATAGACCTGTTCCACGATGAGCCGCCCGGTCACCGGTTCGTAGGCGAGAACCCCCCAGCCGCTGCCCTGCGTGGTGGCCGCCGCCTTGGTCAGGTGCGCCTTGAACCTGTCGAAGGAGCCGAAGGACTCGGCGACGGCGTCGGCCAGTTCGCCCGTCCCGTCCTTCTCCAGCGGTTCGCCTCCTCCGTCGCCGGTCATGTTCCGCCAGTAGATGCTGTGCAGGATGTGCCCCGAGAGGTGGAACGCCAGGTTCTTCTCCAAGCCGTTCACCGAACCCCACTGGTCCCGCTCGCGTGCCTCGGCCAGCTGCTCCAGGGTGTCGTTGGCGCCCTTCACGTAACCGGCGTGGTGCTTGTCGTGGTGCAGTTCGATGATCTCGCCGCTGATGACCGGCTCCAGGGCGGAGTAGTCGTACGGCAGCTCAGGCAGCGAATACAGGGCCATGGCGTTCTCTCCTCCGCTTATTGCACATTACTTGCAAGAGGACGCTAGCAGCAACAGCGGCACGGAAAACGGAGCGGCCCCGCAGTGCGGGACCGCCCCGTCGAGTGCTCGCGGACCGGTGTTCTCCGGTGTCCGTACGGTCAGGCCGAGCCGTCACCCGTCTTCGCCCCGCCGGGCCCGGCGGCGTCTCCGGCACGGTCGCCGCCGCTGGGCAGCGTCTTCTGCCGGGCCAGCCCGATCGCGATCAGCACGAACGTCAGACAGCCCGTGAAGGCCAGCTGGGTACGGGTGTCGCCCTCGCGCAGCATCAGCAGGAGCACCGTGAGGATGCCGAGCAGCGCGACGACCGTCAGCACGGGGAAGGCCCACATCCGCACCACGAGCTTCTCCGGCGCCTCGCGCTCCAGGCGGCGCCTGCTGACCAGCTGGGAGAGGGCGATGAAGCCCCACACCACGAGCGTCGCGGCGCCGACCATGTTCAGTAGCCACTGGAAAACCGTGTCCGGCCACCAGAAATTCAGCAGCACCGCGATGAAGCCGAAGACGGACGAGGCGACGACAGCGGGACGCGGCACCCCGCTCCCGCTGACCCGCCCCAGGAAGCGCGGGCCCTGGCCGCGGGCGATGAGGGAGTAGGCCATGCGGGACGCCCCGTAGATGTTGGCGTTCATCGCCGAGAGCAGTGCGACCAGCACCACGGTGTTCATCACCTGCGCGGCACCGGGGATGCCGATGTGGTCCAGCACCGCTGCGTACGGGCCCGCGAGCACGGACTTGTCGTCCCAGGGGATCAGCGTGACGATCACCAGCATCGAGCCGACGTAGAAGACGGCGATGCGCCACATCGCGGTGCGCACCGCCTTCGCGACGCCCCTGATCGGGTCCTCGGACTCCGCGGCCGCGATGGTCACCGTCTCCAGGCCGCCGTAGGCGAAGACGGAGGCGAGCAGCCCGATGACGAGGCCGTTCGTACCGGCCGGCAGGAAGCCGCCCTCACCGGTGAGGTGGGCCGTCCCCGGGGCGTCGACACCCGGCAGCAGGCCGGCGACGGCGACCGCGCCCAGCAGCAGGAAGGCAGTGATCGCGAAGACCTTCAGCGCCGCGAACCAGAACTCCGTCTCACCGAAGTTCCGCACGGCCACGAGGTTCGAGAGGCAGAAGAGCGCCATGAAGAGGGCGACCCACATCCACGGCTCGGTGCCGGGCATCCACTGCGTGACGATGTCGGCCGCGGCGGTCGCCTCCGTCGCGATCGCGACGCACAGCAGCACCCAGTAGATCCACCCCGCGGTGAACCCGGCCCACGGGCCGAGCGCCCGCTCCGCGTGGACGGAGAACGAGCCGGACGCCGGGTTCGCCGCCGACATCTCACCCAGCATGCGCATCACGAGCATCACGAGCAGACCGGATGCGGCGTAGGCGAGGACGATCGACGGGCCCGCCGCGGCGATGCCCGCACCGGAGCCCACGAAGAGCCCGGCTCCGATCACTCCCCCCAGAGCGATCATGGACAGATGGCGCTGCTTGAGGCCGTGGGACAGGGCGGACTGCCCCCGGTCCGTTCTGGAACCCCCCGGGCTGGGGGGTGGCGCGTCGGACAGCTCGGTGCGGGTCATGAAGGGCCGTTCCTGAGAAGACTTCGGGTGGTCGATGTATCGGCAAACCAGTCTCGCAGCGGGGTCGTGACGTGCGGCAAGCGGCCCGCGATCAGTTCAGGCCACGCCAACGGCACGGCCTCTCCCCGGGTGTTGCGGAGATCACGTGCCCAACTGCCGCCCCGTCGGGCGGCTTGATCGGGCGCCTCTGCGAGGACCCGTCAAGCGAGACCCGTCCGGTTCTGTCCGATCCCTCACTTCGTCCTCTGGCGGCTTCGGCTAGCGTCGAACGGTCCGCACGCCGAACGGTTCGCGGACACCACCGCAACCCGTACCGACACACAGGACCCGGAGCCGCCCGATGAGCGCCCTCACACCCGCCGCCGATCCCCGTCCCGGCGCCGTTCTCGCCGACGCGCTGACGCCGGACTCGGCAACCGCCACCGGGCCGCGCGCGCACGTACGCGACGCGGCGCTGGTCCTCGGCGGCGCGGCCCTCACCGGCGTCGCCGCCCAACTCGCCGTGCCGGTACCGGGATCGCCGGTGCCCGTCACAGGGCAGACGTTCGCTGCGCTCCTCGTCGGCGCGGGGCTCGGCGCGCGACGCGGCTTCCTCGCGATGGCGCTGTACACACTGGCGGGCGCGGCGGGGATGCCCTGGTTCGCCGAGGCATCGTCGGGCGCCGCGATGCCGTCCTTCGGATATGTGCTCGGGATGCTGCTGGCCGCCACCGTGGTCGGGGCGCTGGCACGGCGCGGTGGCGACCGCGGGCCGCTGCGCACGGCCGGGACGATGGCAGTCGGCATGGTGCTGACGTACGCGGTCGGTGTGCCCTACCTCGCGCTCGCCGCCGGCATGTCTGCGTCCGAGGCTGTCGCCGCCGGTCTGGTGCCTTTCCTGATCGGCGATCTGCTCAAGGCGGCACTCGCGATGGTCGCGCTGCCCGGAGCGTGGAAGCTGGCGGGCCGCCGCGGCTGACGCCGTGACACCGCGCACCGGGCGGGCCCCTGGGGCGTGCCCCGTGGACCGCCCGGTACCGGCGACGGCCACGTCGTCCGAGGTCACGCCCGGTGCCGAGCGCCGCCGCACGGCGTCATAGACTCGGCGCCATGCGCGTGTACCTCGGCTCCGATCATGCCGGCTACGAACTGAAGAACCGCCTCGTCGAGTGGCTGCGGTCCGCCGGGCACGAGCCCGTCGACTGCGGCCCCCACATCTACGACGCGGCCGACGACTACCCGCCGTTCTGCCTCCGGGCGGCCGAGCGCACCGCGCAGGACACCGAGGCCATGGGCATCGTCGTCGGCGGCTCCGGCAACGGCGAGCAGATGGCCGCGAACAAGGTGAAGGGCGTGCGCTGCGCCCTGGCCTGGAGCGAGGAGACGGCGTCGCTGGCGCGCGAGCACAACAACGCCAACGTCGTCAGCCTCGGAGCGCGGATGCACACCACGGACGAGGCGCTGACGTTCGTGGAGACCTTCCTCAACACCCCCTTCTCGCACGGCGATCGGCACGAGCGCCGCATCGACATGCTCTCCGCGTACGAGGTCACGGGGCAGCTGCCTCCCGTGCCGCCACACCACCCGGAGACCTGACCGCATGCCCGAGGGGCACACGATCCACCGGCTCGCCCAGGACTGTCTGGAGAGCTTCGGGCGCCGCAAGGTACGGGCCGCCAGCCCGCAGGGGAAGTTCTCCGACGGCGCGGCCCTCGTGGACGGGCAGGTCCTCACGGGGGCCGAAGCCCACGGGAAGCATCTGTTCCTCGGCTTCGACGGCGCGGGCTGGGTGCACGTACACCTCGGCCTCTACGGCAAGTTCACCTTCGGCGCGGGGCCGGCTCCAGCGCCCGTGGGGCAGGTGCGGCTCAGGCTCGTCGGTGAGGGGGACGGCGGCGGCGAGGCGAGCGGCGTCCACGCGGATCTGCGCGGGCCGACCCGCTGCGAGCTGATCACTGAGGACGAGAAGCAGGCCGTGGAGGAGCGGCTCGGGCCCGACCCGCTGCGCGCGGACGCCGATCCGGAGCGGGCCTGGGCACGCGTCTCCCGCAGCCGCACCACCATCGCGGCGCTGCTGATGGACCAGAAGATCGTCGCGGGCGTCGGCAACGTCTACCGGGCCGAGGTGCTCTTCCGGCACGGGATCGACCCGTACCGTCCCGGGCGCGGGCTGAGCCGCACGGAGTGGGACGCGATCTGGGCCGACCTCGTCGAGTTGATGCATGAGGGCGTGCGCAACAACCGCATCGACACCGTGCGCCCCCATCACACTCCGGAGGCCATGGGGCGCGCCCCGCGCGTCGACGACCACGGCGGCGAGGTGTACGTGTACCGGCGGGCCGGCAAGGCATGCCATGTGTGCGGCGAACCGGTCCGTACGGCGGCACTGGCGGCGCGGAACCTCTTCTGGTGCCCCGCCTGCCAGCCCGCCTGAAGCGCCGGACCGCCCCAACTTCGCCCCGCCGGCCCGGAGTTCACCCCACCCCGCGTCAGAATCCGTGGGAGAGCCACGGCGCCTGGTCCGTGGCGAAGGCGGCGGACGCGGCGTTCAACGCTCCCGGCCGCAGCTCCCGCACGCGGCCCGCCGCACCGAGCGTCCGCAGCGCGGTGCCGCCCAGATACGCCTCGCCCAACTCCCGTACGGACAGGGCGAGATCGGCAGCATCTCCCGTACGTTCGCACGTGGCGCCCCCGGCGTCGCCCGAGAGCCGCCAGCGCCCCTCGTTCCACGGGCAGGAGGCGTCCTCGACATCGAGGACCACATCGACCGGAACGGTGTAGGCACGGGCCGCCAGCGCGGCCCCCACCTCCACCGGCCGCGCGAACAGCGAGTCCCGCCACCGCGGACGGCACAGCCGCACGCTGTCGTCCACCATGTGCAGCCACGGGTCGTCGACGGGGCGGTCCCGCACGCTGATCTCCGCCATCAGATCGATCTCGAACAGAAAGCGCCACAGGGCGCCGTACGCCGCCGTGTCCAGCGCTTCCAGATCGCGCAGCAGGACGGTGCCGCGCGGAACGCCGTCCTCGTCCCAGCGGCCCTTGAGGGCGTAGCGCGCGTACCCGCACACCTCTCCGCTCTCGTCCTCGGCCAGTACGCAGGCCAGTTTCGTGGCGCCTCCCCGGCTCGCCGGATCGTCCAGCAACGGGCGGCGCTCCCACCCGGGTGCGCGCTCCAGCATCCCCGCGCGCTCGGGAACCCGGCGCGCGTAGACGCTCTCGCACGCGTCGCTCACGGACGCCGCGTCGTCGGCGAGCCGCAGCCGCAGACGGTCCGAGCCCGGCGGGGGCCGCAGGGTGACGCGGGTGGTGTCGATGTCGGCGTCGAGCCTGCGCGCGGCCATGCCGTAGCCGAACCGTCCATAGATGTCCGGTTCGGAGGCGGTGAGCAGGGAGAGCGGTTCCACTCCGGCCTCCCGTGTCTCGTCCAACTGGCGCCGCATCATGGAGCGGAGGATCCCGCGACGCCGGTGCGTCGGCGCCACATGCACCATGGACAGGCCCGCCGAGGGCACCGGCGCACCTCCCGGCACGGTCATCCGGAATGAGATCAGGCTCGCGGAGCCGACGAGTTCGCCGCCGTCCCATGCGCCGAGCGACCGGTCCATTTCGGTCAATTCCCGGTGCAGCTCTCGTTCATGGGTTCCGACGGCGGCGAAAGCTCGAAGAATTCCGTCGTACCAGGAGTCCCATTCCGAACGGCTCAGCGTGCGCAACTCTGTCGTCATGCGCCTTCTCTAGCAGGGGTTTTGAGTAGTGGCCAACGCATTTCCCCACCCCCGGAGACGGATGCACGTGCATACGCACGTTCCGTCGTTCTTGCACGTCGTGAACGGAAGTGACGCACTGGTCAAAGGCTCGATAAGGTCCATCTGCATGGCGGTACGTCGTCCGAGCCTCACACCCCCGAAGGCCCGGTTGCACAAGACGCGAAGAGCGTTGCACCGGGCCCGAACGAGGCTGCGCCGCTGCGCCGTGGACTATTTCCGCGGCGGAGTCTCGGACTGGCTCGCCTTCGGCGCACTGCTTCTCACCATTCCGCTGCTGACCGTCCTCACGGTCCTCATGCCGCTGTGGGCCGCTCCGGAAGCGCTTGTGCTGCCGCTCATCGCGGGCGGCCTGCTGCTGCGCCCGGCGAGCCTGCTGGCGCTCTACGCGTCGGTGGCGGTGGCCCTCATCGTCGAGTCCGCGATGCTCGGGCCGTACCAGGACGGGGCTGGGCGCGTCACGCCCGGCAGCATCCTGGTCGTGGCCACGGCGGGGCTCGCGGGCCTGCTGGTCGCGCAGTTCCGTAGCCGCGTCGGCGTGCCCTGGCGGCGCGGCGGCACCATGCTCTTCGACCTCCGCGAGCGCATCCGCGTACAGAGCAAGCTGCCCAGGCTGCCACGTGGCTGGCACCGCGAGATGGCGCTGCGGCCGGCCGGCGGGCAGTCGTTCTCGGGGGACTTCGTCGTGGCGGCGCGTACGGGCCCGGGGGAGCGCACGCTCGAGGTCGTGCTGACGGACGTGTCCGGGAAGGGCATGGACGCCGGTTCACGCGCGCTGCTGCTCTCCGGTGCGTTCGGCGGCCTGCTGGGCTCCCTGCCGCCGCACGCCTTCCTGGCCGCCGCCAACGGCTATCTGCTGCGGCAGGACTGGGAGGAGGGCTTCGCCACCTCCGTCCATCTCGTCCTCGACCTGGACAGCGGCGACTACGAGCTCTTCTCGGCCGGGCACGTTCCCGCCCTCCAGCGGGGCGCGGGCACCGGCAAGTGGGAGGAGAAGACGGGCGACGGGCCGCTGCTCGGGGTCTACCAGGGCGCCCAGTTCGACCCGGTGAAGGGGACGCTGCTGCAGGGCGACGTGCTGATGCTCTTCACCGACGGCCTCGTGGAGACCTCGGAACGCGATCTGTCGGACGGGCTCGACCGGCTCACAGGTGAGGCCGACCGGCACGTCGCCTCGGGTTTCCACGGTGCCGCCTGGCACCTGATCGAGACGGTGGCGCGGGACGTGAACGACGACCGCGCCCTGCTGCTGCTCCGCCGCGGCTGAGCCGGCAGGGGGCCCGGGGCGAGGCCGGTCGCGGACGCCGCCCCTCACGCGACAGCGGGCCGGTGCGCAGAAGCGCCCGGCCCGCCCGTCCGAAAGGCTGTTCTCCCGTCCGCCTATCTGGCGTGCTTGCCGCCGCGGGAGCCGCCCTCTTTGGACGACGAACCCGATCGTGCGTACTCCCCGGAGACCGGGGCGGAGCCGCCCGATTCGGCGTGCGCCGGAGCGCCGGGGTTGAAGGACGCGGAGGCCGCCTGAGCCGGATTCGGCGGGGGCACGGAGTCCTTCTGGCGTGCGCGGGCCTGCGCACCCGCGTCCTGCCTGAAGAACCACTCCATCTTCGGCTCCATGGCGAAGCGGAAGGCGCGGCGCACCGGCCAGGTGCACAGGACGGTCATCATCACCGCGGCCATCAACGTGATCACCACGCGGCTGACGGGGTGGTCGACCCACTCCATGTCGTACCACTCGAACTCGCGCGAGATCTTGATCGGATAGACGTGGATCAGATACGCGTACAGCGTTCCGGCGCCGAGGGAGGTGAACCACATGTGGCGACGCGGCACGAGCGCGAGGAACGCGGCGGTCAGCACCAGCCCGCAGCCGAAGGTGGCGAGCGTCATCACGCCGCCGACCCAGGCCGGCGCCCCGAGGTCCTGCGAGGCCTTGTCGTGCAGGAACCAGCCCTTGGACATCCGCGGCACGGCCCAGTAGGCGACGAGCAGCGCACCGGCGAAGACCGGCAGCGCCAGCATCCGGAACCTGCGCCGAGTGACGATCTGGAAGTGCTCGGGCCGCAGTTGGAGGCCGAGCACGAAGAACGGCAGGAAGGCGGCGATCCGCATCAGGTTCAGGTCGCTGTTGATGCTCGGCGTGACACCGGCGGCGACGGCGACCGCGAGGGCGACGGGCAGCGGCCAGCGCATGCTCTTCCACAGCGGGGTCGTCAGCCTCCACAGGAAAAGGGCCACCAGGAACCACAGTGCGAAGCCCGGCTCCTGGTAGTGGAACTCCCGGTCGGGGTTGTCGCTCGCCCACCGCATGAAGAAGGTGTAGATCGTCTGGAAGATCACATACGGCACAAACACGCCGGTGACGAGCCGCTTGATCTGCCGGGGCTTGCCCTCGAAGCTGCGCGAGAGGTAGCCCGAGACGATGATGAACGCCGGCATGTGGAAGGCGTACAGCACGAAGTAGAGCGCGCCCGCCATGCGGCTGTCGTCGCGCAGCGGGTCCCACACGTGTCCGATCGCGACGAGCACGATCGTGAGGTACTTCGCGTTGTCGAGAAAGGGGTCCCGCTGGTCGGCGGGCTTTTTCTTGACCTTGGCCGGCGGCTCCGCGGACGCGTCAGGCGTCGCGGAAGGGGACTCCTGGCGGACCGGGGGGAGCGGTGCCCGCTCATAACCAGCGTGCAACATCTGTCGCACCTTAGTCCTCAAACCTGTGAGTCGTAAATTCTTGGCGAGATTCCAACACGCCTACCCGGAACAGTTTTCGACACACGTCGGTGAGCAGGGATTTCCGGCTACGGCGCCCGATCCGGGTGTCACTCTGTCCGTACATGTCCGTTACGACCGGACAATCGGACAGGGTGGGGACCGTCGGGTCGGCGCCTCAACGGGGCTTGTTTCACACCCGGGCGGACCGTATCCGGAACGCGCTGTGATCGACTCCACAACACCCCGCGATGCGGGGGCAATTCGGCGCCGACGGTGCCGCGGAGCCACGTCCGCTCTTGCATATGTTGCGTTATCGCTGCGCAGCGCATTGATCGGTGTGGAGCGTCACGAAATACCGTACGTATTAACTTCCGGCGGGCGGTGGGAGATGCGTCACGGGTGTGTCCGGAGCGTGTAGAGCGTGTGCGCACGGGGGAGAACCGCAACGACCGGGGAGGGTGGTCCCACGGCCGATGATTCGTCACCCAACTCCACGCACACGTGACTTGGTGGCACGATGGTCCGCGGCGGGGGCAGTGGTGGCGACGGCCCCTCGGCCGGTGAGGCTTTCCGACCGCAAGGGTGTGATCAGTTGTGGCCATTTCACTGTCTGTGGTGCTGCTGTTGGCAGTCATCCTGGTGGTGATGATCAGGGGTGGCTCGATAAAGGCAGGACCGGCCATCGTGGCGGTGCTCTTCGGCTTCTTCCTGGCCTCGACCGACATCGCGCCGTCGGTCAACCGGTTCATGAACTCCCTTGCGGACATGATCAACCAGATCAGCTTCTAGCGCGGCGGCGCTCCCGCGGCCGCAGGCGTCCGCCCGAGGCTGCACCGGCCCTGCCCGAGCAGGGGCACAAGAGCACACAGAGCCCATGGTCACCGTGCACCTGAGGAGGGCATCCCCTCGCGCCGAAGACCCGGAGCACGCCGAAGGGCCGGTCCCACATGGGGCCGGCCCTTCGCATTCAGAGCGGGCGACGGGAATCGAACCCGCGTAGCTGGTTTGGAAGACCAGGGCTCTACCATTGAGCTACGCCCGCAAGTGCCCCGCCCCGCACACCGGGCGCCTTGATCCCGGTGTGTGATTCCGGCGTCGCCACGGCCTGGGCCGGCACGTCCGTCGGAGCGGCACGGACTGCATCGTAGTGCATCTTCATCCGGCCGACGATCGTGACCTGGCGCCGGTGCGGCCGGGACGTCCCCGACGTGCCGGTACGCGCGGCAGAAGCAACAGGATGAGGCCGATGTGAGCCTGTCCTCCCGGCCGTCTCCGGCCGTCTCCGGCCGTCCGGACCAGAGGGCTCAGCGTCTGCCGAGCCCGCGGTGCACCGCCTTGGCGACGCCCTGGATCGTGCCGACTCCGTACTCCATCGTGCTGTTGCCCTGCGAGAGCACGGCGATGCCGTAGTCGTTGCCGCCGTGGGTGAACGCGCCGATGCTGTGGACGCGCCAGGCGCCCGTGGCACGCGGCAGCCAGCCGTTCTTGACGTGGACCGTGGCCGAGCCCGGGGCTCCGGCCGGCACTCCCCAACGCTGGCTCGGCACAACGCGGTTCATGAGGGTGAGGGCGTACGCGCGTGACTCCGCATTGAGGACCGAGTTGGACGCGGTGAGCAGCCGCAGCAGCTTCACCTGGTCCCGCGCGGTGACCCGGGTGAGGCCCCAGACTCCTTTCCGTCCGGGCTCGGTGTTCCGCATCCCGGCCAGCGACAGGAACTGACCGAAGCGCTCGCGGCCGATCCGGCGCCACAGCGTGGAGGTTGCCGCGTTGTCCGACCTGGTGACCATCGCGGTGGTGAGATCCACTTCGTCGCGCGTCAGCCTGCGGTGCTCGTCCTGGGCCTTTCGCAGCAGCGCCGCGAGGACCGAGACCTTGACGATGCTGGCCGAGTCGTAGTGCACGTCGGCCCTGAACTCGCAGGTGGTGCCGGTGCGCCGGTCGTACACGGCGAGCGCCGAGCTGTCCTGGCGGGGGCGGATCGCGTCGGCCACGTCGTCCGCCAGCCGTGCCGCCAGACCGGGCTGGGACGAGGTGCACACGACCTGCGCGCCCCCGACCCGGGCCTGTGCCGTGCTCGCCGCCGCCGGGCCGGCCGACGTCAGGACGGTGAGCGTGGATGCGGCGGCGACGGCCGCAGCGGTCACCCGTCTCGTGGTGGCCGATGTGCGCGATCCGAACATGGAGGTTCCGTCCCGGTCTGGGGCTGCTCTCTGGTGGTGACCTTCCGGCTCCGGCTCCTGGCCACGGGAGAAGTGACCGGCCGTCCGGATTGTTCATGTTGCGACGAATGTCACATGATGCTGGAGGCGCTCGCATGGCAGCACGTGCGCCACGCGGGGCTGCTGGCGTTCGAGCCGTGAGCACGGCGGAAGCACTGTGACGGCTTACAGCCGGCGCCCCGCCCCCGCGCCCGTACCGGGGAGTGCCCGGTGCCTGCCGCCCGGCGGTGTGACCACCGGGCTCGTGCGAAGGAGCCCGGGCGACCGTTCAAGTGTCACCCACTCCTGCGGTTCCTCTTCCGGCGGCGAGACCTCTCGCTCCGCGAGGCGGGCACGTGACCGCACGCCTTGGAGATGCCGGGCGGATCCGAGGCACTCGGTGCGGTCCGTCGCGGAGGGCCGGGCGGGTCGACCGCGGGAAAGGGTCCGCCGCACGATCCGACCTCGGGCTCGACCCCGATTCCGCTTCCGCGGAAGCCGGGACGACAGGGAACATCGCTGGGGCCCGGGAACGGGACGAGAGCCGGGCGCGGCCCCGTAGAAGGCCATGTACTCTACGTGTCGCACCGGCGGGGTGTGGCGCAGCTTGGTAGCGCGTCCGCTTTGGGAGCGGAAGGTCGTCGGTTCGAATCCGGCCACCCCGACCACGTACTATGCAAGACGCGCGCGCCAGTGTCGTGTCCGGATTCCGAGCGGTTTACGGGGCACCCGGCAGAGCGTTATTCCCCAAGAAGTCAGCCCCAAGGAGACCGACCGTGAAGAGCGCCGTGGAGACCCTGAACCCCACCCGGGTTCGGCTCACAGTCGAGGTGCCCTTCGAGGAGCTCAAGGACAGCCTCGACGCGGCGTACAAGAAGATCAACCAGCAGGTCACCGTCCCGGGTTTCCGTAAGGGAAAGATCCCTGCCCGGGTGATCGACCAGCGGTTCGGACGCGGCGCGGTGCTGGAGGAAGCAGTCAACGACGCGCTTCCGAAGCTCTACCAGTCGGCTGTCGAGGAGGGTGAGCTGAACCCGCTGGGTCAGCCCGAGGTCGACATCACCGACCTGAAGGACAACGAGCTGCTGTCCTTCACCGCCGAGGTCGACATCCGCCCCGAGATCACGATCCCCGACTACGCGGGCATCGAGGTCGAGGTCGAGGCCGCCGAGGTCTCCGACGAGGACGTGGACAAGGCCGTCGAGCAGCTGCGTGAGCGCTTCGCCTCCAACACGGTCGTCGAGCGCGCCGCGGCCGACGGCGACGTGGTCAAGGTCGACCTGGAGGCCAAGGTCGACGGCGAGCTCCTCGAGGACGGCGTCGCGGAAGGCGTCGACTACACGATCGGCTCCGGCGAGCTCCTCGACGGCATCGACGACGCCGTCACCGGTCTCGAGGCCGGCGGCGAGTCCACCTTCACCTCCGAGCTCAAGGGCGGCTCCGCAGCCGGCAAGGAGGCCGAGGTCTCCGTCAAGGTGCAGACGGTCTCCTCGCGTGAACTGCCCGCCCTGGACGACGACTTCGCCCAGCTGGCCAGCGAGTTCGACACCCTCGAGGAGCTGCGCGAGGACAGCCGCAAGCGGCTCGGCCAGCAGAAGAAGTACGAACAGGCCACCGAGGCGCAGGAGAAGGTGCTGGACGCCCTCCTCGGTCTCGTCGAGGTTCCCGTCCCGGACAAGCTGCTGGCGGACGAGGTCAGCACCCGCAAGGACAACCTCGTCAACAACCAGCTCGGTCAGATGGGCCTCGACCTCGCGACGTACCTGCAGATGCAGGACAAGTCCGAGGAGGACTTCGACGCGGAGCTCAAGGAGCAGGCGGAGAAGGGCATCCGCACCCAGTTCGTGCTCGACGAACTGGTCACCAAGGAGAAGCTCAACGTCAGCCAGGAAGAGCTGACCGAGCACCTGATGCGCCGTGCCCAGTCCTCGGGCATGAGCCCCGACCAGTTCGCGCAGGCGGTCGTCGAAGGCGGTCAGGTGCCGATGCTCGTCGGTGAGGTGGCGCGCGGCAAGGCGCTGGCCGCTGTCGTCGAGAAGGCCACCGTCAAGGACAGCAACGGCGAGACGGTCGACCTCGAGGACGACGAGGACGAGACCGCCGAGACGGTCCAGGCCGAGGCCGGCGAGGAGTCGGGAGAGGCCGCCGCGACGGCCGCCGAGGACACCTCGGAGAAGGGCTCGGACGAGGAGCAGGAGAAGAAGTCGGAGGGCTGACCCTCCCTCTCACCGCCCTCTCGCAGCACGTACCCGAGTACGCGACAGCCGGGGCCCGCGCACCTGTTGGTGCGCGGGCTTCGGGGCTGCACAGAGGGCCCATGGGACCTGCGCTGACAGCGAACAGCTCCCGATGCGGGATGGCTCCGTCGGTGCCGCGCGTTAGGGTCCCAAGTGCATGAAGACCCCAGAGACGGCACGCCTTCGGCTACCGTCCGGACACGAGCAGGTGGACACGTGACGCTTCCGATGCCTTCCGCCGCCGCTGAGCACCTTGGTGGTGGCCTCGGCGACCAGGTCTACAACCGGCTGCTCAACGAGCGGATCATCTTCCTCGGCCAGCCCGTCGACGACGAGATCGCCAACCAGATCACCGCTCAGTTGCTGCTCCTGGCGGCCGACCCGGACAAGGACATCTTCCTTTACATCAACAGCCCCGGTGGCTCGATCCAGGCCGGCATGGCGATCTACGACACCATGCAGTACATCAAGAACGACGTGGTCACCATCGCCATGGGCCTCGCCGCCTCGATGGGCCAGTTCCTGCTGAGCGCGGGCACCCACGGCAAGCGTTTCGCGCTGCCGAACGCGGACATCCTGATCCACCAGCCCTCGGCCGGCCTGGCGGGCTCCGCCTCGGACATCAAGATCCACGCCGAGCAGCTGCTGCGCACGAAGAAGAAGATGGCGGAACTCTCGGCCCAGCACACCGGCCAGTCCGTCGAGCAGTGGACCCGTGACGCCGACCGCGACCGCTGGTTCTCCGCCGAGGAGGCCAAGGAGTACGGCCTGATCGACGAGGTGTACGGCAGGGCGGCACAGCTTCCGGGAGGCGGCGGTACGGGCGCGTGAGCCGCGCCGCAGGACAGCAGGCTCAGCAGCAGCGCAGCGACCGCAGTCAGCCCATCACCAGGAGAAGGCTCCGATGACCAATCTTTCCGGACTCCCCGCCTCCGGCGGTTTCCCCGGCGCGGAGAGCACGTACGCCTCACAGGGCCGCTACACGGGCCCGCGGCCCGAGTCCCGCTACATCGTCCCGCGGTTCGTCGAGCGCACCTCGCAGGGTGTGCGGGAGTACGACCCGTACGCGAAGCTCTTCGAGGAGCGCGTGATCTTCCTGGGCGTCCAGATCGACGACGCCTCGGCCAACGACATCATGGCGCAGCTGCTGTGCCTGGAGTCGATGGACCCGGACAGGGACATCTCGCTCTACATCAACTCGCCCGGCGGCTCCTTCACGGCGCTCACGGCGATCTACGACACGATGCAGTTCGTGAAGCCGGACATCCAGACGGTCTGCATGGGACAGGCGGCCTCCGCCGCCGCGGTGCTCCTCGCCGCCGGTACTCCCGGCAAACGGATGGCGCTTCCCAACGCACGCATCCTGATCCACCAGCCCTACAGCGAGACGGGCCGCGGTCAGGTCTCCGACCTGGAGATCGCCGCGAACGAGATCCAGCGCATGCGGATCCAGCTGGAGGAGATGCTGGCGAAGCACTCCACCAAGGAGATCGAGAAGATCCGCGACGACATCGAGCGTGACAAGATCCTCACGGCCGAGGAGTCGCTGGAGTACGGGCTGATCGACCAGATCGTCTCCACCCGCAAGTCGTCCGTCGGCATGGGAGTCTGACGCCGGCGCATGTCACTTTCCCCCTTGGGTCGCCTCCACCGAGTCGTCCCAAGGGGGGCCCAATTCGACGGCTCGGCAGGGTACCGTCGTCAGAGCACGTACCTCGGTCCGACGGCTGATGGACCGGTCCCAGGCGAAGGGGAAGCACCTCGTGGCACGCATCGGTGATGGCGGCGATCTGCTCAAGTGCTCGTTCTGCGGGAAGAGCCAGAAGCAGGTGAAGAAGCTGATCGCAGGGCCAGGCGTCTACATCTGCGACGAGTGCATCGACCTGTGCAACGAGATCATCGAGGAGGAGCTCGCAGAGTCCTCCGAGGTGCGCTGGGACGAGCTGCCCAAGCCCCGCGAGATCTCGGAGTTCCTGGAGGGGTACGTGGTCGGCCAGGAGGCAGCCAAGAAGGCGCTCTCCGTGGCGGTCTACAACCACTACAAGCGCGTGCAGGCCGGTGAGAACGGCGGCCCCCAGGGCCGTGAGGACGGCATCGAGCTCGCCAAGTCCAACATCCTGCTGCTCGGCCCCACCGGCTCCGGCAAGACACTGCTCGCGCAGACGCTCGCCCGCATGCTCAACGTCCCCTTCGCGATCGCGGACGCCACCGCGCTGACGGAAGCGGGTTATGTCGGCGAGGACGTCGAGAACATCCTCCTGAAACTGATCCAGGCGGCGGACTACGACGTCAAGAAGGCCGAGACCGGGATCATCTACATCGACGAGATCGACAAGGTCGCCCGCAAGAGTGAGAATCCGTCGATCACGCGTGACGTCTCCGGCGAGGGCGTCCAGCAGGCCCTGCTGAAGATCCTTGAGGGCACGACGGCCTCGGTGCCGCCGCAGGGCGGACGGAAGCACCCGCACCAGGAGTTCATCCAGATCGACACGACGAACGTGCTGTTCATCGTGGGCGGTGCCTTCGCCGGGCTGGAGAAGATCATCGAGTCCCGTGCGGGGGCGAAGGGAATCGGCTTCGGTGCCACCATCCGCTCCAAGCGGGAGATCGAGGACAGCAACCAGTTCGAGGACGTCATGCCGGAGGACCTGGTGAAGTTCGGGATGATCCCGGAGTTCATCGGCCGTCTGCCCGTGATGACGAGCGTCCACAACCTCGACCGCGAGGCGCTGCTGCAGATCCTCATGGAGCCGCGCAACGCACTCGTCAAGCAGTACCAGCGCCTCTTCGAACTCGACGGTGTGGAGCTGGACTTCGACCGTCCCGCGCTCGAGGCCATCGCCGACCAGGCGATCCTGCGCGGCACCGGGGCGCGCGGGCTGCGCGCCATCATGGAAGAGGTCCTGATGTCGGTGATGTACGAGGTTCCCTCCCGCAAGGACGTCGAGCGCGTCGTGATCACCGAAGAGGTCGTCCACTCCAACGTCAATCCGACGCTCGTGCCCCGCTCGCGCGGCAACGAGCAGGAGCGGCACGAGAAGAGCGCGTAGGGCATCGTCCGCAAGCGCGCGAACAGTCGCTCAATCGCCGCCGCAGCAATGGCAGTTGTCCCGCAACGACGAGAAGGGGCGCCCGGCACATTGCCGGGCGCCCCTTCTCGTTTCCGTGCTCCTCGCGACGTGAACGCCGCGCTCTTATCGTCAGCCGGAAGCTTCTGCGGGCAGCGGCTGCCGTCAACCGGCCTCGACGAGGGCGTCCTTGCGTACCTTGGCGGTCAGTTCGGCGGTGCTCTTCAGGTCCACGGGCTTCGTCTTCGTCCCGTCGCTGGTGAGGATCATCGAGGAGACCGTGCCGACCGTGCTGGAGTCGGACCAGCTGCACATCACGAGGCTCATGCTCGAGATCTTGTACTCCTGGCACTTGAGCACGTCGCCGTCGAAGCCGGAGGGCGAGAACTTCTCGAGGCTTCCCTCCGCCTTGGCGCCGGTCTCGGTCCCGAGCGACTTGCCCGTCTGCTCGAAGACCCAGTCCACTGCCTTCTCCGGGTTCTCCACGGAGCCGTAGGCGCCCCCGAGTTGGAGCTTCTTGGTGGCGCCGGCCTTGTACTCGGCGCTGACGTCGGCGCCGGAGGTCATCCCCGGCACCTTCTTGTTGTCGAAGGCCTCGCCGTCGCCCTTCTCGCCCTTGCCGTCCCGCTGGTACTCACCGGCAACGGTCTGCGGCGTCGTCAGCTTGTACTCGGGACCACCGCCGGGCCCCAGGACGAAGTACCCGCCGACGAGGAGGCACACCACGACCAGGGCGCCGACGCCCAAGGCCATGGTCCGGCCACTGAGACCGCTCCTGCCGCCCTTGTCGCCGCCGCCGTCCTGCGTGGGCACCGGGGCATCGGGCGCCGTCGACGGTCCGTGCGGGGCCGGCTGACTGTCACTCATCGCTTTGCGTCTCCTCCGTCAGGCGGGGGATCCCCGGCACACCGGCCGGGGGTCCCGGAACCTCAGTCCCGCGGGCTACTTGATCTCGACCCGCGCGTCGTCGCGCAGCTTCGTCGACAGCTTCGCGACGTCATCGATCGTCATGCTCTTGCCGGTGAGAACGGCGGCGGAGTCCTGGGCGGAGACCATCGCCACCGTGCTGTGGTCGCCCCACATGCACAGCGGCGCCTTGATCTCCGAAGGAGTGCCGCTTCCCGCGGACGTGGATGCGCCGAGGCTGACCTTGATGATCTGGCACTTCATCACGGCGTCGTCCTCGAGACCGGCCGGCTGGACCTTCTCGGGGCTGCCCTCGAGTTCGGCGGTCCTGCCGGAACGCTCCGCGCTCCTCTCGCTGTCCTCGGCCATCTTCGCGAACGCCGCGTCGACCGTGGCCTCCGGGTCCTCGACCTCGCCCCAGACGCCCTGGAAGTTGAGCTGCTTCAGGGTCGTGCCGCTGCCGGACTTGTACGAGCCGTGCTCGCTCTCGGGGCCGTCGACGCCCGCCCTCTCGAACTCGGAGAGCTCGGACTGCGTCATCTGGTTCGTGGTGCCGTAGCCCTCGTTCTTCTCGTACTCGCCGGCGACCGTCTGCGGAGAGGTCAGCTTGTACTTCTTGCCGTCGTCGGCGACCGAACCGCCGCCGCTGCCCCCCAGGCCGCCGAACAGCAGGATGGCGCCGATGAGGACGCCCACGATCACCAGCGAGCCGATGATGATCGCCATGGTCTTGCCCGCCATGCCGCCGCCCTGCGGGGGCATGGGCGGCCCGGGCTGCCCGTAGGGACCGGGCTGCCCGTACGGGCCCGGCTGCCCCGGCTGCTGCGGATAGCCGTAACCGGGCTGTCCGGGCGGCTGCTGCGGATACCCGTAGCCGGGCTGGCCCGGTGTCCCGCCCGGAGCGCCCTGGGCGTACGGATTCGGGCCCTGCGGAGGCTGTCCGTACGGTCCGGGCGGGGGCGGCTGCTGTCCGGAAGGCCCCGGCTGGTTCTGACTCATGGCTGTGCATCCCCTCCGTTTGATGAGCGACGCCTACGACGCGGTCGCGCTCGCGCCGGCTCGCTGCGCGTACATCCTTGCGGACCCCAGGAGCACGTGCTGCACCGGTCCCCAAACCGATTCGAGACTGCGACATTGACGCCCGTACACTGCCGTCGTGACCGAGAATTCTCAGCAGCGCCCCGACTCCCGAGGGCCGAAAGCAGCAGCCCCCGCAGACCTTCCGACGCAGTACGCGCCGGCCGAGGTGGAGGAGGAGCTGTATGAGCGCTGGGTAGCTCGCGGTTACTTCGAGGCGGACTCGAAGAGCGACAAGCAGCCGTACACCATCGTCATCCCGCCACCGAACGTCACGGGATCGCTCCACCTCGGCCACGCCTTCCAGCACACGCTGATGGACGCCCTCACGCGCCGCAAGCGCATGCAGGGCTTCGAGTCGCTGTGGCTGCCGGGCATGGACCACGCGGGCATCGCCACGCAGAACAAGGTCGAGCAGCAGCTCGCCGAAGAGGGCAAGTCCCGGCAGGACTTGGGGCGTGAGGAGTTCGTCGAGCGGGTCTGGCAGTGGAAGGAGGAGTACGGCGGCAAGATCCTCGGCCAGATGCGCCGCCTCGGCGACGGCGTCGACTGGACGCGCGAGCGCTTCACGATGGACGAGGGCCTCTCCAGCGCCGTCCAGACCGTCTTCAAGCAGATGTACGACGACGGGCTGATCTACCGTGCCGAGCGGATCATCAACTGGTGCCCCCGCTGCCTCACCGCCATCTCCGACATCGAGGTGGAATACCAGGAGGACGACGGCGAGTTGGTCTCCATCCGGTACGGCGAGGGTGAGGATTCCCTGGTCGTCGCCACCACCCGGGCCGAGACGATGCTGGGTGACACCGCCGTCGCCGTCCACCCTGACGACCAGCGCTACGCACACCTGCTGGGCCGGCACATCAAGCTGCCGCTCACCGACCGCGCGATCCCGGTCGTCGCCGACGAGCATGTGGACCCGGAGTTCGGCTCCGGCGCCGTCAAGGTCACTCCTGCCCACGACCCGAACGACTTCGCGATCGGGCAGCGGCACGACCTGCCGGCGCTGACCGTCATGGACGAGCGTGGCGTGATCACCGCGCACGGCCCGTACGAGGGCCTCGACCGCTTCGAGGCGCGGTCCTCGATCGTCGCCGCCCTGCGCGAACAGGGCCGCATCACGGCCGAGAAGCGCCCGTACACGCACAGCGTCGGGCACTGCTCGCGCTGCAAGACGACCATCGAGCCGCGGCTGTCGATGCAGTGGTGGGTCGGCGTCGGCCCGCTCGCGCAGGCCGCCGGTGACGCGGTGCGCGACGGACTGGTCAAGATCCACCCGCCGGAGATGTCGGCGCGCTACTTCGACTGGGTCGACAACATGCTGGACTGGTGCATCTCGCGCCAGCTTTGGTGGGGCCACCGCATTCCGGTCTGGTACGGGCCGGACGGCGAGGTCCGCTGCCTCGGCCCCGACGAGAAGCCCCCCACGGGCGAGGGCTGGACGCAGGACCCGGACGTCCTGGACACCTGGTTTTCCTCCGGCCTCTGGCCGTTCTCCACCCTCGGCTGGCCCGAACAGACCCAGGATCTGGCGAAGTTCTATCCGACCGACGTTCTGCTGACCGGCCACGACATCATCTTCTTCTGGGTCGCCAGGATGATGATGTTCGGTCTCTACGCGATGGACGGCGTCGCCCCGTTCCACACGATCGCGCTGACCGGACTGGTCCGGGACGACCACGGCAAGAAGATGTCCAAGTCCAACCCCAACTCGGTGGATCCGCTGGACTGGATGAACGCTTACGGTGCCGACGCCGTCCGCTTCACGCTCACCAGCGGCGCCAACCCGGGCGCCGATGTGCCGATCGGTGAGGACTGGGTCAAGGCGTCCCGCAACTTCGCCAACAAGATCTGGAACGCCACGCGGTTCGCGCTGATGAACGGTGCGACGATCGAGGGCCCGCTGCCTGATGCGTCCGAACTGGGCGCGACGGACAGGTGGATCCTCTCCCGCCTCAACTCCGTCGTCACCGAGGTCGACGGCTACTACGACGACTACCAGTTCGCCAAACTCTCGGACGCGCTCCGCCACTTCGCGTGGGACGAGGTCTTCGACTGGTACGTCGAGCTGTCCAAGACCACTTTCGCAGCCGGCGGACGGCCCGCCGAGGTCTCACGCCGCGTCCTCGGCGAGGTCCTCGATGTGATGCTGCGGCTGCTGCACCCGGTCGTCCCGTTCGTCACCGAGTCGCTGTGGACGACGCTGACGGGCGGCGAGTCCCTCGTCGTCACGCCCTGGCCGGCCGACTCGGGATTCCGGGACGCGGAGGCCGAGCGTGAGATCGCCACCCTCCAGAACGCGGTGACCGAGGTCCGGCGCTTCCGTGCCGACCAGGGCCTCCAGCCGGGGCAGCGGGTTCCGGCCCGGCTCACGGTGGCGGCCTCCCCGCTGGCCTCCCACGAGGCCGCGATCCGGCAGCTGCTGCGGCTCCAGCCCGAGGGCGAGAGCTTCCACGCCACGGCGTCGCTGCCCGTCGCGGGCGGAACGGTGGAGCTGGACCTGTCCGGCGTCATCGACGTCGACGCGGAGCGCAAGCGGCTGACGAAGGACCTGGACGCCGCCGAGAAGGAATTTCGGCAGACGACGGCGAAGCTGGAGAACGAGGGCTTCCTCGCGAAGGCCCCCGATCACGTCGTCGGAAAGATCCGGGACCGCCGCGCCGCCGCCGAGGCCGACATCGCACGCCTCCGGCCGCAGATCGAGCGGCTGCCCGGCGCGTAACCCGCCGCGAGCGCGTGGTCCCGGTCGCCTAGGGCCCACGCGCTCGCGCTGCGCCGAGCGCGTCCCTGGGCGCCCCCGCGACGGGCCACCCACGCACTCACGGTCCGGCAGCATCCGTGCTGCCGGACCGCTTCGCGTTCCATGGGCCACGAGCCCGAGCACCGGCGACCGCGGGCGGACCGCCGGGAAGGCGGCCCCGCCGCCCTACGTAGACTGGGCGCCGTGAGTGACCAGCCCCAGCCCCCCGAGCAAGGTCCCGGCGAAGACCCGGACGAGGAGAACGGCGACACCGCACCCTCCGAGTTCGAGGAGATCGTCGGAGCGGAGACGGACCGCGACCCGGACCTGGCGGTGATCGAGGCCGGCAGCCGCACCCTCCGCGCTCAGGCCGGCCCGCCGGAGGCCGACGTCGTTCCCGGACGGCCCGAGGACCCCGAGACGGACCGTGCGCTGCGGGCGGTGGAGACGGAGCTGATGGGCCGCTGGCCCGAGACCAAGCTCGACCCGTCCCTGGACCGCATCCGGGCGCTGATGGACGTGATGGGGGAGCCGCAGCGCGCCTACCCGTCCATCCACATCACCGGCACGAACGGCAAGACCAGCACGGCACGCATGATCGAAGCGCTGCTGAGCACCTTCGAGCTGCGCACCGGCCGCTACACCTCCCCGCACGTGCAGTCGATCACCGAGCGGATCAGCGTCGACGGTGCTCCCGTCTCCGCCGAGCGCTTCATCGAGACCTACGAGGACGTGAAGCCGTTCGCGGAGATGGTCGACGCGCAGGAGCCGCACCGTCTCTCCTTCTTCGAGATGCTGACGGGCATGGCTTACGCGGCCTTCGCCGACGCCCCCGTGGACGTCGCCGTCGTCGAGGTCGGCATGGGCGGCAGCTGGGACGCCACGAACGTGATCGACGCGGGCGTCTCCGTCATCACTCCCATCTCGCTCGACCACGTCGCGCGCCTCGGTGACACCCCCGAGAAGATCGCCGGTGAGAAGTCCGGGATCGTCAAGAAGGACGCCACCGTCGTTCTCGCCCAGCAGCCCGTGGAAGCCGCCTCCGTCGTGCTGAAGCGGGCCGCCGAGGAGGACGCGACGGTCGCCCGTGAGGGCATCGAGTTCGGCGTGGTCTCGCGTGAGGTCGCGGTCGGCGGGCAGCTGATGACGCTGCGCGGACTGGGCGGTGAGTATCCGGAGATCTTCCTGCCCATGCACGGGGCGCACATGGCGCACAACGCGGCCGTGGCGCTCGCCGCCGTCGAGGCCTTCTTCGGCCTCGGCGCCCGGCAGACGGACAAGGGCCGCACGCTCGACGCCGACATCGTCCGGCAGGCCTTCGCGTCGGTCTCCTCACCCGGCCGCCTGGAGCTGATGCGCACCAGCCCGGCGGTGCTCCTCGACGCCGCGCACAACCCGGCGGGAGCCCGTGCCACCGCGGAAGCGGTCACGGAGGCGTTCAGTTTCAGCCGTCTCGTGGGCGTTGTCGGTCCCAGCAGCGACAAGGACGTACGGGGCCTGCTCGAGGCCTTCGAACCGATCTTCGCGGAAGTGGTCCTCACCCGTAACTCCACGTCCCGTGCGATGGATGTCGACGACCTGGCCGCCGTCGCCGTCGAGGTCTTCGGGGAGGAGCGGGTACAGATCGAGCCCCGGCTCGACAGCGCCCTGGAGGAGGCGATCACGCTCGCCGAGGAGGAGGGCGAGTACGCCGGAGCGGGCGTCCTGGTCACGGGATCCGTCATCACGGCCGGCGAGGCCCGGCTGCTGCTGGGGAAGGAGCGGTAGTGCGCACCCTCTGCGCGAGCACGCTGCTCGGTGAGTTCTTCGTGATCGGCTTCGCCGGTCTCGTCGCCATGCGTACCAGCGATCTGTCCGCGGGCACCGTCTGGACGGTCTGCGGGGTGGCGATGGCGCTGTGCGTCCTGCTCTGCGGGGCACTGACGCGCCCGGGCGGTGTCCAGCTGGGCTGGGCGCTCCAACTGGCCCTGATCGCCTCCGGGTTCGTCGTCCCGGCCATGTTCTTCCTCGGCGCCTGCTTCGCGGGACTGTGGTGGGCGTCCGTCCACTTCGGCCAAAAGGTGGACGAGGCGAAGGCCGAGCGTGCCCGGCTGGAGACCGAGCCTGACACTGCGTGACGGTGAGGGGTGCCGTCCGTGTAGCCTCTGGGCATTCGCAACCGGCCACATCGCCGACCCTGACCTCCCCGACGCCTGACGTCCCCGACGGCACGGCGCGCCATCCCCGAGGAGCCCCCGACATGAGCGAGCGCACCCTGGTACTGCTCAAGCCCGACGCCGTACGCCGCGGCCTGATCGGTGAGATCACCGGCCGGATCGAGAGCAAGGCGGACTGGGCTGTCAGGGCACTGGAGTTGCGCACGCTCGACCGCTCGACGCTGGAACAGCACTACGCCGAGCACGTCGGAAAGCCCTTCTACGAACCGCTTGTGGAATTCATGGCCTCGGGCCCGTCTGTCGTGATGGTCGTCGAAGGTGAGCGCGTCATCGAAGGAGTACGGGCACTCGCCGGTCCGACGGACCCGATTGCCGCGGCGCCCGGCTCCATTCGGGGGGACTTCGGCACGATTGTGCGGGAAAACCTGATTCACGCATCGGACTCGGTGGAGTCCGCCGAGCGTGAGTTGAAGATTTTTTTCCCTGACTTCAGTTAGGGTTCCGCTGACGCGTCATCAGTCGTCAGAGCCTGGATGACCTGGGGCGACCGACAATTTCCGGTCGCCCTTCGGCATATGCGCCTTGGTTCGGGGGAACGCATCACCCCGACACGACGTCACTGATTACAGGGACGACGGCTGTTACGCCGACAATGGCGGGACACCCTCGCTACGTGTTCGAGTCCGCGTCTACGATGGAACCTCGCGCCTCCATTGCGTTAGCGCGGATCACACACTCCTGCCGTCCTCCCACACACATCGCTCCAGTTGGAAGGCCAGACGCATCCTATGGCGAACAACATGTCGTTCATCGGCCGTGATATGGCTGTCGACCTCGGGACCGCCAACACGCTGGTGTACGTCAGGGGTCGCGGGATCGTCCTCAACGAGCCGTCGGTCGTCGCCATCAACACCAACACCGGGGGCATCCTGGCGGTCGGCGCCGAGGCGAAGAAGATGATCGGCCGCACCCCGGGCAACATCGTGGCCGTGCGTCCGCTGAAGGACGGCGTCATCGCCGACTTCGAGATCACCGAGCGGATGCTCCGCTACTTCATTCTCAAGATCCACAAGCGACGCTATCTGGCCCGTCCGCGCGTGGTCATCTGCGTTCCCTCCGGCATCACCGGGGTCGAGCGCCGCGCCGTCATCGAGGCGTCCACGCAGGCGGGCGCGCGGCAGGTGCACATCATCGAGGAGCCGATGGCGGCCGCGATCGGCTCCGGGCTGCCCGTGCACGAGGCCACCGGCAACATGGTCGTCGACATCGGCGGTGGCACCACCGAGGTGGCGGTGATCTCGCTCGGAGGAATCGTCACGGCCCAGTCGATCCGTGTCGCCGGCGACGAGCTGGACAACGCGATCATCCAGCACATCAAGAAGGAGTACAGCCTGCTCCTCGGTGAGCGCACGGCCGAGAGCATCAAGATCACGATCGGATCCGCGCACTCCCTCGACAAGGACGAGCACACGGAGATCCGTGGCCGCGACCTGGTCAGCGGCCTCCCCAAGACGGTCGTCATCTCGGCCGCGGAGGTCCGCAGGGCCATGGAGGAGCCCGTCAACGCGATCGTCGACGCGGTGAAGACCACGCTCGACAAGTGCCCGCCCGAGCTGTCCGGCGACGTCATGGACCGCGGGATCGTCCTCACCGGTGGCGGCGCGCTGCTGCGCGGACTGGACGAGCGGCTGCGCAGTGAGACGGGCATGCCGATCCACATCGCCGAGGATCCGCTGGATTCCGTGGCGCTGGGCTCCGGAAAGTGCGTGGAGGAATTCGAGGCGCTTCAGCAGGTCCTCGATTCCCAGCCCAGGCGATGATCTGAACGTAACGAACCGCCGTGCGGTCCGCCGCATGCACGACCACCAGTCCGCCTGTGGATCGTTGACAGTTCCGGAGCACGGCAGCAGTGCTCCGGAACGGACACCGCTCCACCGACTGAGGAAAGGCACGGCCGCCGCACGTGAGGGACACCCGAGAGAGCCGGCTGCTGCTCGTCCTTCTGATCGTCATCGCGTTCGCACTGATCACGGTGGACATCAGGAAGGGCGAGCAGTCCCCGATGGACAGCGCGCGGCATGTGGCCGCTTCCGCCTTCGGGCCTGTGGAGAACGGGGTGTCGGCGGCTGTCGACCCCGTCGGGAACTCCATCGCCGCCGTCCGTGACTCCGGTGTGCGGCACAACCGCATAAGCCGTCTCGAGGCCGAGAACGCGAAGCTGAAGCAGAAGCTCGGCTCCAGCGACCGGCACCGTTCACGTTCCCAGGAACTGGACAGATTGCTGAAGACCGCCGGCGCCGGCGGCTACGGGCTCAAGGGCGCCCAGGTCATCGGCATCGGGTCCGCGCAGGGATTCTCCTGGACGGTCACCATCGACGCCGGTACCAAGGACGGTCTCGCGCGGGACATGACGGTCATCAACGGCGACGGGCTCGTGGGCCGTGTCACGACCGTCAGTTCGTCCACCGCGACCGTGCTGCTCGCCAACGACCCCGACTTCTCCGTCGGTACCCGCATGGAGAAGAGCAGCGAACTCGGCTTCGCCACGGGCCGTGGCGGTGACGCCATGACCGTCCAACTCCTCAACGGCAAGGCGGACGTGAAAAAGGGCGACCGGATAGTGACTTTCGGTTCCCGGAACAACAAGCCCTTCGTGCCGGGCGTGCCTGTGGGGACGGTCTCCAAGGTCGACAGGACGGCGGGTGACCTGACGCGCAGCGTCAACGTCCGTCCGTTCGTCAGCTTCAGCAAGCTCGACATCGTGGGGGTCGTCGTTCAGCCGCCGCGTAGTGATCCGCGGGACGACGTGCTGCGGGCGAAGAAACCGCCGAAGCCCAAGCCCGCGCCCACGGTGACCGTCACAAAGACGCCGAAGCCCAACGCTTCGGAATCCAGGAGCTGACCGATGTACATCAACCGGATCCTGCTCTCGGCCGTACTCGTCGTCGGCGCCCTGATCGCGCAGGTGAGCGTGCTGGCGCGGCTTCAGCTGCCCGGTGCCGTGCCCGATCTGCTGCTGCTCGTCCTGCTCGGACTGGCCATGGTCTACGGCCACACCGCCGGAGCCGTGACCGGCTTTCTCGCCGGACTCCTCGCGGACCTCGCGCCGCCGGCGGAGCACGCGGTGGGCCGGTACGCGCTCGTGCTGTGCATCATCGGCTACGTGGCGGGCCTGACCAAGCCCGAGAGCACGCAGCACCGTTCGGCGACGGTGCCGATGCTCGTCGTCGCCAGCGCCGCCGTCGGATCGACGCTCCTGTACGCGGGTGTCGGCACCCTCGTCGGCGACACCGCGGCGGGCCAGGTCGGGCTGCTGCCGCTGCTGTTCACGGCCACCCTCTACGACTTGCTGCTCGCGCCCTTCGTCGTGCCGCTGATCATGTGGGCGGCCCGCCGCACGGAGCGCGGAGTGATCACCTCCGACGCGTCCGGGGTCGGGAGTATGGGCCGAAGTGACAAAGGCGCCTACGGCTGGCTCAGTTCGGGTACGGGACTTCAAGTCGGCGGCAGCCTCTTCGGCAAGGGCCGCAACGGCAGCACGGTGCGAAATGCGCGTAACGGCAAGGCCATCCGGATGGGCATCCAGCGGGGCAGTCTGCTGGACCGGTCGTCCCGCAAAGGCAGGACCGGGAAGATCAAGGGGGTCAAGCGGCTGTGAGCAACATCCCTGAGACCGGGCGCAGTCACCGGGTGAACATCCGGCTGGTCGCCATTCAGATCCTGGTGATGTCACTGCTGCTCACCCTCGGGGGACGCCTGTGGTATCTCCAGGTGCGCAACGGCGACCAGTACCAGAAAGAGGCCGCGGGCAACCACGTGCAGCAGGTCGTGCAGCCCGCCACCCGCGGCGCCATCCTCGACTCGCGCGGCGTGCCGATCGCGGACAACGAGACGCGCCTGGTCGTCTCCGCCTCCCGCACCGAGCTGATGAAGATGGACGACAGCGGCAAGGCCGTGCTGACCAGGCTCGCCGACATCCTCGACATGAGTCCGAAGACGGTGCAGGAGAAGGTCCGCCTCTGCGACGCGAAGACTCCTCAGCCGTGCTGGAACGGGTCGCCCTACCAGCCGATCCCGGTCACCGACGACGCTACGACCCAGCAGGCCCTGCAGATCCGTGAACGGGCCGAGGACTTCCCTGGCATCACCGCCGAACCCACGGCCGTACGCCGCTACCCGGCCCCCTACGGATCCCACACGTCGCAGGTGCTCGGCTACCTCTCGCCGGTCACTGACGAAGAGATCAGGAAGACGAAGAACACGGACTCGCCCTTCCTCTCCTCCGACGAGATCGGCCGCTCCGGAATCGAGCGCACGTACGACGCGATGCTGCGCGGCAGTTCGGGTGTGACGCGCTACGAGGTGGACAACCTGGGACGCGTCATGGGCCGGGCCAAGAGCGACAAGGCCGAGCCGGGCTCCAGCCTCGTCACGAGCATCGACTCACGCGTTCAGGCCGTCACCGAGAACGAGTTGCTGACGGCGATGAAGAACGCCCGCAAGGAGCACGACAAGAACACCAACAGGAACTACAAGGCGGACGCCGGCGCGGCCGTCGTCATGGAGAACAAGACCGGCCGGGTCGTCGCGATGGCCTCCAACCCCGAGTACGACCCGAACGAGTGGGTCGGCGGCATCTCCGGCAAGAAGTACACGAAGCTGACGGGCAAGAAGTCCAACTACCCGCTGCTCAACCGCTCGATCCAGGGCCTCTCGGCGCCCGGTTCGGTGTTCAAGGTGATCTCCACGGCCGCCGCTGTGGAGGCGGGCAACAAGTTCGGCGGCAACTACAACTGCTCGTCCTCGTACAACGTCGGTGGACAGACCTTCAAGAACTACGAGTCCCAGAGCCACGGCACGATCGATCTGGGCCGCGCGCTGGAGGTCTCCTGCGACACGGTCTTCTACGACCTGGCCTACAAGCAGTGGCTCAAGGACGGCGGCAACAACCCGAAGAAGAACGCCGGGGACCACTTCTACAAGACGGCCCATAAGTTCGGCCTCGGTGCGAAGACCCACGTCGACCTGCCCAACGAGGTCGAAGGCCGTGTCCCGGACCGCCAGTGGAAGAAGGACTACTGGAAGGCCAACAAGGACGCCTGGTGCAAGCAGGCCAAGGACCCCAAGTCCTACGCCGACAAGATCGCCAAGGAGAACTGCGTCTCCGGCATGAAGATGCGAGCCGGTGACAGCGTCAACTACTCGATCGGGCAGGGCGACACGCTCGTCACGCCGATCCAGATGGCGACCATCTACTCGGCGATCGCCAACGGCGGCACCCTGTACAACCCCACCCTCGGCAAGGCGACCATCGGGCCGAAGGGCAAGACCATAAAGGAGATCAAGCCGAAGTCCCACGGCAAGCTGCCCGTGAAGAAGAGTCTGCTGAAGAAGATGGACAAGGCGCTCGCGGGTGTCGCCGAACGAGGCACCGCGGCCTGGCGCTTCGGTGACGCGGGCTGGCCCCAGGACAAGATCAAGATGCACGCCAAGACGGGTACGGCCGAGGTCGCGGGCAAGCAGACCACGTCCTGGTTCACGACGTACACCAAGGACTACACGGTCGTCATGACGATCTCCCAGGGTGGTACCGGCTCCGGTGCCTCCGGACCAGCCGTGCGCAACATCTACAACGCCATCTACGGGGTCAACGCGGACGGCGATCTCGATGAGAAGGCCGCACTGCTGCCGCACCCCGAGGAGGGCCTCCCGAAGGTGGACGGCCACGGCAACATCGAGGCCAGAGAAGACAAGGACTTCAAGAAGCGCGCCGAACGCGCGGTGAAGGGCACACCCGCCGGCGGAGCGGCCGGATGAGCACGCACTCCTACTCCCTCAGCGGCTACGGGCCGCAGAAGAAGTCGGCGTGGGGCAGGGTCACGGCACGCGACTCGGCGGTATGGCGGCTGGACTGGGTCATGGTGCTGGCCGGCGTCGGCCTTTCCATCGTGGGCTCGCTCCTGGTCTGGTCGGCCACGCGCAACCGCACGGACCTCAACCAGGGTGACCCCTACTACTTCGTGACCCGTCACGTGCTCAGCCTCGTCGTGGGGCTGCTGCTGATGGCCGGCATGGTGTGGCTCGGCCACCGCAGGGTGCGCGGGGCGGTGCCGTTCCTCTACGGGGCGTCGGTGCTGCTTGCGCTCCTCGTCCTGACTCCGCTGGGCGCGACCATCAACGGGCAGCGGGCCTGGCTCCATCTCGGCGGAGGCTTCTCGCTGCAGCCTGCCGAATTCATCAAGATCACCGTGATCCTGGGCATGGCGATGCTGCTTGCCGCTCGCGTGGACGCGGGGGACCGGGAGCATCCCGACCACCGCATCGTGCTCCAGGCGCTGGGCCTGGCGGCCGCCCCGATCGTGGTCATCATGCTGATGCCGGACCTCGGCTCAGTGATGGTCATGGTCATAATCGTTCTGGGAGTGCTGCTCGCCTCCGGCGCCTCGAACCGGTGGATCGTCGGGCTGTGCGCCGCCGGCACCGGAGGAGCCGTACTGGTCTGGGCGCTCGGCCTGCTCGACGAGTACCAGATCGACCGATTCGCGGCTTTCGCCAACCCCGCTCTGGATCCGTCCGGTGTCGGTTACAACACCAATCAGGCGCGCATCGCCATCGGTTCGGGCGGCCTGAGCGGCAAGGGGCTCTTCGAGGGATCGCAGACCACGGGGCAGTTCGTGCCCGAGCAGCAGACGGACTTCGTGTTCACCGTCGCCGGTGAGGAACTGGGCTTCCTGGGCGGCGCGTTGATCATTCTGCTCCTGGGTGTCGTGATCTGGCGCGCCTGTCGCATCGCCCGCGAGGCGTCCGAGCTGTACAGCACGATCGTCGCCGCCGGAGTGATTGCCTGGTTCGCCTTCCAGTCGTTCGAGAACATCGGGATGACGCTGGGCATCATGCCGGTCGCGGGGCTTCCGCTCCCGTTCGTCTCCTACGGCGGTACATCGATGTTCGCGGTGTGGATCGCGCTCGGTCTGCTGCAGTCGATCAGAGTGCAGCGTCCCGTCTCGGCGTAGCTGTCGTTCCTGTAGGCGTTGACGTTGTCGTAGTTGTTGCCGCGACGACGCTTCCGTCCTGTGCCCGGCGTCCCGTCCCCAGGGTCAGGCGGCGGCCGGTCCGGCTCATCGCGTGTGACATCCGCGAAGGGAAGGCGCCGGGCCCGGGGATGGTCACCGGACGTACCCGCCCGTTGTGGAGAGCCGAGATCCGCCAGCCCTGCCCGGTCCGCACGACGGTACTGCCGAGCGCGAGGTGTACGGCCCCGTCGGCGAGGCAGGGAAGTCCGCGCTGCGAAACCACGACGCGGACCAACTCGCTGTGATCAGCGAGTTCCTGGAGACGGCACGCCGCGTCCAGGAGGAGCAGACGGCCCGTCTGAAGGGGCGGGCCTGAGACGGGCGCCATGGCTCTCCCGCGTCCGCGTTACGCTGGATGGTCACCTGCACCGCGAACGCGCCCTGAGTCGAGGAACCCCCATGCCAGTCGAGTCGGTCTTCCCGCGCCTGGAGGCCCTCCTTCCCCATGTCCAGAAGCCCATCCAGTACGTGGGTGGTGAGCTGAACTCCACCGTCAAGGACTGGGACTCCTGCGACGTCCGCTGGGCGCTGATGTACCCGGACGCCTACGAGGTGGGGCTGCCCAACCAGGGCGTCATGATCCTCTACGAGGTGCTCAACGAGCGAGAGGGCGTACTGGCCGAACGCACCTACAGCGTCTGGCCGGACCTGGAGAAGCTGATGCGGGAGAACGACGTCCCGCAGTTCACGGTGGACGGGCACCGCCCTGTCGGTGAGTTCGACGTGCTCGGTGTCTCCTTCGCCACCGAACTCGGCTACACCAACCTCCTCACCGCCCTCGAACTCTCGGGCGTCCCGCTCGAGTCGAAGGACCGCGGCGATGACCATCCGATCGTCATGGCGGGAGGCCACGCGGCCTTCAACCCCGAGCCCATCGCCGACTTCCTCGACTGCGCCGTCGTGGGCGACGGTGAGCAGGCCGTGCTCGAGGTCAGCGAGATCATCCGTGCCTGGAAGTCCGAGGGGCGACCCGGCGGCCGGGACGAGCTCCTGCTGCGCCTGGCGAAGACCGGGGAGGTCTACGTCCCCAAGTTCTACGACGTGGAGTACCTCGCGGACGGGCGCATTTCCCGCGTGGTGCCGAACCGTTCGGGCGTTCCGTGGCGGGTCTCGAAGCGCACGGTGATGGACCTGGACGAATGGCCGTACCCCAAGCAGCCGTTGGTGCCGCTCGCGGAGACGGTGCACGAGCGGATGTCCGTGGAGATCTTCCGCGGCTGCACGCGGGGCTGCCGCTTCTGCCAGGCGGGCATGATCACCCGCCCGGTGCGGGAGCGCTCCATCACGGGAATCGGCGACATGGTGGAGAAGGGGCTGAAGAACACCGGCTTCGAAGAGGTCGGGCTGCTCTCCCTCTCGTCCGCGGACCACAGCGAGATCGGCGACGTGGCCAAGGGCCTCGCCGACCGCTACGAGGAAGACAAGATCGGCCTGTCCCTTCCCTCGACCCGCGTCGACGCGTTCAACATCGATCTCGCCAACGAGCTGACCCGCAACGGGCGTCGCTCCGGCCTGACCTTCGCGCCCGAGGGCGGCAGCGAACGCATCCGCAAGGTCATCAACAAGATGGTCTCGGAGGAGGACCTGATCCGCACCGTCGCCACCGCCTACGGCAACGGCTGGCGGCAGGTGAAGCTGTACTTCATGTGCGGGCTGCCGACCGAGACCGACGAGGACGTGCTCCAGATCGGCGACATGGCCATCAACGTCATCGCCAAGGGCCGCGAGGTCGCACGGTCCAACGACATCCGCTGCACCGTCTCCATCGGCGGGTTCGTGCCCAAGCCGCACACACCCTTCCAATGGGCGCCGCAGCTGTCGGCCGAGGAGACCGACCAGCGGCTCGGCAAGCTGCGCGAGAAGATCCGCGGTGACAAGAAGTACGGCCGTTCCATCGGCTTCCGCTACCACGACGGCAAGCCCGGCATCGTCGAGGGCCTGCTCTCGCGAGGCGACCGGCGCGTGGGCGCGGTCATCCGCGACGTCTTCGACCGGGGCGGCCGCTTCGACGGCTGGCGCGAGTACTTCAGCTACCAGCTGTGGATGGACGCCGCGGCCCGCACGCTGCCGGACTTCGGAGTCGACGTCGACTGGTACACGACGCGTGAGCGCACGTACGAAGAGGTCCTGCCCTGGGACCACTTGGACTCCGGCCTGGACAAGGACTGGCTCTGGGAGGACTGGCAGGACGCCCTCGACGAGACCGAGGTCGAGGACTGCCGCTGGACTCCCTGCTTCGACTGCGGGGTGTGTCCTCAGATGGACACGGAGATCCAGATCGGGCCGACCGGCAAGAAGCTGCTGCCGCTCTCGGTCGTGAACAAGTAGGGGCGATCCGCGGCCCTGTCGACTCGACGGGGCCGACGGCGTCTCAAGGGCGTCCGCCTGCGAAAGCGCCCCTCTTGACGACCAGGGGCGCCCCGGCATCCTCCGGGACGATCAGCTTCAGGTGGACCTCCGGAGCTCGGACCCCGCGCACGCTTGCTCGCGTGTGACGAGTTCTGCCTGCCGGGTTCGGGTCAGGTGCCGGCGGGCTGGAACAGCTCGACCACGTTGCCGGACGGATCCTCCAGGAGGATCTGCTGACCTCCGGGACCGGAGACGATGTCGTTCCGGAACGTCAACCCCGCGGCACGCAGCCGGTCCACCTCGGCGGCGATGTCGCTCACGATGAGATGGATGCGGTTCCATCCCCCCGGTGCCGGCTGCGCACCGTCAGGCATCGGTCGGCCCGCCGAACTGGACGGGCCGCTCAGCAGGAGCCGCAGGTTGCCGCGCAGGACGTCGGCGAAGGCCGGCGCCGCACTCATCCTGACGGTGAACCCCAGGTGAGTGGTGTAGAAGTCGATCGCGGTGTCGACGTCGTCGACCATGTACCGGACGCTGACCAGGTCCGCAGAGCTGTCGGACATCACTTGGTCCCCTCCGAGCGCGCCGGGGCGCGTTCGTTCGCGTGGAGCAGGAAGTGGATACGGGTGTCGAGTTCGTCGGCGGTGCGGACGAACGCCTGGTGGCTGTGCTCGTCGGCCGTCGCCGCGGCGGCCGGGTCGGGGATGCTCCAGTGCGCCACTGTGGGAGGGCCGGGGAAGTCCGGGCACTTCTCACGTACGCGGTCGCAGAGGCTGATCACGTGGTCGAACCGCTGATCGGCGAACTCGCTGAGGTGCTTGGAGCGGCGGCCGCCGATGTCGATGCCGCGTTCGCGCATCACACGCACGGCATCGCGGTGCAGGGGCTTGGGGTGACTCCCGGCGCTGGCTGCTTCGATCCCCGGGCCTCCCAGCCGCTCCAGGATCGCCTCGGCCATCTGGGACCGCGCGCTGTTGCCGGTGCACAGGAAGAGCACCCGGACGTGTGGCCGCCGCGAATTCCGCCCGCCGGCACCGGCCGCCGGCTCCGTCAGCGCGGCCGGGACCAGCCTCAGCCCGGGATGCAGGGCGGCGCCCGCTTCGGCCAGACCATCGCGGCAGGCGGCCAGGTCGAGGCTGTAGTAGGTGTCGCGTCCGTCGGCCGAGCTGCGCCGCGTGGTCACCAGCCCGGCGTCGCGCAACTGGCCGAGGTGGTAGGAGGTCAGGCTCTGCCTCAGGCCGACCAGAGCGGTGAGTTCGCGGACCTGCCGGTCGCTGCGCGCCAGTTCGCCGATCAGCTGCCACCGCACCGGGTGCCCGGTCAGGGACAGGACGCCGGGTGGTGCTGCTGACGGTTCGCCTTGCTGCGCAGCTGAAGTCACGGGGTCAAGATACATCAATCAAGATAGATCAATCAATCCTTTTTGTTGGATTCGCAGGTCGCACGCGCACGGTCCGGGACGGGGAGATCCGGGTGGGGCCGAGCGGGGAGGAAGTGCTGCCGACGGCCGTCGCCGAGCGGGGCGCGGGGCGCGGCTTTTCCGTGCGGCGCCCGGCGCGATGAACCGGACGGGCTGCGGCGGCGTCCTCATGGGTGTGAGTGACTGTCAGCCCGGACATGACGCAGGCCCTGCGGATCCCGAGAGACCAGCAGAGGCCGCGGGGCCCGCTGATCGGGTCTCCTTGGTGAAGCCGCACCGCACGCCGGGCGCAGTGACCCCGGCCCACCTCACTGAGGAGCCCTTCGAGGGATGGCTCGCGAGGGCGATCCGGATGCCCGTACGGATCGTGACGCTGGTGCTGATCGTGCCCGTGCGGCTGCTCTGGGACGCGCTCACGGCCTGCGGGCGGGCGCTCAGGCGGGTCGTGTGGGTGCCCTTCGCGCGGGCGTCGCAATGGGTGTGGAGGAAGGTGCTCTCACCGGTTCTCTTCGCGCTGCTGGTGTGGCCCTGGCTCGCGTTGTGGCAGTACACGCTCGCGCCCACCGGACGGGCGCTGGCCTGGCTGGCGAAGGCCGTCGGGTCGGGGATCGTCTGGACGGGGCGGGGGCTTTGGGCAGTGCTGGCCTGGCTGGGGAGTCATCTCGTCGTCGAGCCGCTCTCCCTCCTCCACCGCTACGTGCTGGCCCCGCTGGGTCGGGGCGCGCTGGCCCTCGCCCGGGCTGTCGGCGTGGGGCTGGCCTGGTTCGGGCGCACCATGATCGGCGCACCGTTGGGCTTCCTCTACCGCTATGTGCTGAAGCCCGTGGGATTTGCCGTGCTGGCGGTCATGGCCGCGGTGGGCGTCGCGTCCGTGTGGCTGTGGCGGTACCTCGTGGTGACGCCCTGCCGGCTGCTGCACCGGTACGTGCTGAGGCCGGTGTGGCGAGGGGTGGTCGCCGCGGTGCGCGGCACCGGTACGGGGCTGGCGTGGCTGTGGCGGTATCTGGTGGTGCTGCCCTGCACCTTCGTCCACCGCAAGCTGCTCAGGCCCACGGGACGTGCCGTTGCGGTCGTCGCGCGGGAGATCGCGGGCGCCGTGGGCCATGCGTGGCGCGTCGCCGGATACGTCTCGAGGGCGGTCTTCCGGTTCATCGGCCGGGTGCTGCGCTTCCTCTTCGTCGATCCCGTCGTGTGGGTGTGGCGGTACGTCGTGCGGCCGGTGGGCCGCGGGCTGCGCGACGCGGTGTGGCTCCCGGCCGTGCAGGTCGTGCGGGAGGTACGTCGCGGGGTGCGCGCGGCTCTGGAATCGGCCCGCGCTTCCGTACGGGAGACCCGGGCGGAGCTGCGCCGGGCGCTGTTCGGCGGGCCGCCCGCCAGGAAGCGGGGGAGCGAGCCCCTGGCGGAGCCCACTACAGGTCCCGTGCCGCATCGGAGGGCGCTGTCCGAGCCAGGGCGCGTACCCTGGGTCGCAGGATCACCGCACAACAGCGCGACGACGCCGGGCACACTCGGCGCCAAGCGCGACGATGCGGACTTCCGCACCCTTTGAAGCACCTGCGGTACCGGCGGGCACGGCCCGCAGCACCGTGGAAGCGTCCGAAGACACAACAGAACCTCGCATCTTCACGTACGCGGAGAGCGGCCGTTCCCCACGCGTTGCCGCCCTGCACCAGGCACTGAGGAGAGAACCACTGGGCAAGCGACAGCCCGAAGGCCCGCCGCCCGCACCCGCCGTGCAGCGTGTGCGACTGCGATACACCAAACGCGGCCGCCTTCGGTTCACCAGTCATCGAGACTTCCAGCGCGCTTTCGAGAGAGCGCTGCGCAGGGCAGGGGTGCCCATGGCGTACTCCGCCGGCTTCACCCCGCACCCGAAGGTCTCCTACGCCAATGCCGCACCCACCGGCACGGGCAGTGAGGCCGAGTTCCTGGAGATCGCCCTCGTCGAGCGGCGTGATCCGGAGGAGCTGAGATCACGGCTCGACGCGTCCATGCCGCCCGGGCTCGACATCGTCGAGGCGGTCGAGGCCCTCACGTCCGACTTCACCGAGCGGCTGGAGGCTTCCGAGTGGGAGCTCCGGCTGGACGGCGTCGCCCCGGCCGAGGCGGAGCGTGCCATCGAGTCGTTCCTCGCGTCGGAGGTGGTCGAGGTCGAGCGGCAGACCAAGAAGGGTCTGCGCACATTCGACGCACGGGCCGCCGTCACGTCGCTGACCTCAGCGGAAGCGGCGTCCGGCGCAGGGGCCGATGGTCGCCGGGAGGGTGCCTGTGCGATACTGCGCCTGGTGGTACGGCACCTGACACCTGCCGTACGACCCGACGACGTCCTGTCCGGCCTCCGAGCTACGGCCGACCTGGCGCCGCCGGTCCCCGCAGCGGTGACCAGGCTGGCGCAGGGGCCGCTCGATGAGGAGACCGGCACGGTGACCGACCCGTTGGCGCCCGACCGCGACGCACCCCTCGTCGCGACGGCGTCGGGCGGCAGCGCGTAGGCCAGAGGGCCTGGAGGATCAGCGTTGAAAGCGCCACCGCCGATGCAGGCACCAGGGAGCCACCCGGGTCCGTGTCGCGGCAGGCAGGCGCATTGACCAGAAGACTTTCGCCGTAGCCGGGCCGTCTGTACGGAAGGCAGACCGGAACCGGCGAGTGAGACAGAAGCTCCCGTGTGGCGCCCGCGCCCTGGAGCACGGCCCGCCCCGAGCGTGGGCCGTGGCCTTATCGATGAGGCGCGGCGCCCGGGAGCGCGACGGGAGAAACGCCCGCATGCTCGAACCGAACAACGAAAATGAAAGCGCAGCCGCGGAGAACGGCGACAACGCCGTGCCCGCGGAGGGCGCGCAGCACACAGGAATTGTGGAGGGCACCGGCGCCTGGAGCGCCACATCTGCCGAACAGCCCGCGTCGCAGCAGCCGCCGCAGCACGCGCAGACGGAGGCGCCGGAGCAGGAGCAGTCCGATGCCGACTCCGTCTCTCCGAGCGACACCCTTCCGCCGCGCCGCCGCCGTGCCGCCAGCCGTCCCGCCGGTCCGCCGGCCCAGCCGTCGGCGGCTCCCGAGGTGATCGCCACGAGCGAGGTGTCCGCGTCCGCCGGTGCTGCCGCCGACCGGGCGGACGACGCCGGTTCCGTGGGCTCCGGTGAGCCCGCAGCCGAGCCGGCTCCCGTGTCCCCGCCGCCGCGGCGGCGGGCCACCCGCAGGGCAAGCGCCCCCGCGGGTGCCCCGAGCGTGAGCGAGCCCGCGGCCGCCGAACAGGTCGCGACCGCCGGGACGGAGAACTCCGCGTCCGCCGGTGCATCCGCGGACGTGCCCGGCGCCGCCGGCACCGGGTCCGAGGCCGTCGCCGATCCGGCGCCGCCGCCGCGGGCGCGGCGCAGGGCCGCCGCCCCGGAGGGCACACCGGCAGAGGCGGAGACTTCCCGCGACGCCGGCGCCGGCGAGGACGCACAGGCAGGTGCGGGCGACGAGCCCGCTCAGCCCACGCGCACCCGCCGCAGGACGACGCGCAAGACGGCCGCCGCCACGGAGGACACCACGCAGCAGGACAAGCAGGCCGCCGAAGGCCAGGACGCCGAGGACAAGCAGGGCGCGAGCGAAGAGGCCGCGGCCGAGGCACCCGCACGCGGGTCGCGCCGTTCGCCCGCACGCAAGGCGAGCGCGTCGGCCAAGGCCCCGTCCAAGGCGTCCGCGGAGAACGAAGCCGAAGCCCCGGCAGAGGCGGACGCAGCGAAGTCGGCCGAGGTCGCCGGAGCAGACGAGCCCGCCGAGTCGGGCGCACGGAAGCGCCGCCGCGGCACCGCCCGCAAGGCCGCGGGGTCGACAGCGTCCGCGGCCGCCGACGCTCCCGAGAGCGCCGAGCCGGAGACGGACGGCGGACAGACTGCCGCGCAGCGCACGGCACAGCCCCCGGTGGCGCTCTTCCAGGCGCCCGTGTTCACCGAGCCTGAGTTCCAGACCCCGCAGAGCGCCGCCGCCGCTGCCGCTGCCGATTCGGCGGCCGAAGAGGCCGACGAGCTGGAAGAGGACGAAGAGGAGGCGCCCGCGGCCTCCGAGCGTCCCCGCCGTCGTCGCCGCCGCGCCGACACGTCCGGCGACGGCCAGGGTGCGGACCAGGGTGCCGAGGGCGACGAAAGCGACGACGAGGCCAAGGAGTCCGGCGCGGACGACGCGTCCGACGAGGGCCAGGACGAGCGTCCCGCACGCCGTCGTCGCCGTGGTGGGCGGCGCCGCCGCCGCGGTGACAGCTCCGAGTCTTCGGACGAGGCCGCCGCGGATTCCGGTGCCGGTGGCCGTGAGGGCCAGTCGCAGCAGCGTGGCGACGCCGAGAGCGAGGGCGAAGAGGCCGCGGAGTCCGACGAGGCCGACGAGGATGCCGAGGAGACCCGGGGCGGTTCGGGAGGCGGCTCCGGCTCGTCCAGCAGCTCACGTCGCCGTCGCCGTCGCCGCCGTCGTGGCAGCGACTCCGGCGATTCCGGTGCGGGCCGCGAGAGCGAGGACGACGACCCGGAGCGCACCGTCGTCAAGATCCGCGAGCCTCGCCGCAAGAAGGACGAACCCGTCGACGAGGTGCAGGCGATCAAGGGATCGACGCGCCTGGAAGCGAAGAAGCAGCGCCGTCGCGAGGGGCGCGAGCAGGGCCGCCGCAGGGTGCCGATCATCACCGAGTCGGAGTTCCTGGCGCGCCGTGAGGCCGTGAAGCGGGAGATGATCGTCCGGCAGAGCGGTGAGCGCACGCAGATCGGCGTGCTTGAGGACGACGTGCTGGTCGAGCACTTCGTCAACAAGGAGCAGTCCACCTCGTACGTCGGCAACGTCTACCTCGGCAAGGTGCAGAACGTCCTGCCGTCGATGGAGGCCGCCTTCGTCGACATCGGCAAGGGTCGCAACGCCGTTCTGTACGCCGGCGAGGTCAACTTCGAGGCGCTGGGCATGGCCAACGGCCCGCGTCGCATCGAGACCGCGCTGAAGTCCGGCCAGTCGGTGCTGGTGCAGGTCACCAAGGACCCGATGGGTCACAAGGGTGCCCGCCTGACCAGCCAGGTCTCGCTGCCCGGCCGCTACCTGGTCTACGTGCCCGAAGGGTCGATGACCGGCATCAGCCGCAAGCTGCCCGACACCGAGCGCTCGCGTCTGAAGCAGATCCTGAAGAAGGTCGTCCCCGAGGACGCGGGCGTCATCGTCCGCACGGCCGCCGAAGGCGCCAGCGAGGACGAGCTGCGCCGCGACGTCGAACGGCTGCAGTCGCAGTGGGAGGACATCCAGCGCAAGTCGCAGAAGGGCAACGCCCCGACGCTGCTCTACGGCGAGCCGGACATGACGGTGCGCGTCGTGCGCGACATCTTCAACGAGGACTTCTCCAAGGTCATCGTCAGCGGTGACGAGGCATGGGAGACCATCCACGGCTACGTCTCGCACGTCGCGCCTGACCTCGCGGAGCGGCTGGAGAGGTGGACGTCGGACGTGGACGTCTTCGCCACGTACCGCATCGACGAGCAGCTGATGAAGGCGCTGGACCGCAAGGTGTGGCTGCCGAGCGGCGGTTCGCTGGTGATCGACCGGACGGAGGCGATGATCGTCGTCGACGTCAACACCGGCAAGTTCACCGGCCAGGGCGGCAACCTGGAGGAGACCGTCACCAGGAACAACCTGGAGGCGGCCGAGGAGATCGTGCGCCAGCTGCGGCTGCGCGACCTCGGCGGCATCATCGTGATCGACTTCATCGACATGGTGCTGGAGTCCAACCGGGACCTGGTGCTGCGGCGCCTGCTGGAGTGCCTGGGCCGGGACCGTACGAAGCACCAGGTCGCCGAGGTGACGTCGCTGGGGCTCGTGCAGATGACGCGGAAGCGCGTCGGGCAGGGGCTGCTGGAGTCCTTCTCGGAGCCGTGCGTGCACTGCAACGGGCGCGGCGTCCACGTGCACATGGAGCAGCCCGCTGCCGCCGGCGGCAAGAAGGGCAAGAAGCGGGGCGGCAAGAGCGGCGGCGAGAAGCAGGCGCAGCTCCAGACCAAGGCCCCGTCCGAGACCGAGGCAGAGCCCGTGTCCCTGCCCGAGCCTGAGGCGGCCGCCGAGGCCGAGGGCACGAAGGGTGCCAAGGGTGTAAAGGCAGGCAAGGCCGGCAAGGCAGCGGCCAAGGCCGAAAAGGCCTACGCGGACGAGGAGTTCACGCCGGACGAGGAGCTGTACGGCTCGGTCGCTGAGGCCGAAGCCGCAGCCGCGTCCGGACGCCGCACCCGGCGCCGTGGCAGCCGTAAGGCGACGGCACCGCAGGGTGCTCCGCAGCCGGCACCGGTGCAGGGCGAGCAGGAGTCCGCGGAGCGGGAGCCGGTGCCGGTCGCCGCTGCTTCCGTGTCGGAGCCGGTGACGCAGACCTCCGCGCAGACCCTGCCGGCGGCGCCGGCGAGCGGAAGTACGGACCGCGAGAAATCCGAGCAGCCGAGAACGGGCCCCGTCGATACCGACGAGAGCACCCCGAAGGGGGCCACCGGCCCGGGAAACGGGCAAGGCCGCTCGCGGGAAAGCTCCGAAGCTGGTGGCAGGGTCGCCACCGCTGACGTGAGTGACGCGGGCGGCGTTCAGCAGGACGCCGGTCATCCGGAGCCGGGCGCGCAGCCGGAAACGGAGCGCCCCGCCCGGAGCCGCCGCCGGGTCGCCCGCAAGGCCTCGGCCCCCGCGGGGGCGCCGCCCGCCTCCGAGGAGGCTGTGGTGACCGTCGTGGCGTCGAAGGCGGACGAGCAGTCGGCGCAGGAGCAGCCGTCGGTCGAGGCGGTGCCGGATGCGTCGGCTCCGGAGGCGGCTCCTCCGGTGCGTGCGCGGCGCCGCGTCAGCCGCAGCGTCTCCGCTCCGGCGGGGTCGCCGTCGGCGTCGGACGATGCGGACGCGATCGTGCTGCCATCTTCGGAGCTCACGGCCGCACCGCAGCAGCCGTCGGTCGAGGCGGTGCCGGATGCGTCGGCTTCGGAGGCGGCTCCTCCGGTGCGTGCGCGGCGCCGTGCCACCCGCAGCGTCTCCGCTCCGGCGGGGTCGCCGTCGGCGTCGGACGATGCGGACGCGGAGCCGGAGTCCTCTGATGCCGGTGACGGCGACGAGGACGGCACGGCGGACGCCGCCTCCGGGATGTCCACCGCGAAGAAGTCCGCGGCGAAGAGGGCGACGGCGAAGAGGGCCACGGCGAAGAAGGCGGCTTCCGCTGCCAAGAGGTCGGCCACGTCTAGGAAGACGGCCGCGGCCGAGCAGGACGCACCGTCCTCGGTGTCCGCCCCGGCCGACGAGGAGCAGCCGGAGGACTGACGGGACTGACCGGACCGACCGGCGAGAAGCGGAAGGGCCGCTCACGGCGCACACACGCCGTCGAGCGGCCCTTGCCCGTACGGGGTCGGCGTTCCGGGTCGGCGATCCGTTGCGGACCGTCCACGGCAACGCCCTAGGCCCTTTCCCGCAGAGGGATTCCGCCCCGCCGGGCATCCGCAGAGCGTCGGGGACGCCGAGGGCACCGGTTTGACCAGCGTGTGCGGCGCCCCGTAACCTTGAGCGCTGGCGTGTCAATCGGGATGCGCCACGCTCCTGAGCAACTCCCTCCCGCTGTACCAGCACGGGAGAGGCCGCTCAATCCACTCGGATCAGATCGTGGAGCCCCGGCTGCGGTGTCCTCACCGCCTGCCGGATCCATGCCGGGCGGCTGGCGTCAGGGGTTCCGTGACGAGAGAGAGAGTTCCGCGTGTACGCAATCGTGCGCACCGGCGGCCGCCAGCAGAAGGTGGCTGTAGGCGACGTCATCGAGGTCGACCGTATTTCCGAGAGCAAGGCCGGCGAGCGCGTCGAGCTCTCAGCCCTGCTCGTCGTGGACGGTGACACGGTCACCAGCGACCCGTGGGTGCTGGACGGGGTGAAGATCGCGGCCGAGGTCGTGGACCACCACAAGGGCGACAAGATCCGCATCCAGAAGTACAAGAACAAGACCGGTTACAAGAAGCGGATCGGTCACCGCCAGCTGCACACCGCGCTGAAGATCACCGACATCCCCACGCCGGCCAAGAAGAAGAAGTAAGGACTGAGCTAGAGATGGCACACAAGAAGGGCGCATCGTCCACCCGGAACGGCCGCGACTCCAACCCTCAGTACCTGGGTGTGAAGCGCTTCGGCGGTCAGCTCGTCAACGCCGGTGAGATCATCGTCCGCCAGCGCGGCACCCACTTCCACCCCGGTGCGGGTGTCGGCCGCGGCGGCGACGACACGCTGTTCGCGCTGGACGCCGGTGCGGTGCAGTTCGGCACGCGCCGTGGCCGCAGGGTCGTGAACATCGTTCCTGCCGCTGAGTAATCAGCCGCGCCAGTAGCGCATCGCAGCACGTATCACCACCGAGGGCGGACGGCCGCTCCCGTGCGTACGCATCACTCGTACATACGGGAAGCGGGTCCGCCCTCGGTGCGTTGGCACCCTCATCGACGGGCCGCCCCGGGGGCACGTCCCGCCGTCGGCACGTCCGCCGCGGTAACCCGCGGCACGCACACCATGCACCGAACCTCAGCCTGGAGGCACTTCACATGACCACCTTCGTGGACCGCGTCGAGCTGTATGTCGCCGCGGGTAACGGGGGCCACGGCTGTGCCTCCGTCCACCGGGAGAAGTTCAAGCCGCTCGGCGGTCCGGACGGCGGCAACGGCGGCCGTGGCGGTGACGTCGTCCTCGTCGTCGACCCCGACGTGACGACCCTGCTCGACTACCACCACAGCCCGCACCGCAAGGCCACCAACGGCAGGCCGGGGGAGGGCGGTGACCGCTCCGGGGCCGACGGCAAGGACCTGGTGCTGCCCGTTCCGGACGGCACGGTCGTCCTCGGCAGGAACGGCGAGGTACTGGCCGACATGGTCGGCAAGGGCACCGTCTTCATCGCGGGCCAGGGAGGCCGCGGCGGACTCGGCAACGCCGCCCTCGCCTCACCCCGGCGCAAGGCCCCGGGATTCGCGCTGCTCGGCGAGCCCGGTGAGGCACGCGACATCGTGCTGGAGCTGAAGACCGTCGCGGACGTGGCCCTCGTCGGCTATCCGTCGGCGGGCAAGTCCTCGCTCATCTCCGTGCTTTCGGCGGCGAAGCCGAAGATCGCCGACTATCCCTTCACCACGCTCGTTCCCAACCTCGGTGTGGTCACGGCCGGTTCGTCGGTCTTCACGATCGCGGACGTCCCCGGTCTGATCCCGGGGGCGAGCGAAGGCAAGGGGCTGGGGCTGGACTTCCTGCGGCACGTCGAGCGCTGCTCGGTCCTCGTGCACGTACTGGACTGCGCGACCCTCGAATCCGACCGCGACCCGGTCAGCGACCTGGACGTCATCGAGGCCGAACTGGCGCAGTACGGCGGCCTGGAGGGACGGCCGCGCGTCGTCGTACTCAACAAGGTCGACATCCCCGACGGCCAGGACCTCGCCGACATCATCCGCCCCGACCTCCAGGACCGCGGCTACCAGGTGTTCGAGGTCTCCGCGGTTTCCCGGCAGGGGCTGAAGGAGCTGTCGTTCGCCCTCGCCAAGGTCGTCGACGAGGCGCGCGCCGCCAGGCCGAAGGAGGAGACGACGCGGGTCGTCATCCGCCCGAAGGCCGTGGACGACGCGGGCTTCAAGGTCACGAAGGAGGCCGACGGCTTCTTCCGTGTCCGCGGTGAGAAGCCCGAACGCTGGGTCCACCAGACCGACTTCAACAACGACGAGGCCGTCGGCTACCTCGCCGACCGCCTCAACCGCCTCGGTGTCGAGGACGAGTTGATGAAGGCGGGTGCACGCGAGGGCGACGGCGTCGCGATCGGCGGGGAGGACGACGCGGTCGTCTTCGACTGGGAGCCGACGATGATGGCGGGCGCGGAGATGCTCGGCCGCCGCGGCGAGGACCACCGCATGGAGGCCCCGCGTCCGGCCGCCCAGCGCCGGCGTGACCGCGAGGCGGAGCGCGACGAAGCGCTGGGCGAGTACGAGGACTTCGACCCGTTCGAGGAGTAGACCGGCTGCCGCCTCACCTGGGGGAGTCGGTGGGTCTCCGTGACGCCGGGCGATCGGCGTCACGCCGATTCCGTCCTCGGACCATGAGCCGCGTGTTCTCGGCGAGCGCGGTCACCGTCCACTTGGCCGCACCGTGGATGTTGCCCTTCGAAGACCGCTTCGTGGTCCGACGCGCCGCCGCGGATCGTCAACAGCTCCTCGGGCCGCCCGGGTTCGTCCGCGAACCGCTCGAGGCGGCCGCCGTCGCGGCCGCCGGGCCCGTGCCGTCCGAGTCCCGGTTTCGTCCTCGCACCCGCGGGTGTGGTGCAAGGATCGGTTCTCACGTCCTTTCGTGAGGAGCCACCCCTTGAATCCCGACGAGCTGTTCGGCGATCTCGCCGACGAACTCGCCCCGCGCGGCGCCGTTGCCGGCGCCATGTTCGGCAAGCGTGCCCTCAAGGCGGGCGGAAAGGCATTCGCCTGCCTCAAGGGAGACGTCCTTGCCGTCAAGCTCGGGGACGGCACCCCTGCGCACGCCGAGGCGCACGCGCTGAGCGGTGCCGAGCTCTTCGACCCTTCCGGCAAGGGGCGCCCCTTCAAGGACTGGGTGGCCATCCCCGTCAGCCATGCCGGACAGTGGCCGCACTACGCCGGCACCGCGCTCGACGGTCTCGGCTGAGCACGCCCGGCCTCAAGGAATTAGCCAAGGCTCCCGCGGCAGCGGACTGCCCGTCTCCAGCAGGGACTTGAGGTTCGACAGCACCGCCGCCCAGCCGGCGGCCGCCTGCTCCCGCTCGTTCTCGTCCTCCAGATCCTCGTGGGTCACTGTGAGCCGGACGATCTCTCCGTGCGGCTCGATGTCGAAGGTGACCCGCGAGGGCTCGTCCGCCGGCTGCGCAGCCGGGTCCGACCAGGTCGTCACGAGGCGCGTGGGAGGCTCGCTGACCGCCACCGTCCCGACGACGTCCGCCACCCCTGAGCCGTCCGTGCGCTGGTGCTCCCACGAGGAGCCGGCCTGCCAGTCGGAGACGTTGCGGTGGCCCCAGTAGGAGCCGGAGATGTCGGCGTCGGTGAGTGCCTGCCACACCTTCTCCGGGGTGCTTTCGATGTAGACGACGTACACGAATCGCGGCTTGTCGGCCATGGCGTTCTCCGCTCGTTGCTTGAGTGCGCTCAGCGACCGGAGGCGCGGGCGCTCGAACTTGTCGATCCACCGTTCCTGGATCGTGTGAAGGGGGACGGGGTTGAGGTAGTGGAGCTTCTCCCTGCCCCGCCGCACCGTGCTGACCAGGTTGGCCGCCTCCAGAATCGCCAGGTGCTGCGTCGCCGCCTGGCGGGTCATCTCGAGGCGCCCGCACAGCTCGCCCAGGGTCTGCCCGTTGTGTTCGTGCAGACGGTCCAGCAGATGCCGCCTGGTCCGGTCGGCCAGGGCCTTGAAGACCGTGTCCACGTCTGTGCTCACAGCTCCATCATGCAAGTAAATACCTGCATGTTCAAGCCCATGTGCGACGGGTCCAGTGCTCGGGTGGCTTTCTCCGTGGTCCCAGGCCAGAGGTAGCAGGGGAAAGGGCGTGGCCACCGGTGGTCACAGCGTGCGAAGACGAGTGACCGACCGGTGGCCACGGGTGGAGGGCGGGCGTCAGCCGACCCCGACCGCTCCGACCTCTCCCGTGCGCTTGAGCTTCTGCCAGCGCATGCGTCCGCCGGTGGCCGCGGTGACGCACGAGTGGATCAGCACCAGATACATCAGCTGCCGGTACACGATCTGCTGCAGCGGCAGCATCAGCAGGTAGCGGTACCTCTCCCTGTCCAGCCGGAAGGCGTACGCGGCGGACATCAGCTGGACGGCCAGGACGAGCCCCCAGGCGGCCAGCGACTTCAGCGGATCGATGAAGATTGCCGCGTAGAGCGTGAAGAGGTCGATCAGCGGCGCGAGGAGCGGTGTGACGATCTGGAAGAGGACGACCATCGGCATCCCGACCCGCCCGAACCGCCCCGACGGTCCGGGGTCGAGGACGGACCGGCGGTGCTTCCAGAGCGCCTGCATCGTGCCGTAGCTCCAGCGGTAACGCTGCCGCCACAACTGCCGCATGGAACCCGGCGCCTCCGTCCAGGCGATGGCGTGCTCGGCGTACACGACCCGCCAGCCGCTGCGTTGCAGGGCGATGGTGACGTCCGTGTCCTCCGCGAGGGTCCCCTCGCTCATGCCGCCGGTGCAGGCGAGTGCCTCGCGGCGGAAGGCGCCGACGGCACCCGGGATGGTGGGCATGCAGCGCAGCAGGTCGTACATGCGGCGGTCGAGGTTGAAGCCCATCACGTATTCGATGTGCTGCCAGGCCCCGATGAGGGTTCTGCGGTTGCCGACCTTGGCGTTGCCCGCGACCGCGCCGACGGACGGGTCGCCGAAGGGCTGCACCAGCGCGTGGATCGTGTCCGGTTCGAAGACCGTGTCGCCGTCCATCATCACCACGATGCCCCAACGGGCATGTGCGACCCCTCTGTTGAGAGCGGTGGCCTTGCCCGAGTTCTCCTGCCTCACGACCCTGACGTTGCGCAGTGTGAGCGCCTCGACCAGCTCCGGGGTGCCGTCCGTCGAACCGTCGTCGACCACGATGATCTCGATGGGATGCGTGCTCCGGGCGAGCGAGGTGACCGTGCCGACGATGCATTCCTTCTCGTTGTACGCCGGGACGATGACGCTCACCGGTTCCACCACCTGCGGGCCCCAGAAGAAGCCCGGGCGGTTGCGCTGCCGGTGGTGGCGGCGGGCCAGGACGAGCATGAGCGCGGAGCGGCCGAGCACGGCGAGGCCGACGACGGTGAGCCCGACGACCAGCCCCGGCATCGTGAACTCCGCGACCGCCGTTGCCGCGACGAGTGCCTTGCCCTGCCACAGAGGGGGCCCGGAGGCCGGCCGGTGGGCGCTGGGCCGTCGCACCGCCTCGCTGACGGTGGTGAAGTCGTAGCCGCGGGCCTTCATCTTCTCGATGTACTCGGGCAGCGCCCTGAGTGTCTGGGAGCGATCGCCCCCGGAATCGTGGAAGAGCACCGACGTGCCCTTGGCGCCCTTGGGGGTGGCGTTCTCGACGATCTTCGACACCCCGGGGTTCTGCCAGTCCTCGCTGTCGGTGTCCACGAAGGCGCTCGTGTAGCCGTTGGTGCCGAGCCGCCGGTAGACGGGCCAGCTGTAGTTGTCTACGGCGTCCGGTGTGGAGGAGTAAGGGGCCCGGAAGAGCGAGGTGTTGATCCCCGCGGCGCCGGCGAGCGCGAGCTGCGTCTGTGCGATCTCCCGGTCGACGCGCTCGGCGCTCTGGTACGAGAGGTCGACGTGCGTGAAGGTGTGGATGCCGACCTCGTTGCCCCCGTCGACGATCTCGCGCACGGCGTCCGGATAGCGGGCCGTCATCGATCCGACGACGAAGAAGGTGCCCGGTACGTCGTACTTCTCGAGGATGGCGAGGACCTTCGGGGTCCACTTCGGGTCGGGGCCGTCGTCGAAGGTGAGCGCGATGGTCCTGCGCGGGACGGGCCGGTTGCGTGCCTTGCCGTTGGGGAACGACAGCGTGGACCCGCCACTCAGGACTCTCTTCGGGACGCGGTCGGAGGAGGCGTTCTCGCGCACGCGCGTGTCGTCGCCCAGTTCGGCGTGCAGATACCCGTTGAAGAGCATCACGCCGACCAGCGCGAACAGGGCGAGTAAGGCGAGGACGGCGCGTGGTCCGAAGAAGGCGGGGCGGCGCGTGGCGGACAGCTGGCCCGGCTTGGCGTGTCTGGCGCGTGTGGCGGTGGAGGTCATCTGCTTCGGGGGCCCCTCACCGGACGGATGCAGGGGCGGAGCGAGTGGGCGTCGCACCTGCGGGTTCGTTCACCGTCCTGTCCGGCAGCCTCTTTCTGCAGGCGGCCTTTCCGAGGTGCTTCCTGCAGATCTTGCGGCACTGCTTGCGGCACGGCCGCACGGAGTTGCGTGCGGAGGGTGAGTTGTCCTTGCGGACACTTTCGGTGCCGGGGTCCTTTGTGTTGCTGACGCTGTCGAACGGGGCGATTTCCGAAGGGGCGAGCGAGGGACCTCCCATGAAGGACACGCCGACCATCCCCCCGTACACGAGGAACGCGGCGCCGAGCACGATCCCCGCCCGGCGCAGGAGAAGAGCCCGGCGGCCGGTGGCGTCCACGAAGACGAGCTTGTCCGCTTCCCCGGACTGATCAGCGCTCCCGTGCCGTCTGCGGTCGTCGGAAGGCGCGTCGGTAGGCGAGAGAGTCATGGCCGGGCATCCTGGAGACCTTTCTTGTGATTTCTCTGTGTCTCCGTCCGGCACACCGGATGAGTGCCATGGTTTCTGCTGAGCCGGGTGCTCTCGCGAACTGCTGTCCTGCGAGGGCCACTTCGAACGATGCGACGAGGGCCACTTCGAACGATGCGGAACGACGTGGAAACGGCACGGGAAGGGGTGATCGGCGTGCGGCGCTGGATGGTGCGGCTCGCAGGCGTTCTCGCGGTCGTCTGCGCCGGATGCTCGCCGTCCGCCGCGCCGCCTGACGGCGCCGAGCGCGGCGGAGCCGGATCCGCCGTCCCCTTCGCTCCGTACGTGAACGCCACCACGGCCGCCGGCACGGAAACCGCCGGCATGCCCTCGGCGTTCCACGTGTCGTTCGCCGTCGCCTCGGGGGACGACGAGTGCGCCCCCATGTGGGACGACGAGACCGCCATCGACGACGCGGCCGCGAAGAAACGGATCGGAGGGCTGCGGGAGAGCGGTGCGGACATCCGCGTCTCCTTCGGCGGCGCGACCGACACCGAACTCGCCCTGGCCTGCGACAGCCCGGCCGAACTCGCCGCCGCCTACGAGCAGGTGCTGGACCGGACGGGTGCGAAGGCGGCGGACTTCGACATCGAAGGGGACACGCTCGGGGACTCCGCGGCCACGGCGCGCCGCGCGCAGGCGATCGAACTCCTTCAGAGCCGGCGCGACGGACTGGAGGTGTCGTTCACGCTTCCCGTGATGCCCTCAGGACTGACGCCGCAGGGCAAGGAGTTGCTCCGCAACGCCGCCGATCAGGACGTGGAGATCTCCGCCGTGAACGTCATGGCGATGAGCTACAGCCCGTCCCACACAGGCGACATGGGCGACTACGCGATGGTGGCGGCGCGGTCCACGCACGACGAGTTGACCGGTCTCCTCGGTCTGTCCGACGCCGACGCCTGGCGGGCGCTGCGGCTGACGGTGATGATCGGCGTCAACGACATCGAGGCCGAGACCTTCACGCTGGACGACGCGGCACAACTGGCCGCGTTCGCAGCGAAGAGAGACCTCGGCGGGCTGTCCATGTGGTCCTCCGCACGCGACCGGGAGTGCGCGGGCGGCGAGCAGGCGGAGGTGGACGAAACCTGCAGCGGTGTCGCCCAGGACAAGGGCGCCTTCGCGGCCGCGCTGTCGGGCTGAGCGGGCTGCGGCCGCGAGACGAGCGGCGAGCCCCCGTCCGGCACCGGCAGCGCCACCGGTGGAGCGCCGAAAATGCGGTGCGTCCCGGAGCGGGGACGGGCTAGCGTCCCGGCATGACGACGCCTCCTCGCATACGTCCGCGGTTCGACGCCGACGAGCGGACCCAGCTCGTCGCATGGCTCGACATGCAGCGCGCCGTCATCCACTGGAAGTGCGAGGGGCTCTCCGAGGCGGACGCCCACCGGTCCGTGCTGCCCGCCTCGCCGCACATGACGATGGCCGGACTCGTCTCCCACATGCGCTGGGTCGAGCACTGCTGGTTCGAGGTCCTGCTGATCGGAGGGCCCGCCGAAGGGCCACTCTTCGAGGACGGGCCCGAGGACGCGGAGATGATGGTCGAGGGCATCCCCCTCGCGCGGCTGCTGGAGGAGTACGGGCGGCAGTGCGAGGTGTCGAACCGGATCACCGCGTCGCACGAGCTCGACACCGTGGGCCGGTACCCCGGCCACAAGGCGGATCAGACGTCTCTGCGGTGGATCCTGCACCACATGATCGAGGAGACGGCCCGCCATGCCGGCCACGCGGATGTCGTCCGTGAGCTGCTCGACGGGAGGAAGGGGTACTTCTGACCGGGGGCGGGGGAGGGCGAGGCGCTAGGAGGCCCGAGGACGAGTTCACCGCGCTCCGGGCCCGGGCGGCCGGGGACCCGCACGTGCTCGGAGTGGTCCTCAGCGGCTCGCAGGCACGCGAGGGCACGGCGACTTCCCTCTCGGACCACGACGTACTGCTCGTCATCGACGACGCGCGGGAGGCGCCGGCCGGTGAAGAACGGCGGGATGCGCGCCTCGACGTCACCGTGATGCCGCTGAGGGAGTTCCGCGGGCACGCGCTGCCCGGCTCCGGCACGGAGTGGAACCGGGCGGCGTTCACCCGCGCCAAGGTGCTGAAGGACACCGAAGAGGGCCTCATCGCCGAACTCGTCGAGCAGAAGGGCAAGTTGACGCCGGGGGAGGCCTCGGAATGCGCGCCGGGACTCCTAGACGCCTTCCTGAACAGCATCTACCGGTGCCTGAAGAACGACCGGGACGGCAACACCGTCGCCGCGCGCCTCGACGCCGCCGAGTGCGTCCCCTTTCATCTCGCGTACGTGTTTGCCCTGCACGAGCGGGTGCGGCCGTACAACAAGTATCTGAGCTGGGAGTTGCGGCACCACCCGCTCGGCCGCCACGCATGGGCCCACGACCATCTTCTCGGGCTGCTCGCCGAAGTGGTCTCTCCTCGATGCGCCACCGCGGTACGGCAGTTGTTCAAGGAGCTGGAACCGCATGCCCGTTCCGCCGGGCACGGGCATGTGCTGGATTCGTGGGGCGACGACGTGCTGCTCATGCGCGGTGGGGCGTGATGCCCGATGGGTTGCCGCGTACCGAGCGCGGCCGGAAGGGGACGAGAGCGGTCTCACACTGGAAGAGGCCATCTCGGCGAGGTTCGACAACGGCTCCTGCTGAACCGTACGGCCTGCTCCGGCAGGTCCTTCCCCGGTCTCCGACGAGCAGCCCTGACAGGGGAGTTGGAGTGGCGGTTATTCAGGTGAGCCGCCCGTCCTTCGGCGCTAGGTTGAGACCATGGCAGTAGGCAGTCTTTTCCTCTGACGGGTCCCCTCGATGCATCCGAGAGGCCGTGTGCACCGCACCGGCGCCGGTTGACCCTGCGCATCGCCGAGTTGCCGCGCCCCTTGTACACGCGCGGCTGTCCCGACCCGCTGAGCCGAAAGACGGTTTCGACCCATGCCTGAGCAGTCCTCTTCCCGTGACGTACTTGCCGATTGGTTCCGCGAGCACGCCACCACTCTTTCAACCCTCGATCCGCGGCAACCGCTGGACGATCTCGAGCCGCTCCGCGACATCGTGGGAGAAGCCCGCGTCGTGGCCGTGGGCGAGAACGCCCATTTCGTCGAGGAGTTCTCCCTCGCTCGCCGGCGGGTGCTGCGCTTTCTCGCGGAACGGTGCGGATTCACCGTCTTCGCCTTCGAGTTCGGCTTCAGCGAGGCCTTCGCGCTCGACCGGTGGCTCCAAGGCGAGGGTGACAACGGCGACTTGGCGAATGTGAGCCGGAGCGCGGCCGATTGGGGTGCCGCGGAGCTGATGCACTGGCTGCGCCGCCACAACCGCACCAGCCGCCACCCTCTCCGGTTCGCAGGTATCGACCTCCCCGAGGCCGGCGGTGCCCTACGTCCGGCCCTGGAACCGGTGGCCCAATACCTCCGCGAGGCCGACCCCGCTGCTCTCCCCGTACTGGAGACCGCTCTGGAGATCAGCGACCGGTTCCTCGACGGTGCGGGCTCCGGCGCCGCGGCAGCCCCCGCGTGGGCAGGTCTTCCCGCCGCTGAACAGGACGCGCTGACCGCCTCGTTGGCACGTCTGCTGCTCCGCATGCGCGCCGTCGAGCCCCTCTGTGTCTCCCGCAGCAGTCAGAACCGCTTCGACATCGCCCTGCGCCGGGTGGAGGCGGCATGCCACACCGACTACATGTTCCGGGCGATGAACGGCCTGATGTCCGGGCAGGGAGCCGCGGCCGATCTGTCGGTTCGGGAGATCTTCATGGCCGAATCGGTGCGCCGGCACCTCGATCTCGCCGGACCGGACGCCCGGATCGTGCTCGCCGCCCACAACAACCACATCCAGACGACGGCGCTGGAGTTCGACGGCGCGCTCACGGCGCTCCCCATGGGACAGCACCTGCGGCGCATGCTCGGTCAGGGCTACAGGTCGGTTGCCCTCGTCCACACCGCCGACCACGTCCCGGAGATGTTTCCCGATCCGAGCGCCGGGGTCGGCTTCACACTCGCCGACGCCGATCTCGAACCTCCTCAGGAGGGCAGCGTCGAGGCCGCACTCGTCGATGCCGGGCACGGCGGCGACATCACGCTCACCGATCTGCGCCGGTCACCGCGCGACGCGGAGCGGAAGCCACTGCTCCAGCGGATCCGCACGCAGAGCGCAGTCCTGTCCATCCCGGTCCCCGACGCGTTCGACGCCGTCCTCGCCGTCTCGACGGTCACCCGGGACCGGACAGTGCGGTTCTGACAGCCGCCTTCTTCTGCGCGCCGGGACTCCTCAACTCCCTGGCCGGCAGGGGTGGTCGGGGCCTTCGCCCTCCGTCTCCGCGGCCCCTCCGCACCGGACCGTCGCGTTTTCTTCACCCCAGCCGGGGCAACCGCTGAACCGCCGGGCGCCCGACGCCCGGCGTGGTCCAGGGCAGGGGAGGCGGCAGCCATGAACGCACCGGCAGTGATGAGACGGGGGCGGCGGAGCGCGAAGCGGGTCGCCGACAGCACGATGCTCGAAGGCGTCGCCCGGGCAGGCATGGTCGCTCAGGGCGTGCTGTACATCCTCGTCGGTCTGGCCGCGCTGCGCATCGCCTTCGGCGACGGGGGCGGCAGCCAGGCCGATCAGAGCGGTGCGTTGCGGGAGCTGGCGGCGCAGCCCTTCGGCCGCCTGCTCGTGTGGGCCGTCGGAATCGGGCTGGCGGGGCTCGCCCTGTGGCGGTTGTCCGAGGCCGTGTTCGGCGCGTCGGAGAAGGGCGGCCGCAAGAAGCGCAAGCGGCTGATGTCGGCGGGACGGTTCGTGGTGTACGCAGTGCTGGCCGTCTCTGTGCTCTCGTTCGCCAACGGGGCGAAGAGCGGCGGCTCCAGCGATGCGAAGTCGGAGGACATCACCGCCCGGGCGCTGTCCGTACCGGCGGGGGAGTTGCTGGTCGGCGGAGTCGGGCTGGTCGTCGCGGCGTTCGGCGCCTGGGGTGCGGTGCAGGCCCTACGGCGCAAGTATCACGACCAGTTGAGGATGTCGCGCATTCCGCGGCGGAACCGCAAGTGGGTGGACCTGCTGGGTGTGAGCGGCGGCGTCGCCCGGGGAGCGGTCCTCGTGGCCCTGGGATTCTTCGCGATGGAGGCGGCCTGGTCCTCCGACGCCGACGAAGCCAAGGGCATGGACGGCGCGTTGCGGTCGTTCGCCGACACCCCCGCGGGCCCGTGGCTGCTCGTCGCCATCGCCGTGGGCGTCGCCCTCTACGGCCTCTTCTCCTTCATGCTGGCCCGATGGCGCCGCGTTTGAGTGTCCGTCCGAAAGCGGGAACGGCGGCACTGCCCCGGGGCTCAATTCCCGCTCGGCTGAAGGGGCTTTGCCATACCGATTCGTGCTGCCCGTCCGGGAGCGGAGCGCCGGGCAGCCCGGTTTCCTCGAAACCGTGACGGCGGTACAGGGCGATCGATCGCGCGGCCGTTCCCGGGGATGACGGCAAGGCTCAGCAGCCCGGCGCCCGACCTGACGGGCGCCCGGAGGCTCCGGTGCCGGGCGCACGGGAGCACCGCACGGCCCTGCCGTCAGTGACGGCCCCGGCCGAGCTCCGCGACCGCACGGTCGAACGCCGAGTCCCGGTCGTACTCGAACTCCTCGTCGGTGAAGACCGGTTCGGCGATGTGCGGCGGGATGCCGGTGCCGTCGAAGGTGCGTCCGTCGCGGGTGCGGAACTCCTCGTGGAGGAGCAGGAAGCTCCAGCCGTTCGGGAGGCGCCGCTCCAGCGTGTCGGAGAAGACGCCCTGCGTGTGCCGGACGGACCTGGCCGAACGAGCGCGGAGCGCCGTCAATCGGTGGCCGTTCGGCGGCGACCAGGCATACGGCCCGGCGGCGAAGCGCCCCGGGACGCGGATGCCTCCCGGGGCCTCGTCAGGGCGTGCCGCCGTTCTCAGGCGGCACTCTTCTCCCTCAGCGTCCGCAGAACCTGCCGCGCGGTGTCGGCGCTGGACTGCGGGTTCTGGCCGGTGACCAGGTTGCCGTCGGTCACGACCTTGCTCGCCCAGGCCGGACCGGTCTTGACGAGGGCGCCGAGCTCGCGGAGCCTGCTCTCCACGAAGTACGGCACCGCCTCGCCGAGTCCGCCCTGCCGCTCCTCCTCGTCGGTGAAGACGGTGAGCCTGCGGCCGGCGAAGGGGAAGCCGTCGCGGGCCTCCTGGCCGCTGGTGCTGAGCAATCCCGCGGGACCGTGGCACAGCGCCGCGACGACCTTGCCGCTCCGGTCCGTGTCCCTGAGCAGACGGGCGAGGTCCGCGTCCTGAGCCAGGTCCTCCATGGGGCCGTGACCGCCGGGGATGTAGACCCCGTCGTAGTCGGCGGCACGCAGGTCACCGAGGGCGAGCGGCTTGTCCAACTGGTCGGAGAGTCCCTCCAGATAGGCGCGGAACTCCTTCGCGGAGGCCTCGTCCACGTTGCCGCGCTCGTCGAGGCTGATCGGGTCGACGGTGGGCGGTACGCCGCCGGGGGTGGCGATGTCCACGTCGATGCCTGCCTCCCGCAGTACGCGGTGCGAGACGGCGACCTCCTCGGCCCAGAAGCCGGTGGGGTGGGTCGTGCCGTCGGCGAGCGTGAGCCGGTCGGCGGCGGAGACGACCATCAGGATCTTTGCCATGGCGGAAAACTTCCTTCTTTCTCTGTGTGGGTGTTCGTCCGGCGTCCACCTCAACACTCACGTCCCTCGGAATTCCTTCGCTAATCTGCTCTGTGCCATCAGTTTTCTTATGTCAGGAGCTTGCGTGCCGGACCTCGACCTGCTGGCCACCTTCCTGGAGATCTACCGGGGCGGGTCGATCACGGCCGCCGCGGCCCGGCGCGGCCTGAGCCAGCCCGCCGTCAGCGGTCAACTCGCCCGCCTGGAGGAGCAGTTCGGCGAGCCTCTGTTCGTACGGTCACGCCGCGGTGCCGTCCCCACGGAGCGGGCCTACGAGCTGGCCCGGCGGATCGGCACCCACCTCGACGAGCTCAAGGACGCCCTCGGCTCGGCGGGCGACGGCCAGGCCGGCCACCGGGGCACGGTGCATCTGGCCGGACCGTCGGACCTGATGGCCATGCGCGTGGTGCCCGCGCTCGCCCCGCTGACCGCCCGTGGCCTGCGGCTGAGGATCACTCTGGGTCTGGCGGAGGAACTGCTGGCGGCGCTCGCCGCGGCCCGTGTCGATCTGGTGGTCTCGGCGGTGCGGCCGCGGCTGGAGAACGTGGTGGCGACCCCGTTCGCGGACGAGGAGTTCCTTCTGGTGGGTCCGCCCGGCCTCGCCCGCACCGTCGACCAGGGCCGGCTCGCCGAGGAGCCGGTCCGTGCGCTGGCGCACCTGCCGCTCGTCGCGTACGGGGAGGAGCTGCCCATCGTCCGCCGGTACTGGCGCAGCGAGTTCGGCCGCCGTCCGCCGAACCCTCTCGCCGTGACGGTTCCCGATCTGCGCGCGGTGCTCGCCGCGGTGATCGCGGGCGCCGGAGTGTCCGTACTGCCGCGCTATCTCGCCGAACCGGCGCTCGCGTCGGGCTCCGTGGAGACGCTGCACCAGCCGCAGGTGCGTCCGCTGAACACCCTGTATCTGGCGGCCCGCGCCGGTGCCCCTGCCAACCCCGCCGCGGCCGTGGTCCGGCGGCAGCTGGCCGAGCGTTCGCGGGAGTGGGACCTGCTGTAGGCGGAGCGCCGGACAGCGCGGGCCGCCGCCACGGCGAGGCGGTGCGTGCCCGCCGGAGGCGCCGCCCTCCTCCCGTACGACGGAGGTCCCGGGACGCTCGGTGAGCATCCCAGGACCTCCGGACGAAGCGGGTGTGGCCTCAGGCCGTGACCTGGTCGGCCTCCTCCGGGTCGGCAGGGATGCCGCCGTTCCCCGCGGCCTCCAACTCGGCTTCCTCCGCCGCTTCCTGGGCCTCCGTCTCGCGCTGCCCCGGGATGTCGTTCGTGCGGCGGGCGACGCGCTCGTTGCGAGCCGCCGTGGCCTCGCACAGGTCGGCCGTCGCCTTGTTGAAGCGAGTCATCGACGGCGGGTCCGAGGGACCGAGAAGGTGGACCTTCAGCTCCGCACGGGCCTTGGCGAGCGTGTCCTTGGACGCGTCGCGCACCGCCTCCAGCAGAGCCGGCACCTCCTCCGCCCCGGGGGAGAGGATCGCGGCGGCACGCACCGTCGGGAACCCGGCCCGGAACTCGTCCTCGGTCAGACCGCTGGTGTTGGCGACCGCGTAGGGCTTCTCGCTCGTCAGATAGTCCGAGACGACGGACGAGACGTCGGAGATGAGCAGGTCGGACTCGTTGAAGCAGCTGTAGATCGTCGGCCGCGGGCCGGTGATGATCTGGTGCTCCCACTCCGGCAGCGAGGCCAAGTTGGCGGCCTCCCAGGCGGCGGTGGCGGCCGCCACGCGCTCGGCCCTGTCCGTCTCCGGCGTGGACTGGAGCATCATCCGCTCCACCTCGTCCGCGCCACGGCGGAAGGCGGTGGTCGTCAGATCGTCCAGTTCTTGTACGCGGCGCTCCAGTTCGACCCCGGTCTCGGGGCCGGGACGCTCACCGGAGCGCTTCGAGTTCGCCTCGACGATCATCTCCTGGATGCGGACGTTGGCCGCGCCGGCCCGGGGGTCGACGGAGCCGGTCATCGGGTGCGGCTTGTACAGCAGCCGCACGCCCGGGTCCGCCAGCAGCGCACGGACGATGTTCTCGCCGGCCAGGATGATCGAGGTGTTGCCGGGGTCGTTCGTCCAGCCCTCCCAGGTGGGGGCGTACAGGACGGTGGTGAACTTGCCCGCCGGCGGGCCCGCGGACGGCTCGATGGGGGAGAGCTGCGGGCGGCCGACCTCGACCACGTCACGGTCGTCCACGCCGATGTCGGCGAGCTGGTAGCGCTCGCGGGCGGCGGGTCCGGCGACCCAGACCTCGTCGTAGGCCTTGGCGTACGGGTTGCAGGAGGAGAGCTTGTCGCTCTCACCGTGGTTGATGAAGGCGTGCTTGATCGTGGGGATGCGCAGCACCTGCGAGGTCTTGCCCGAGTTCGCCGGATGCAGCATCACCTTCAGCGTCGAGTGCTCCAGGTGCATCAGGTGAGCGACCTTCGGGATGCAGATGATCGGGACGTCCGTCGCCTCGATCTTCTGCACCATGAAGCGCTCGCGGAGCACGATGATCGGATTCCCGTCGAGCTGGGCGAGCGTGGAGAGCCACATGTTCGCCTGGTACGCGGAGGTGGTGCCGCCGGAGAAGTACATGCCGACGGTGGGCTTGTACGTCGCCAGCCAGCGGCCGAGCCACTCCAGCGCCTGCTGCTCGTTCGCGTGCCGCTTCTTCGGCAGCATCCACGTGCCCAGATAGACGGCGCCGCCGAGGGAGAGCGCGATGCTCAGGCCGAGGCCGATGATGCCCCAGACCTCGGAGGCCAGCGCCGCGCTCAGCATCAGCCCGACGGTGCCGGGGATGGAGAACCGAAGCAGGCGGCGGCTGGGCTGGCGGGCCAGCAGACGCGGCGGCGCGATGGTCAGCCGCAGGTCCGAGGCGTCGATGTTGCGGGTGAGGATCGGCAGGGTGCGGCTTCGTCGCACGAACTGGGCGACGGCCTGGCACAGGAAGTGGGTCGCGTAGGCGGCCAGCAGCAGAAGCGTCAGGGGGCGCTCGATGTCCGGCGGGACGTCGGGGATGCGCACCAGGCCGATGACGATGAGCATGTCGCGCAGCAGCTGGCGGGTCGTGACGTCGAAACGGACCTTGCCGAGCAGGGCGAGCAGGCCGGGCTGCTTGTGCGTGAGATAGATGTCGAGCGTGATCCCCGCCAATGAGGCGACGATGAAGACGGGCACGTTCGGCAGCAGCGCGCCCGCGAGCTGTGCGGCGTAGAACACCGACAGTGCGAGCAGCGCCGTCAGCTGGACGGCGCGTCGGGGGGAGAGACCGGCAGAGGGCACGGGACTGGACTCCTGGCAGGAGGTCGAGGGTCGGGACGGAAACCGGCCGGTGGGGGTGGCGGCCGTGGTCGACCACTGACCGTATGCCGGGCACGGGTGCGGTGACAATCTGCGTCGGGGTGTCCGGAGCTGATACGCGGACAAAGGTCATTATCCCCACCCGTCCACTGGTCGGAACGGATGAGCGGGCCCGGCGGGTACTCCCGTAGATTGCGAGGACGGGGCTCCGGAACGCGTGTGAGGCGGCCCCTCGCGGGACGCCGCGGGATCAGCGGCACACCGGGACCGTACGGGACGCATCCGCGCCCTGCGGCGCATACGGGGTGCAACAGGAACGGATACGTCTGTGCGGCATGAAACGCCCAGGCGTGACAGAGGGAACAGGCAGGCAGCGGGACGTGGGCACCAGTACGGCAGCGGGCTCGGGCGACTCCGGCAGGGACGACTCCGCGACGGGCACCCGTGGCGCACCGCACGGCGAGGGAAGCGCGCAGCGCGCAGACGTGACGGGTGCGCGGCGCATCGTCGTCAAGGTCGGATCCTCCTCGCTGACCACGGCCGCCGGCGGCCTGGACGCGGACCGCGTCGACGCCCTCGTCGACGTACTGGCCAAGCATGCCGGACCGGCGGACGGCGCGACGGGCTCCCCGCAGCGGGAGATCGTCCTCGTCTCCTCCGGCGCCATCGCGGCGGGCCTCGCGCCGCTGGGCCTGCCGAAGCGGCCCCGCGATCTGGCCCGCCAGCAGGCGGCGGCCAGCGTGGGTCAGGGGCTCCTGGTCGCCCGCTACACCGCCTCGTTCGCGCGCTACGGGCGCCGCGTCGGGCAGGTGCTGCTCACCTCCGACGACACCAGCCGGCGCGCCCACTACCGCAACGCCTACCGCACGTTGGAGCAGCTGCTGGCCATGGGCGCGGTGCCCGTCGTCAACGAGAACGACACCGTCGCCACCGAGGAGATCCGGTTCGGCGACAACGACAGGCTCGCCGCGCTCGTCGCCCATCTCGTGCGGGCCGACCTGCTGGTGCTGCTCTCCGATGTCGACGGCCTCTACGACGGCAACCCGGCCTCTCCCGGCACCTCACGCATCACCGAGGTGACGGGCCCGGGGGACCTGGAGGGCGTCGAGATCGGCAGCGCGGGCAGCGCCGGCGTCGGCAGCGGCGGCATGGTGACGAAGGTCGAGGCCGCCCGTATCGCCGCCGCGGCGGGTGTGCCGGTGGTGCTCGCGTCCGCCACGCACGCCGCGGACGCGCTGGCGGGCCGCGGCACCGGCACGTACTTCCACCGGACGGGCCGCCGCGCCGCCGGCCGGCTGCTGTGGCTCGCGCATGCCTCGACGCCGAGGGGTGCGCTGACGCTGGACGACGGCGCCGTACGGGCGGTCGTGCAGCGGCGCAGCTCGCTCCTGGCGGCGGGAATCGCGGGAGTCGAGGGCGAGTTCGCGGCCGGTGACCCCGTGGAACTGCGCGACGAGCGCGGGGTTGCCGTCGCCCGCGGCCTGGTCAACTTCGACGCCAAGGAGATCCCGCAGTTGCTGGGACGGTCGACGCCGGAGCTGGCCCGGGAGCTGGGGCCCGCGTACGAGCGGGAGATCGTGCACCGGGACGACCTGGTGCTGCTCGACTCCTGAACCCGGCCGCCCCGTGCGCGAACTCCCACCCGACAGCCGTCCCGCGGAAGCCCGGCCCGCGCACCCGCGCGGGCGCACGCTCCGTCTCCGCGCCGTGGCGTGAAATGTTCGTGTAGAGGGCGGGGGAGTGGTGTCCGAACCGTCATCGGCCGGGAGAAAAGACCAGCCTTTCCACGGACACCTTCCCGAAAACGGCCACGCGGCCGGTCCCGGGCTGGTCAACTTTGTAGAGGGGGTCGTGCAGCAGGTGAGCGACGCCCGGAACCGAGAGCATCCACCGGACGAGGAGGCCACCCGTGAGACGGCTGGTCAGCGTTGACCCAGAGCAGCGGGCCGAATCACGTGCGGGCGCGGGTGTGGAAAGGCGTGAACACGCCAGGTTGTGGCACATCACACTGAGCGTTGCCGGCGAGGAGGCGCCCCTCAAGGAGGTGCGGCGTGCCCTGGAACAGCTCGCCTACGATCATCCTTTCCTTCTGAACAGCCGGTATGCGAACGATCACGCTGAGATCCGCTACTGGGAAGAGGCCCGCGACCTGCACGACGCCGCCGCTGTCGCGCTGCGGCTGTGGGGGGAGCACCGCAATTCGGCGCAGCTTCCGCCGTGGGAGATCGTCGGCCTCGAGGTCATCGGGCGCGAGACGTACCAGCAGCGGGTGGCCGAGGGATACGGCCCGCCGCCCGCCGCCTCCATGGGGGTCCACCCCTTCTAGGCCCACGCGCCCCTCCTGAGCCTCGCACCGCAAGGCCGTTTCAGGCCGACCTGCGGGCCCGTCCCAGGTAGAGAAGCGAGGGCACCCTGGTCATCACGCACCGACGACGCCGGCGTCGTGGGCGATCAGTCCGGCCTGCGTCCGGTTCACACAGCCCAACTTGTCCAGCACGCGCGAGACATATCCCTTGACCGTGGCCTCCGAGAGGTACAACCGCGCCGCGATCCGCGCGTTGGGCATGCCCTCCCCGAGGCAGGCGAGCACCTCGGCCTCCCGCTCGGTCAGCGAACCGATGAGCTCGCGCGCCCGATCGCGTGCCGAGTGCCTGTCGGAGGACGCCGCGACCAGCCGCCGTGCGGCAGCAGCGGAGAGCACGGTGTGCCCTTCGGCGGCCACGCGTACGAGTCCGATCAGATCCTCCGGCGGCGTCGACTTGACGAGGAACCCCACGGCGCCCGCCCGCAGCGCGCGCAGCACGTACTGGTCGGCGTCGAAGGTCGTCAGCACCACGACGGCTGGGGCGTCGGCCAGTTCGCGGATCCGCTCGATCGCTGTCAGCCCGTCGACGCCCGGCATGCGCAGATCCATGAGCACGACGTCGGGTCTGCTCCGTACGACCGCCTCGACGCCCGCCGCTCCGTCGTGCGCCTCCTCGACCACCTCGATGTCGTCCGAGGAACCGAGGATGGTCCGCAGGAAGCCGCACACCATCGGCTCGTCGTCGACCACGGCCACACGGATGGTCCGACCTGCGGCACCGGTTCCGGTCACGCTGCTACACCGCCGCTTCGACGGTCGGCACATACGCCGGCAAAGTGGCCTCGACGCTGAAGCCGCCCTCCGGTGACGGCCCGGCCCGCAAGGTGCCCCGCACCAGTTCCAGGCGCCGGCGCAGGCCCGCGAGGCCGAGGCCGGAGCCCGTGCCGACGAGCGCGGCGGCGGTGGCCGCGACATCGGCGGTGACCGCCGCGGATGCCGTGGGCACCGGGGCCGCCCTGACCGCCTCGGCCGTGGTGCCGCCGGTGGCGCCCGTGCCGGCGCCGGCGAGTGCACCTTCCGTGCCTTTCACCGGGGGTGGCGTGTTGCGGACCGTGAGCCGCACCTGTGTCTCGCGGTACTCGACATGCACGGTCACCTGTGCGCCGGCCGCGTGCTTGCGGGCATTGGTCAGCGCCTCCCGCACCACGCGGTACGCCGTGCGCCCCACGACGGGTGAGGCGAGCGTCCTGTCCCCGTCCTCGACGAGCTCGGCCGGAGTTCCCACTGCCGCAGATTCGGCCACCAGACCGGCGAGGCCCGCCACCGACTCCGTCGAGGAATGCTCCTCCGGGTCCCTGCGCAGGATGCCGACCAGGTCGCGGAGTTCCTCCAGAGCCTGGCAGCCCGCCGCGCGCAGCTCCTCCGCGGCCTGCCTGGTCGCCTCGTCCGGGGCCGTCATGCGCAGGGCACCGGCCTGCAGCGCCATCAGGCTCACCCTGTGCGTCACCACGTCGTGCATCTCGCCGGCCAGCCGGGCCCGCTCCTCGGCGCGGGCACGCTCGGCGAGGAGGTGACGCTCCCGCTCCGCGCGCTCGGCGCGTTCCGTCAGCGCCCGCACCAGACGCCTGCGGGCCTCGAAGTACAGCGCCAGCAGAGGTCCCACAGCGGTGCGCAGCAGACCGATCGTGATGATCGTGAACGACGCCTCCCACGGGCGTGCGACGACGAAGGTGAAGAGGGCGAGCGCGAGGAAGGCGGTGCGGCGGTCTCCCGGCCGGTAGAAGACCGGACCGTATGCGGCCAGCGCCGTCGAGAGGGGCGCCCACACGTTCCACCTCTCCGCGGGCGTCAGGACCCCTGCGGGTGAGATCAGCAGCGTCACGGTGAGCGTGAACCCGCCCAGGACGGCGACGACCGTGATCGGAGCGCGGCGGCGGAACACGAGCGAGCCGCACGCGGCGGCCTGAACCCCCAGCAGGACCCAGGCCAGGGTCCCCGGACGCTGGGGCCACCAACTCTCACCGGCGAGAGTCAGCCCGGTGTCCAGCAGTACGAAGAAGACCGCGAGGCCGGCGTCCACAGTCCTGCGGTGACGGCTCAGGCTGTGCCACGGTCCACACCGCCCCTTTGTCATGGCATCACGGTATGTCAGCTCGTGGCGCAGGGAGTTCGTCGTGCGGCGACCCGGAACGATCGGCGGGTGAGGCACCCTACGAAAGTCGTATGCCTCCCGCGCCCGGCGGCCTTCCGTCTTACACGGAGCCGACGGTCCGCCCTGCCGCGGCATGGTCCCGCCGGCGTCCACTGAGGGCATGGAAACCGAACAGGAACGCAGCAGGACGGCTCCCAGGGCGCCCGGGCCGGGCCGCTACGAGATCGACACCGTCAGCTCCGTGCTCGAGTTCACCACCCGGCACGTCTTCGGGCTTCTGCCGGTGAGCGGCACGTTCGCCATCCGGGCGGGGACCGTCGACGTCACCGAGCCGCTCGCCACCTCCCGGATCCACGCGGAGATCGCGGCGGCAGGGTTCGACACGGGGAACCGCTCACGGGACGCCGCCGTGCGATCGCGGCGGTTCCTCGATGCCGATCGGCACCCTCTCATCTCATTCGACGCCGACGCCCTGGAGGAGACGGCGGACGGGGCGCGCATCACGGGGACGCTCACAGCGTCGGGCGTCAGCACGCTCGTGAGCTTGACGGCCGGGGAGTGCGCGGTGACGCCGCGGGGGTTCACCGTCCGCGCCACGGCCCGTGTCGACCGCAAGGATTTCGGGGTGACCGCGTCTCCCGGGATGGCCGGGCGCCACCTGGACGTCGTCCTGCGCATCAGCTGCGTGCGGGTCTGACAGGGGCGCAGCCGGGGGGGGAAGGGGACGGTCGCCGGTACGGGGGTCCGGCGGCCGTCCCGCACGGTGGACGGCGGGGCACCGCCGCCGCGCCCGTCGTTAAGCTCGAAGACATGAGCGCAACGCAGAATTCGCCCGTCACCGAGACCGCCCGCCGCGCGAAGGAGGCCGCCGCCGAACTCGCCCCGCTGCCGCGCACGGCACGGGACGCGGCGCTGCTCGCCGTCGCCGACGCGCTCGTCGCCCGTACGGACGAGATCGTCGCCGCCAACGCCGCCGACATCGACAAGGCCCGTGCCGCCGGGACGCCGGACGCCATCGTCGACCGCCTGACGCTCACGCCGGAGCGCATCGAGGCCATCGCCTCCGACGTGCGCGACGTGGTCGCCCTTCCCGACCCCGTAGGCGAGGTCGTGCGCGGCTCGACGCTGCCCAACGGGCTCGAACTGCGCCAAGTGCGCGTCCCCCTCGGCGTCGTCGGGATCATCTACGAGGCACGCCCCAACGTCACGGTCGACGCCGCCGCGCTGTGCCTGAAGTCCGGCAACGCGGTACTGCTGCGCGGCTCCTCCTCCGCGTACGCCTCGAACGGTGCCCTCGTCGAGGTGCTGCGTGACGCCGTCGCCGGTGCCGGCGTGCCCGCCGACGCCGTGCAGCTCGTGCCGGGTGAGAGCAGGGACAGCGTGCGTGATCTCATGCGCGCCCGCGGCCTGGTGGACGTGCTGATTCCGCGGGGCGGGGCCTCGCTCATCCGTTCCGTGGTCGAGGAGTCCACCGTCCCCGTCATCGAGACGGGTGTCGGCAACTGCCACGTGTACATCGACGAGGCCGCCGACCTCGAGACCGCCGTCGCGATCCTCGTCAACTCCAAGGCGCAGCGCCCCAGTGTCTGCAACTCCGCCGAGACCGTCCTCGTGCACGAAGGTGTGGCGGCGGAGTTCCTGCCGCTCGCCGTGGAGGCCCTCGCCGAGGCGGGCGTGACGGTGCACGGCGACGAGGCGTGGCAGAAGGCGGGCGCGCAGGTCGTCCCCGCCACCGACGAGGACTGGGGCACCGAGTACCTCTCGTACGACATCGCCGCAGCTGTCGTGCCGTCACTGGACGCCGCGGTGCGGCACATCCGCGAGTGGAGTTCGGGTCACACGGAGGCGATCGTCACCCGCGACACCGCGGCTGCGCGCCGCTTCACATCGCTGGTCGACTCGACCGCCGTGATGGTCAATGCGTCCACACGTTTCACGGACGGCGGCCAGTTCGGTTTCGGGGCCGAGATCGGCATCTCCACGCAGAAGCTGCACGCTCGCGGCCCGATGGGCCTCCCGGAGCTGACCTCCACGAAGTACGTGGTCACGGGGGACGGTCACACCCGCGGCTAGTGCATGCGGGGCCGTCATGGGGGCGGTTGCGCATGTTCTGACGGAATCCCGCTTCTCCCTGCCCTTATTGACCACAAAGGTCTACGCTGACAGCGTGCCGGACGACGTGGGGGGCCAGCCGTTCCCGGACGGCGAGGAGCCCGAGTACCGCTACGGGGCTGCGGACGAGGAGTTCGCCGCCCTGGTGCTCGACGAGGACTTCGTACGGTCCGCGGTCATTCACGAGCCCACCGCCGTCGAACGCATATTGGCGGCCGCGCAGTCGCACGCCGAGAGCGAGACTGTCCGCGGCTTCGAGGACGGCTATGGGTACGCGCCGGGCACCGAGGGCGAGTTCAGCCTGGACGAGGACGATCCGGAAGGAGCCGGCGACCCGGACGGGCTGGCCGGCGCGGAGGATCCGGACGACGACGATGACGAGGGGCGTTTCGACCGCTCCGACTACACCGAGTACCTGGAGTCGTCCGAGGGGGACGAGTACGACCACTACGGGCCGCACGAGTCGTTCGGGCCGTACGGGCCGTACAACTACAACCCCAACTCCTTCGGCGACACCGGCCATTACGCCCCGTACCAGTACGGCCGATTTGTCGACTACGACCAGCAGGACCAGTACGGGCAGTACATCCGATTCGGCATCAACCGCCGCTATGACCCCCGTTTCGACCTGGGGGAGGAGCACGGTTCCGACTACCGCCGCCCCGGCGAACGCCGCTCCGACAACCGTCGTTCCGGGCGCGGCAAGCATGGCGCCGCCCCGCGCCGCCGCGTCTACCGCGGCCACATGCGGTGGCAGCGGCCCGTCGCGTGGCTGCTCGCCCTGGTGATGGGCATCGGCATGGTCGCCCTCGCGCTCGGCGCGGTCTACCGGGGCACGTCGCAGCAACGGCAGGACCCTTCGCCTCCGCCCGCGACGACCGACGTCGACTCCTCCGGCAAGGACCAGGACGGCGCGCAGCGAACGCCTGACGTCCCCGCGCAGCCGAAGTCCGGCTGAGGCCGGCCGCCCGGCGCGCGTACGGGTGCACGCCGTACGGACCGCACGGTCACCGGCTCGTCACGCCGGGGCGACAAGGTGTTCACGAACACGCGCATCTGCCGGGTTGTCGGCGCACCGAAGCGTTTACGGAGAGCCGGGCGGACCTACTCTGTTGGTATGGCCGGGCGAGGCAACCCCCCAGAGGGAACACCCGACGACGCGTCCGGGGGCGACGACGAGTATCGCGACGACTACCGATCCGTCGTCTTCGATGAGTCCTTCATCAAGGCTGCGCGGCTCCAGGAGTACTCCGCGCGCGAGCGCATGGAGGACGAGGAGCACGCCGCCGTACGCAACCGTGCCTTCTCGCCGCCCGGCGACGTCACCGACGAGGAGCAGAACGGCACTTACGCCCGGGGTTCCATCACCGCCTCCCGGCAGGGCATCGTCCTGGTGCTGCTGATCGTCCTCGCCTTCGGCACGGCGATCTACATGGGAATCCGCAACCCCTACCAGGCTCCGCCCGAACCGCCCGCCGAACCGATGCGCAACGCGCTGCTTCCCCTGGCGCCCCGTGACGAAGTGCCGGGCGCCACGCCCGCGGACCTCTTCCAGCACAGCCCGGCCGCACAGTTCCGCGCCGGGGCCGACGGCGTGACGCTGCCGCCCGTGCGCCGCACCCGGCACTTCTCCGAGAGCCAGGTGCTGTCGTCCCTGACAGCCGCCAAGGAGTACATCGTCACCAGCTCGCTCGACCCGTCCGTGCTGAGCGGGAACAGCGTCCGTGACGTGCGGATAATGCTCGACCCTGTGCAGCACGAGCAGTTCGACCAGAGCATGGACCATCCGCGCAACGACGGGCGGCACTCCGCGACGGGCTGGATGGTCCGCTTCGACCCGTCGAAGACGGCGCTCGCCGACGCGGGGGTCCGGGTCAACGGCACCATGACCGTGCAGGAGGCGGGCCCCGACGCACTGGAAGTCGTCGCGGACCACGTCTTCGTCTACGCGGTGCGGGCGACGGACGAGGGGGAGGGACAGAACGCCGCGAAGAATTCGTCCCTGTTCACGGTGCGGCGCGAAGTGCGCTTCCAGGTCGACCGCGAGGACCTGAGGCGGCAGCAACTGAGCGTGCTTCAGGTGTCGATGCGCGCCGGGCCGCTGCCCTGCTCCGCCGACATGTCGGGCGCGCTCGCGCCGCTGCTGGCCGGCGAGAAGGCCAAGGATGACGGGGCGGCCGGCACAGACCCGTACGCGCGCGGACGGTCCTCGGCCTCGCTGTGCGGTGTGCTCTCCACCAGCTCACAGCCGAGCCCGGCCGCGAAGAAGGACGACTAGCCACACCGGCGGACTTCAGGGCCGGTAAGTGAGGCCAGTACGAACTCCCGCGTGCCGGGCCCGTGCTGACGGAGATTCGAGCTGCCGCTCTAACTGGACCTGTCGCCGCCCGAGTTGCCGCCGCCGCTCTCGCCGTTGCCGCCGCTGCTCCCCGTGTTCTTTCCGGTGAAGGTGTCGCGCAGCTTGCCGCCCAGGTCGCCGGCGCCGCCCGCGATGTCGCGGACGAGACCCATCAGCGGGTCCTTGCTGTTCTTGAACGACTCCGTGTAGTGGCCGGCCGACTGCTTGAACGAGTCGGAGACCGACGTCTGCTTGTCGTCCTCACGCCGGTCGTAGTGGCCGTCCATGATGCGCTGGTGGTCGCGGCTCTCGGCCCACTTCTTCAACTCGGCCGCACGCACCGCGGTGAAGGGGTGGCTGCGCGGCAGCACGTTCATGATCTTCAGCACGGAGTCGCGGATGTCGCCGCCCGACTCGTACTCCTCGGCCTGCGCGAGGAAGGAGTCCACGTTCATCGAGTGCAGGTGGTTGCCGCCGGCGAGCTTCATCAGCCCGCGCATCGAAGCCTGCAGATCCTGCCCGACGAGCAGCCCCGCACGGTCCGCCGAAAGCTCCGACTTGCGGAACCACTCCCGCAGCGCCGTCACTATCGCCATGATCGCGACGTTGCCCAGCGGGATCCACGCGACCTTGAGCGCGAGATTCGTCAGGAAGAGCAGGATGGTGCGGTAGACGGCGTGCCCCGAGAGGGCGTGGCCCACCTCGTGGCCGATGACCGTCCGCATCTCCTCCTCGTCCAGCAGCTCGACGAGACCCGTGGTGACGACGATGACGGGTGCGTCGAGCCCGATGCACATCGCGTTCGGATTCGGGTCCTGACTGACGTACATCGGCGGGACCTTCTCCAGGTCCAGTATGTAACAGGCGTCCCGCAGCATCGAGTTGAGATGCGCGAACTGCTCGTCGTTGACGCGCACCGAGTTGGCGAGGAAGAGCAGCCTGAGGCTGCGCTCGGTCACCAGCCCGCTCAGTGCCTTGAAGACGGAGTCGAAACCGCTCAGTTTGCGCAGCGCGACGAGCGCCGAGCGGTCCGAGGGATGTTCGTACGCCCGGGAGGAGATCCCCGGGAAGCGGCGCCGGTTGCGGCCGGGCAGCCGCTCGGTGCCTGCGTTGTCGCTCATTGCGTTCCCCCTGTCGCTTCACCACTGTTCGCGGTGGATTGAGGTCAGCCTAGGCGCTCGGAACCGGAATCCCCGGGGCGAACGCGTCCGATGGGAAACCCCGGACGTGGGGAGGAGACGTCGCCGGGCCCCCGGAAGGTTGCGTGGAGGCGACGGACGAGCGCGATGCGGGGCCGGGTACGGCGGCGCGGGCGAAGGTGAGTTCCCCTGCGGACAGCCCAACGACAGCCGAGGCCGGGAGAGGAAGCGAGAGGTGCCGTCGGCCCGCCGACAGCCCCCGCATACGATGTGCAGCACACAACGTACTGTCCGGCTCACAGTGGATAGGTCCTGCCGAGATGACGCTTCCCAGCACCGCCCACCACGCCTTCGCCGCTCTGGCCTCCGAGGGGGGCGAGCACGCGGGCGAGCACGACCCCGTGCTTCCCTACATCACCGGTGGCGGCGCGCTGCTGGCTCTGCTTCTCCTGCTGTGGATCACCACTCGCTTCAACCGGGACCGCTGACCCTCACGCGATCCGCTGCCCTCCCGGGCGTCCCGTAACTCCTGGACGTCGCCTCGTCGTGTCGTGCCCGTGGCCCACGCGTCGTACGGGCGGAGCAGCGGAGCGCGGAACGAGGGGATAAGGTCGGCTCGCATGGGAGAGGACATAGTGCCCGGCACCGGCAAGCGGCGGCTGGGAGTGATGGGCGGGACATTCGACCCGATCCACCACGGGCACCTCGTCGCCGCCAGCGAGGTGGCCACGCGCTTCCACCTCGACGAAGTCGTCTTCGTACCGACCGGGCAGCCGTGGCAGAAGAGCCACCAGCAGGTCTCGCCCGCCGAGGACCGCTATCTGATGACGGTCATCGCGACGGCCTCCAACCCGCAGTTCTCGGTCAGCCGCATCGACATCGACCGCGGTGGCCGCACCTACACCATCGACACACTGCGTGATCTGCGAGCCGCCAACCCGGAGACGGACCTCTTCTTCATCACCGGCGCGGACGCCCTCGCCCAGATCCTGGGCTGGCGCGACGCCGACGAGCTGTTCTCCCTGGCCCACTTCATCGGCGCCACCCGGCCCGGGCACACGCTGACCGATCCGGGCCTGCCGGACGGAGGAGTGTCGCTGGTGGAGGTCCCGGCGCTGGCCATCTCCTCGACGGACTGCCGTGCGCGGGTCCGGCGGGGAGACCCCGTCTGGTATCTGGTCCCGGACGGCGTCGTGCGCTACATCAACAAGCGGGGGCTGTACGGGGAGGAGGCGCCCCACACATGAACGAGCGCTACGGATACGACCCGTACGGGCAGCAGCAGGGCCGGCAGCCGCCCGAGGAGCCCCGGTTCCTCGGCTACGACGAGCACGGGCAGCCCGTCTACGGCTACGAGGAGAGCGGGCCGTACGGGCAGCAGACCGCACAGCCGGGCCAGTCGACGCAACCGGGGCAGCCCGAACCGCAGGGCTACGGCTACGACACCTACGACGGGCGCGGCGGACAGGAGGGTTACGGCGCGTACGGACAGCAGGCGCCGCCGCAGCCGTACCCGCAGAACCCGTACCCGCAGAACCCGGTGCCGCAGCCCCAGACGCAGCAGCACACACAGCAGGAGTGGATCCCGCAGCAGCAGGCACCCGCGGGCGCGGGCCTGACCGGCGACCGCGCACAGGCGGGCGGCCAGGGCCAGGGCTCCGACGGCGGGTACCGCACGGAGGAGTTCTCCTTCGTCGAGGAGCAGGCGGACGACTCCGAGGACGTCATCGACTGGCTCAAGTTCAGCGAGAGCCGCACCGAGCGCCGCGAGGAGGCCAAGCGCCGCGGCCGCAACCGCATCGTCCTCCTCGTCGTGGCCCTCGTCATGATCGCGGCCGGCGGCGTCGGCTACCTCTGGTACGCGGGCAAGCTGCCGGACCTGAACGGGGACAAGGGCGGCGCCGCCACGGCGGCCGGCCAGCAGCGCGACGTGATCGTCGTGCATCTGCGCTCGCTGAACGGCGGCGGCAGTTCGACCGCGCTGCTCGTGGACAACGTCGACGCCAAGCGCGGCAACACGGTCCTGCTCCCGAACTCGCTCGCCGTCTCCGGCGAGAACGGTACGACGACCACCCTTGCCAAGGCGGTCGAGGACGAGGGAACGGCTCCCACCAGGGAGGCCCTCGGAACGCTCCTGGGCGCCGACATCAAGGGCAGCTGGCGGCTGGACACCCCGTACCTGGAGAACCTCGTCGAGCTGGTCGGCGGCATCAAGATCGACGCGAATGCCACCGTCCCCGGCGAGAAGAAGGGCGACGAACCGCTGGTCAAGCGCGGCAGGGCGCAGACCCTGGACGGGCGCGCGGCGGTCGGCTACGCGACCTACCGCGGGAAGGGCGAGCCCCAGACGCGTCAGCTGGAGCGCTTCGGCGAGGTCATGCACCAGACACTGCGGAAGCTCTCCAGCGACTCCAAGTCGGCGACGAGGACGGTGGAGACCCTCGGCCAGATCCCCGACCCGTCCCTGCCGGAGCCCGAACTGGGCGCCTCCCTGGCGAAGCTGGCGAGCCAGGCGAAGGGCGGCGCGTACAAGACGCAGGTGCTGCCCGTCAGGGCCAACGGCACGCTCAGCGAAGGTACGAGCGAGGGCCTGGTGAAGCAGGTGCTCGGCGGCACGGTCAAGAACACCGACCCCGACGCGGCACCCAGGGTGAAGATCGTCAACGCCAGCGGCAAGGGCGGCAGCGACGACACGGCGTCCGCGGCACTGGTCAACAGCGGCTACACCGTCGTCAAGGGCGGTGCAGGCGACAAGGCGCAGGCCCGGTCCCAGGTGACGTACTCCGACGGCAAGTACAAGGCCAAGGCGGAGGAAGTGGCCAAGACCCTCGGCCTGCCCGGGAACGCCGTGCGCAAGGGCAAGGGAGCGGCGAACGCGGATGTGGCGGTCGTGCTGGGCCGGGACTACAAGGAGTGAGAGTCCCCGGCCGGGCGTGAGATCCTTGTTCTGATACGCACACATGACCGCTGCTCCCGATGCGAAAGCTTTGCCTGTGACCGCCACGGACCGTTCCATCGAGCTGATCGACGCCGCCGCCCAGGCGGCCGCGGACAAGCTCGCGCACGACATCGTCGCCTACGACGTCAGCGACGTGCTCGCCATCACCGACGCCTTCCTGCTCGCCTCCGCACCCAACGACCGCCAGGTCAAGGCCATCGTCGACGAGATCGAGGAGCGGCTGCTGAAGGAGCAGGGCGCCAAGCCGGCCCGCCGCGAGGGCGAGCGGGACGGCCGCTGGGTTCTCCTCGACTTCGTCGACATCGTGGTGCACGTCCAGCACAGCGAGGAACGGGTCTTCTACGCCCTGGAACGGCTCTGGAAGGACTGCCCCGAGCTCGACCTGCCCGACGACGCCAAGGCGACGCACGGCAAGGGCCGCGAGCACGCCGTGCAGGAGGCGGCGGCCGGCAGGGGCGACGGCGACGGCCCGACGGACGCCTCCGCGCCGTACGGGGCATCGGAGCGGGACGGAAGCGAAGGACTGCGGTGACGGCGCCTGCCGTGACCCCCGGGCCGACGGTGCGCCGCGACCGCAGGGTCGTGCTCTGGCGGCACGGGCAGACCGCCTGGAACCTCGAGCGCCGCTTCCAGGGCTCCACCGACATCGAGCTGACCCCGGCAGGCCTGGAGCAGGCGCGCCGCTCCGCCCGCCTGCTGGCCGCCCTGCGGCCCGACGCGATCCTCGCCTCCGACTTGCGCCGTACCGCCGACACGGCGGCCGAGCTCGCCTCCATCACCGGGCTCGACGTGATGCACGACGAGGCACTGCGTGAGACCTACGCGGGCGCGTGGCAGGGCCTCACGCACGAGGAGATCGTCGAGAGGTACGGCGACGAGTACGCGGCATGGAAGCGCGGCGAACCGGTGCGGCGCGGCGGCGGTGAGCTGGAGACCGAGGTCGCCGACCGGGCCGCCCCCGTCGTGGAGCGGAACGCGGAGAAGCTTCCGCCCGGAGGCACGCTGGTCGTCGTCAGTCACGGCGGCACCATCCGCACGACCATCGGACGGCTGCTCGGCCTCGTACCCCAGACATGGGAAGCGCTCGGCGGGCTCTCCAACTGCTGCTGGTCCGTGCTCGGTGAGGGCCTGCGAGGCTGGCGGCTGCTGGAGCACAACGCGGGCACACTCCCGCAGCCGGTGCTCGGCGACGACGACTGATCCAGGCCTCGCTGATTTCCCATCCGGCCTGGTCACGGGTTAGGCTTCCTCCCGTTCACGAGGCCGTGCCACGTCCGGCCGGTGCGTGAACTGCCCGGGGCTATAGCTCAGTTGGTAGAGCGCTTGCATGGCATGCAAGAGGTCAGGAGTTCGATTCTCCTTAGCTCCACGAGTGCGAGGGTGATCTGTGTCCGCGGAGAGCGCGGACCGGGTCGCCCTCGTTGTTTTTGCGAGGCTGCGCCTCGGGGTGCGGGGGCTCCGCCCCCGCACCCCCGGCGGGGGCTCCGCCACCTGCGGCCCCTTTTGCAGGGGGTTGCGCCCCTGCGCCCCGTCGTGGCTGGTCCTTGATCCTCGCTTTCCGTTGTGGGGGGCGTCCGACCCCCTGCGCGCCCGGTGTGGTTGAGGTCGTCGTCCCGCAATCGACCGCGGTGCGCCGCGGGTTCATGGTGGGTCATGGACACAAATGTGGGGTTCTCGTGGGGTTCGGACCCGGAACAACCAGGGGTGTGCCGGACGTTCCCCGATGGGCCCGCCGCCGCGGGCACGGTTGGTGAGGCGCAGGCCGGAACCGGAATGGGTCCGGTTCCGTCGACTCTGCGAGGCTTCGCCTCACAACACGGTCCGCCCCCTATCGCCGACCAGGTCTCCTGAGCAATGGGAGAACGTGGCAGAATCGTGATGGCCGGAGGGGGGAAGGCCGAGGGAGGGCGCGTGCGATGTCGGCAGAAGTCCTCGTCGAGGGCGGTCGGCATTCGGTTCGTCCAGGCACAAGCCCAGCCATCGGTCCGGCAGCGGTGTCATCACGGACGTTGCTGTGTCCGGCATGCGGTTCATCGGACGTTGCCCAGATGCTCGGCGACAATGGAGGAGTTTCCTACGTGTGCACGACCTGCGGCCACAGCTGGGGCTGATGACTGATGGGTGCACACAGCCGGAAGTGCGACTGGTGCGGCAGCGGTACGCCCGTTGTCCGCGACATGGAACCGGTCAACCCCGAGTTCCAGTTCTGGTGTGAGGACTGCGCGAGGGCGCTGATCATAAAGGGCGATCCGATCGAGACATACCGGGAGCTGGACGGCGAGCCCATCTACGGCCGCCTGCTCGACGAGCACTGCACCCTGAAGCGCTTCTACTCCTTCGTGACCGCCTGACCGCACACCCCGAGGGTCAACCTGTTGGTGACGCGGCGGGATTGGCGACACGGTCCGGCTCGTAAGGGGCGGGCTTGCGCAGGGCCCGGACCGCCAGCACACCTGTCAGCGCCACAAAGCCCAGGCCACCGGCCGGATAGAGCGCCGAGAGGGCCATCTCACCCGCCGTCTGGTGGAGTTCGGGCTTCACCGGGCCCGGTTCACCGTGCGGAACCAACCACAGCGCGTACGAGCAGAACAGCAGCATCGCGGCCGCGGCCGACGCCCGCCACAACAGGGCCCGTTCGCGCTCCAGCGCCTCGGTGACCAGCAGCATGACGAGTGGAACGCACCACACCCAGTGATGCGACCACGAGACGGGGCTCACCAGCAGAGCCGTGAAGGCACACGCCAGAGCCGCCCACGCCGGTGCGTACGGCAGCCGCCGGCTGCCCGCCGAGGCCGCCGCGACGGCGACGGCCAGACCGGCCAGGGTTACCAGGGCCGCGGCCAGGAGCCAGGGCCAGCCCGGTTCGCCGGTGTGCAGCAACCGGGCGACGACCCCGCGCAGCGACTGGTTGTCGGTGATCTCCGTATGCCCGACGCGGTCCGACCGGAAGAGGGCGTCGAACCAGAACCGCCGCGAGTCGTACGGCAGAACCAGCGCGCTCAGCAGCACCGTGCCGGCGAACGCCCCCGCGGCGACGGCCGATTGCCGCAACTGGTGATTCCACGCGGCCGCCCGGCCGCTGCCGCGCACGGCCCGCACCGTGCCGTACAGCGCGAGGAAGACCGCGAACAGAGCCGGTGTCAGCTTGATCCCCGCGGCGAATCCGATGCCCGCACCCGCGAAGCGGTGACCGGGACGGCGCGAGAGGTCCCACAGCACAAGTGCCGTCAGCAGCAGGTTGATCTGCCCGTAGCGCAGCGTCGTCCACAGCGGCTCGCACCACACGAGCACGGCCGAGATCAGCAGCACGGCAGCGGGACGCGGCAGGTCGGCGAAGCGGGACGACCGGGAGGAGCGCCCGATCAGCCGGAAGGAGAGATGGACGACCGCCACCAGCAGGATCAGGTTGCCGGCGGTCGCCGCCGTCCGCATCGCCGCGACGTCCAGCAGCGTCAACGGCACGAACAGCAGTGCCGCGAAAGGCGGATATGTGGTGGGGAGATCCGCGTACGTGGCACGCATCGCATACAGATCGCCACCGGTGCGCACGGTCCAGCCCTCCGCCCGGTAGACCATGACGTCGATCAGGGACACGCCGCTGATCCGCTGGGCCGTCCAGAACGCGGCGAAGGAGATCAGGCAGACACCGGAAGCGATCAGTACCGGTCGCCGCAGTACGACGGCCATGAGCGGGCTACGGCCTCGGAACCTGCTCTGTGCGAACTGCTGCAGTGCGCTCACGGCGGTGCGGGCTCCGGAGTCGTGATCGTGGGAGAGGCGGACGGCGGGCGGGGGAGGGCGTCGACAGTACCCGTCGGCCAGTCAGGCCGGGAGCCCGACCGCGAGAGGCGGCGGGAAACGGATTTGGCGGAACGTGGCAGAGGCCGTGTAAGGTTGGCGACGCCGCCGAGGGGCGAACCCCGGCGGACCAGTATCGGGGCTATAGCTCAGTTGGTAGAGCGCTTGCATGGCATGCAAGAGGTCAGGAGTTCGATTCTCCTTAGCTCCACGAGTGCGAGGGTGATCTGTGTCCGCGGAGAGCGCGGACGGGGTCGCCCTCTTTGATTTTGCGAGGCTTCGCCTCGCGGGGCGGGGGCTCCGCCACCCGCACCCCCGGCGGGGGCTGCGCCCCCTGCGACCCCCTTTTGCGGGGGCTGCGCCCCCTGCGCCCCGTCGTGGCTGGGGCTTGATCCTGGCTCTTTGCGGGGGCTGCGCCCCCTGCACCCCGTCGTGGCTGGGGTTTGATCCTGGCTCTTTGCGGGGCTGCGCCCCTGCGCCCCGTCGTGGCTGGGGTTTCGCCCTCTCGCCCCGTCGTGGCCGAGGTTTGATCCTGGCTGTCTGTTGCGGGGGCTGCACCCCGGTGTGGCTGGGGTTGACCGTTGCTCTTCCTGGCGGGGCTGCGCTCTCTGGATGGCGCACTGGCCGGGTTCGGGCTCCGGTGGGGCAACTCGGTGGTGCGGGCACGGACTTCGTGGGCGCGGGCGGCGGAGGGGCGTGAAGCAGCTCACCGGTGGGCCGGAGGCCGGGGGAATCCCGTACGACGGGGCACGGCCCTTGCGGTACCCTGACCGCATGCGTGCCGCACGCCTTCTGCTTAGCTGGCCGCGCTGATCAGTCCCGGTCCCCGGATCCGAAGATCGGAAGGACCGGAATCGGCGCGGCGTCCCCTCCTGTGCGAGGGGTTTTTTCATTTGCGCTCGGCAGAGACGACCGATGGAGCTTTGAGGACGATGAGCGAGACCACGAACGCCGCGGAGAACGCGGCTCCCCATCGCTACACGGCGGCACTGGCCGCCGACATCGAGGCGCGCTGGCAGGACTTCTGGGAGAAGCAGGGCACCTACGAGACACCCAACCCCGGCGACGGCGACCTGTCCGGCGATCCGGCGGCGGTGGCCAAGCCCAAGAAGTTCATCATGGACATGTTTCCGTATCCCTCGGGTGCGGGCCTGCACGTGGGTCACCCGCTGGGATACATCGCCACCGACGTCTTCGCCCGCCACCAGCGGATGACGGGGCACAACGTCCTGCACACCCTGGGCTTCGACGCCTTCGGCCTGCCCGCCGAGCAGTACGCGGTGCAGACCGGCACGCACCCGCGGGCGTCGACCGAGGCCAACATCGTTCAGATGAAGGCGCAGCTGCGCCGCCTGGGCCTGGGGCACGACCAGCGCCGCGGCTTCGCGACGATCGACCCGGAGTACTACAAGTGGACGCAGTGGATCTTCCTGCAGATCTTCAACTCCTGGTACGACCCCGAGGCGGACAAGGCACGTCCGATCGGCACGCTGATCGACCAGTTCGCATCGGGGCAGCGTGAGACGCCGGAGGGCTTCGACCGCTGGGACGAACTGAACGATGTGCAGAGGGCCGAGGTCCTGGGCGAGTACCGCCTGGCGTACGCCTCGGACGCCCCCGTCAACTGGTGCCCCGGGCTGGGCACCGTGCTGGCCAACGAGGAAGTCACGGCCGAGGGCCGCTCCGAGCGCGGCAACTATCCCGTCTTCAAGGCGGAGCTGCGCCAGTGGAACATGCGCATCACCGCCTACGCGGACCGGCTGCTGACCGACCTGGACGGCTTGGACTGGCCCGAGGCGATCAAGCTGCAGCAGCGCAACTGGATCGGACGGAGCGAAGGCGCCCGCGTCGAATTCCCGCTGGGCGACAGCACGATCGAGATCTTCACCACCCGGCAGGACACCCTGTTCGGCGCGACCTACATGGTGCTGGCTCCCGAACATCCCATGGTCGACAGCGTCGTGCCCGTGGAGTGGCCCGAAGGAACCCACGATGTATGGACGGGCGGCCACGCCGACCCCGCAGCCGCCGTCGCCGCCTACCGCGCGCAGGCCGCCTCGAAGTCGGACGTCGAGCGGCAGGCGGAGGCCAAGGACAAGACAGGGGTGTTCACCGGCGCCTACGCCACGAACCCTGTCAACGGCGAACGGATCCCCGTCTTCATCGCCGACTACGTGCTGATGGGTTACGGCACCGGCGCCATCATGGCCGTCCCGGCGCACGACCACCGCGACTTCGCCTTCGCGCGTGCCTTCGAACTGCCCATGCGGTGCGTGGTGGAGCCCTCCGACGACCGCGGCACGGACACCGACCGGTGGGACGAAGCCTTCGTCTCGTACGACGCGAGGATCGTCAATTCGACCGGTGACGTCTCGCTGGACGGGCTGGGCGTGACCGAGGCCAAGGCCCGGATCACCGAGTGGCTGGAGAGCCGCGGAATCGGCGCCGGCACTGTCAACTTCCGTCTGCGTGACTGGCTGTTCAGCCGCCAGCGGTACTGGGGCGAGCCCTTCCCGATCATCTACGACGAGGAAGGCGTCGCGCACGCGCTGCCCGAGTCGATGCTGCCGCTGCAACTGCCTGAGGTCGACGACTACTCGCCGCGGACCTTCGAGCCCGACGACGCCGACACCGTTCCCGAGACGCCTCTGTCGCGCAACGAGGAGTGGGTGAACGTCACCCTGGACCTCGGCGACGGCAAGGGCCCGCGACGCTTCCGCCGCGAGACCAACACGATGCCCAACTGGGCCGGTTCGTGCTGGTACGAGCTGCGCTACCTGGACCCGCACAACCGTGAGCAGCTGGTCGACCCCGGGGTCGAGCGCTACTGGATGGGCCCCCGCGAGGGCATCCCGCACGGCGGTGTCGACCTGTACGTCGGCGGCGCCGAACACGCCGTGCTGCACCTGCTGTACGCGCGTTTCTGGTCGAAGGTGCTGTACGACCTGGGGCACGTCTCCTCCGCGGAGCCGTTCCACAAGCTGTACAACCAGGGCATGATCCAGGCCTACGTCTACCGCGACAGCCGCGGCATCGCCGTACCGGCCGCCGAGGTGGAAGAGGCCGACGGCGAGTACTTCCACAACGGCGAGCGGGTCAGCCGGCTGCTGGGGAAGATGGGCAAGTCCCTGAAGAACGCCGTCACACCGGATGAGATCTGCGCCGAGTACGGTGCGGACACGCTGCGCCTGTACGAGATGGCGATGGGCCCGCTGGACGTCTCGCGGCCCTGGGACACGCGTGCGGTCGTCGGCCAGTACCGGCTGCTGCAGCGCCTGTGGCGCAACGTGGTCGACGAGACGACCGGTGAGGTCACGGTCGTCGACGCGGAGCCGGACGAGGACACTCTGCGTGCCCTGCACAAGGCGATCGACGGCGTCACGCAGGACATGGCGGCGCTGCGCTTCAACACGGCCATCGCGAAGATCACCGAGCTGAACAACCACGTCACCAAGGTGCGCGAGGTGCCGCGCTCGGTGGCGGAGCGGATGCTGCTGCTGATCGCCCCGCTGGCACCGCACATCGCCGAGGAGCTGTGGCGGAGGCTGGGCCACGAAGAGAGCGTCGTGTACGAGGACTTCCCCGTCGCCGACCCCGCGTATCTGGTCGACGAGACCGTGACCTGCGTGGTGCAGGTGAAGGGCAAGGTCAAGGCGCGGCTGGAGGTCTCCCCGTCGATCTCGGAGGCCGATCTGGAGGCGCAGGCGCTGGCCGAGCCGGCGATCGTCGGTGCGCTGGGCGGCGCGGCCATCCGGAAGGTGATCGTGCGGGCGCCGAAGCTGGTGAACGTCGTACCGGGCTGAGCGCATCGCACGCCGGGGTCCGGGCGCTCAGGCGTTCCGGGCCCCGCGGTCGTGCTGCATCACTGCCTCGTGCGGCCACCCCGTACGCCGTCCCCCACGGGACGGTGAGGGGAGAGTCCGGGCTTCGTGGAACGCCTGGCCCGGCAGGTCCGTTTAGGCTGGAGAGTGACGGCCCGTGGTGGACGGATGAAGGAGCTCGCTCGTGGAATTCGTCATCGGCGTTCTGGCGCTGCTCTTCGTGCTCTTCGTGACCTTCGGCGTCATCGCTGCGGTGCGGGTGACGCGGGCGGTGCAGCGCGGCGTCGAGCGGACGGGCACGCAGGTGCGACGCACGGTCGAGGAGACGACGCTGCGCGCGAGGAGCGCACAGCCCGGCCCGGTCGGTGAGCTGGCCCGCCGACGGCTGGAGCTGCGTACGTCCATCGACGGTACGCGCAGGGCTCTGGAGTCGGACATCTCGCGGGACCCGTCCCTTCAGGAAGCGCTCGGTCTTCTCGACCGCTTGCACGAGCACGCGCGGCAGCTCGACGGAGAGATGCAGCTCCTGATGGAACGCGAGCCGGACAAGGCACGTACCGCTGCGCTCATGCCGGAGGTTCGTGAACGCGTCGCACGGATCAAGGAGTCCGCCGACTCGCTGCGCTTCGCGGCCCAGGACCGCACCAGCCGCTACGACGCCGAATCGCTGGGCGCGCTGCGTGAGCAGATCGAGATCGAATCCGGCGCCCTGCGCCACTGGCACAGTGAGAGCGCGCCAGCCGCCCGTGAGGTCGAGGGGGCCGCGGAGCGGCAGCGGAGGGACGTGCCTCCCGGGATCGAGAAGGGCCGTCCGCAGAGCGCCTCCTGAGACGGCGGGTAGCCTCCCTCCATGTCCCGCACCACCTCACGCCAGGTCGCGATCGTCACCGATTCCACGGCCTACCTCCCGGCGTCGGCTCTGTCGCAGCACAGGATCGACGTGGTGCCGCTGACCGTGGTGCTCGGGGACAGGGCCCTGGAGGAGGGCAACGAGATCTCGGCGCGTTCCCTGGCCGAGGCGCTGCGTGGGAGGCGTCCGGTGACCACGTCCAGGCCCAGCCCCGCGGTCTTCGCGGAGCGGTACCGGGCCGTGGCGGAAGGGGGTGCGGAGGGCATCGTCTCGCTGCACCTGTCCAGCGAGATCTCCGGAACCTATGACGCGGCCGTCGTCGCCGCCCGCGAGGCACCCGTGCCGGTGCGGGTGGTGGACAGCGGCCTGGTGGCCATGGCTCTGGGCTTCTGCGCGCTCGAGGCGGCCCGCACCGCCGAGGGTGGCGGATCCCTCGACGAGGCCGTGGCTGCAGCGGAGAAGCGGGCCGAGGGGATGTCTGCCTACTTCTACGTCGACACCCTCGAGTATCTGCGCCGCGGCGGCCGCATCGGCGCCGCGCAGAAGCTCCTCGGCTCGGCGCTGGCCGTCAAGCCGATCCTGGAGCTGGCGGACGGCCGGATCACGATGCTGGAGAAGGTGCGGACTGCGTCGAAGGCGATCGCCCGGCTGGAGGAGATCGTGGTGGAGCGGGCGGGCGACGCCAACGTCGACATCGCCGTGCACCATCTCGCGGCACAGGAACGTGCCGATCAGTTGGCCGAGCATCTGCGCGAACGAGTGCCGGGGCTGGGGGAGATGCATGTGAGCGAGGTGGGCGCCGTGATCGGGGCACACACCGGGCCGGGGCTGCTGGGAACGGTCGTTTCACTGAAGTGAGTGACGCCGTTATCCACAACTGATGGGTTGTCCCCGGGAATTGAGCAAGATCACATTGGGTCGCTGATCGTCTCTAGCGTCTGTCGGCATGAGCACTCGATCTCGTCTCGTCTCCCGCCACCGCGCCGGTCGTCATCAGCGCAGGGACGCTGTCCCCACAGACACTGGCGCGCGGCCGCGTCGCCGGTCCCGGAGCCGGCCCGGCTCCCCGCCCGGTGCAGTCGCGGGGTCGGATTCCACGCGGCGGCCCGGTGGGCCTCGAGGTCACGCTTCCCGGGCGGGGCGCGGGCGGCGTCGCTCCCCGTCGGAGCCGTACGGCAGCACCGCCGACGACGCGCTGCCGTACGGGCCTGGGGAACGGGCCGCGTCGCTGCTCGCCGATGACGCGGGGGAAGACGAAGACTCCGGGAGTCGCGATCCCGGCGGCGGCACGGGCCTCGATCCTCCGGCGCCTCGTGGCCGTGGCACACCGGGCGCGGTGGTGCTGCCGCGTGCCGCCGCCATGGCGAGCGCGCGGGAGTCCGTACGGCGCAGCCGCGCGCGGCGTGCGGCGATGCGTCCCTCCGCACTTGCTCCGACCGGCGCTGCGGCCAGGGGAGTCGGGGACGGGGCCCGGCCCGCGCCGGAGTCGGCAGCACCCGCGACTGGGGACGTGGCCGGGACGCTCGGCGCCTGGGGGAGAGCCCGGTTGGCGCTGTGCGAACGGCTCCCGCTGTGGGTGCAGTTGCGCTGCGGGATCGAGCCGAGGACTTTGCTCGCGCTCGCCGTCGTGCTCGTCGTCGCCGTCGGATTCGCCGTCCACCACTTCTGGACGGGGCGCCCAGAGGCCGTGCGGGCACCCGCGGCGGAGCGGGCCCCTGCGGGCTCGGCGGCGGAAGAGCGGAGCCCTGCGGCGGGTGCTTCGAATGTCTCCGGTCAACTGCCCGGCGGGCGGCTCGTGGTGGACGTTTCCGGCACGGTACGCAGGCCCGGTATCTACAAGTTGCCGAACGGCGCCCGGGTCGCCGACGCCCTGGAGGCGGCCGGTGGCGTCCGCCCCGGCACGGATGTCAGCGGCCTCAACCGTGCCCGGCGCGTGGTCGACGGGGAGCAGATCGTCGCTGGGGGAGCGTCCCCGGGAAGCGGTGCGCGGCCAGGTGCAGGGGGTGCCGGCACGGGCGCGGACCAGAGTGGCGGACCGGCAGCGGGTGGCGCACAGTCGCGAGGGCTTGTGAGCCTCAGTTCCGCGACCACGGAGCAGTTGGAGACGCTCCCCGGTGTCGGCCCTGTCCTCGCGCAGCACATCGTGGAGTACCGGGAGGAGCACGGCGGCTTCACCTCCCTGGATCAGCTCAAGGAGGTCAACGGCATCGGCGACCGCCGCTTCGCCGACATCCGGCCGAAGGTGAGCCCATGACCGGCGGCGTCGTGCCCGTGACCGGCACCCTCGCGGCGGGCTCCGCACGGAGCGGGACCGTTCCGGGGCGGGATGCCACCGCTGACCTGCGGCTCGTTCCGCTCGCGCTGGCCGCATGGGCCGGCGCGGCGCTGACGTGGGGCGTCTCCGGTGCCGTGGCCGCCGTGGGGGTGGCGGCATGCGTTCTGGGAGCGGCCCTGTTGCTCTTACGGGCGGGACGCGGGCCATGGCGGCCGGGCGGAGCTGCCGGGTCGCCTTCCCAGCCCCTGTCGCGGTTCCGCACCGGCCTGCGAGAGGGGCCGGGCAGTCGCTCTCCCGTTTTGTTCACGGCCGCCGCGGCTCTGCTGTGCGCGGCGGCCGGGGGCGGGGTAGCGGCTCTCCACTCGGCGGACCTGCGCCGGGGGCCGCTGCCGCGTCTCGCGGAGCAACACGCCACGGCAATCGTGGACTTGACCGTGAAGGAAGACCCGCGGCTGATCCGGCCACGGGTGCGTGGGGCTCAGCAGACCCCGGGAGCCCTGCTGTTCCGTGCCGAGGCCACCCATGTCACGACCCGGGGCTCTCCGGCATCGGTCCGCGGCACATCATCCGGGCCCGTCGACCGCTCCGTGCGTACGCCGGTGCTCGTCATCGTCCAGCAGCGGGACGGGCCACCGCCCGCACGGTGGCAACGCCTGCTGCCCTCGACAGGCCTGAGGGCCGAGGCACGGCTCGCGATGCCCCTGCGCACGGGTCACGGACAGGACGCCGCCGCTGTGGTCCGCCTGACGGCCGACGGGCCGCCACACGTGGTCAACGGCCCCACGGAACTTCACCGCATCGCCGGCAGCCTGCGTGCGGGGCTGCGGCAAGCGGCGGACGGACTGAGCGGGGACGCGCGCGGTCTGCTGCCAGGCCTGGTCGTGGGCGACACCTCGCGGCTGCGGCCGGACCTCGAAGAGGCCTTCCGCGTCACGGACATGGTGCACTTGCTCGCGGTCAGCGGTGCGAACTTGACCGTGATGTTGGCAGTGCTCATCGGGCCGCCGGGAACCGCTCATCTCGCCGAGCGTGGGGGCCTCGCCCCACGGCTGGGCATCTCACTGCGCGCCACGGCCGTCCTCGGCGCACTGGTCACGCTCGCCTTCGTCGTCATCTGCCGCCCCGAGCCGAGCGTCATACGGGCTGCCGGCTGCGGCCTGATCACGCTGGTCGCCCTCGTCACCGGGAGGCGGCGCTCCCTGCTGCCCGCGCTGGCCGCTGTGGTGTTGCTGCTCGTGCTCCACGACCCTCGGCTTGCGCTGGACTTCGGCTTCCTGCTGTCCGTGCTGGCCACCGGCGCGCTGCTCACGCTGGCGCCTCGCTGGAGCTCGGCCCTGCGGCGCCGGGGGATGAATGGACGGCTCGCGGAGGCTCTCGCGGCGGCCGCTGCCGCACAGGTCGTGTGCGCGCCTGTGGTGGTGGTGCTGGCGTCGCATGTCAGCCTCGTCGCCGTACCGTGCAACCTCCTCGCGGAGTTCGCTGTCGCTCCTGCGACCGTGCTGGGCTTCGCTGCCCTGGCTGCGGCGCCGTTCGCGATGCCGGTCGCCAAGTCGCTTGCGTGGCTCGGGGGTTGGCCCGCCGAGGGCATCGCCGAGCTGGCACGCACGGGCGCCGCCCTGCCGGGCGCGGAGATCGTCTGGCCCGGCAGCTGGACGGGTGCGCTGCTGCTCGCGGCACTCACCGCCGCCGTGCTGATTCTGGGCAGGAGAGCAGGGCTGTCGGCACTGCTGAGACATCCGTGGCTGTGCGCGGCGTGCGTGGTGCTCCTGCTGCTGGCAGTGGTGCGTCCGGTGCCGCTCGTACGGCCCTTCACCGGCTGGCCACCTTCCGGGTGGCGGCTCGTGGCATGCGACGTCGGACAGGGCGACGCGCTGGCTCTTGCGACCGGAGTGGCGCACCAGGCGGTGGTCGTCGATGCTGGCCCGGACCCGGAGGCCGTCGACCGGTGCCTGCGCACTCTCGGTGTCACGTCTGTCCCGCTGCTCGTTCTGAGCCACTTCCACGCGGACCACGTGGCGGGTCTGCCGGGTGTTCTGAAGGGCCGGAGCATCGGGGCGATCCAGATCACGTCGCTCGAAGAGCCGCCCGGGCAGGCGGAGTTCGTGCGCCGCACTGCCGCCCGTGCCGGAGTCCGCGTCATCGGCTCGACGGCGGGCGAGCGACGGCACGTGGGGAAACTGTCCTGGCAGGCACTGTGGCCAGGTCGGCCGGGGTCCGCACCGGCCATGCTCCGGCCCGAGGAGGCCAACGACGCCAGCATCACGCTGCTCTTCCGCACGGGCGGGATGTCCCTGCTGCTGCCCGGAGACCTCGAACCGGGCGCGCAGAGCGGCCTGTTGGCGGCCTACCCGGCCCTGCCGTCCGTGGACGTCCTGAAAGTCGCACACCACGGCTCCGCCTACCAGGACGCGCGGCTGCTGGCGCGGCTCCGTCCACGCATCGCCCTGATCAGCTGCGGTGCGGACAACCCGTACGGTCACCCCGCGCCGCGGACCGTCGCCGCGCTCCAAGCGGCGGGCGCCCTGGTCCGCCGCACGGACCGCAGCGGCGCGCTGGCGGTGACGGGCCCGCGGATACGGGGTCATTCCCGGGGTGGCAATGGTGCCCCGGCCGTCGTCGCGGAGCACGCGGCGGGAGATGAACCGCCCGCAGGACGCCCGCCTCCCGTCCGTCCTGGCTGATCTGCGAGCCCGACGGGACCGGGCATTGCCCTCTCGGGCGGAAGCGGGAGTGACGTGAGGGGGCGGTGCGCGGGGGCCGCGGTTCTTCCCTGCGCCCGGGGAGCCATCGCCCGTGGGCCCGCTCGGTCCTGCCCGGACCTTCGACGGGCGAGTAGCCAAACGTGCGGATCACCGCCTGCTCGCGCCCACCTCGAACAGGAGCCAGAGGAATCCGGCGAAGAGGTGGCCCGCCACGAGGTAGATGAAGAGACGAACGGCGAGCCCCCGCGGGATCCGCTCATTTGCCCGCCTGCGATCGTCGAAGTGGCCCTGGCTCATGGTCGGTCACCTTCATCGTGTGGGCGTCCGCCGCCGATGCACATCTCGGAGGCGGGACTGCGCAGCAGCGTGTGGACGAAGAGCATTTCGACTGCGTCATCCCCGGCGGCCGAGATGCGGTGGGGGACGAGCGAGTCGAAGTGCGCAGAGTCACCGGGGTCGAGCACGTAGTCGGCGCTGCCCAGGCCGAGCGCCAGCCGCCCGGTGAGGACGTGGAGCCATTCCTCTCCGGGGTGCACCCGGACCAGGCTGTCCTGCGCGGCCACAGGCACCGTCACGCGCAGAGCCTGCATCGCGCGCCCCGGGTTTCCCGCCGCCCGGTAGAGCCACCCGCCGGCACGGGGCGCCTGGCCCTCGTCGCCACGCACCACGGGCGAGTGCCCGGGCGGCGTCTCGCCGAGGAGGTCGGAGACCGTCGTGCCGTAGCAGCGGGACAATGTGAGCAGCACGGGAAGCGACGGCTGCCGTTGGCCCGTCTCCAGCCGGGACAGGTGTGCGACGGAGAGACCGGCACGCGAGGCCCCTGCCTCGAGAGTCAGTCCGGCTGCGCGGCGCCGCTGCCGGAGGTTGGGTGCCACGGAGGGCACGCCGCTCGCGGGGCCTCCGTCTGTGGAGTGCATATGTCCATGGAGCCCTACGGGATGCCTCTGAGGCAAATCTTTTGCCTCAGAGGCAAAGGCCCTGGCTTCCTCGCGCCTCCCGGCAGCCTCGGCGGCATCGGCCCGGCGCTGCTCTCAGTCCCACTCCAGCCAGCCGTCGTACTCGTCAGCGAGCGCGTCCAGCAGCTTCGGGTCGTACCGTCCATGCGCGGCCTCGAGGACCACCAGCCACTGGGCGTCCTCGGCGTCGTCCTCACCCGCCAGCGCCTCCCGCACCAGCTGCGGCTCCTCGTGCGGCCCCTCGAAGCGCTGGATCAGCTCCTCAGCGACCTCTTCGGCGGCGTCGCGGTCGGGCAGCACCAGGATGTGTCGTACGTCCGTCACACCGGCATTCTGCTCCGGCCAGGAGTGTCAGTGCGCCGTGGGATGCTGTTCCGCGATGGCCGGCACGCAGAAGAAGACGACGGACGACCCGCTGACCCCTGTCACCGTCGCGGTGGGACAGGAGGAGCTCCTGCTGGAGCGGGCGGTGCGCGAGGTGGTCGCCGCGGCACGTGCCGCCGACGCGGACACCGATGTGCGCGAGCTCGCCTCCGCGGACCTCCAGCCGGGCACACTGGCCGAGCTGACCAGCCCGTCCCTCTTCGCGGAGCGCAAGGTCGTCGCCGTGTACGACTCGCAGGATCTCTCGGCGGAGTCCGTCAAGGACGTGAAGGCCTATCTCGCCGCCCCGGCCGAGGAGATCACACTCGTCCTGCTGCACGCGGGAGGAGCCAAGGGCAAGGGGCTGCTCGATGCGGCGCGCAAGGCCGGTGCGCGCGAGGTGGCGTGCGCCAAGCTGACCAAGCCGGCCGACAGGCTCGCGTTCGTACGGGGCGAATTCCGCCGGCTCGGCAGATCGGCGGCACCAGAGACGGCCCAGGCGCTCATCGACGCCGTGGGCAGCGATCTGCGTGAACTGTCCTCCGCCTGCAACCAGTTGGTTGCGGACGTCGAGGGCACCATCGACGAGGCCGTCGTCGCCCGCTACTACACCGGGCGGGCCGAGGCCTCCGGCTTCACCGTCGCCGATCGCGCCGTGGAGGGCCGTGCGGCAGAAGCACTGGAGACGTTGCGCTGGGCGATGGCGACCGGCGTCGCCCCCGTGCTGATCACCAGCGCGCTGGCGCAAGGCGTACGCGGCATCGGCAAGCTGGCCTCCGCGCCTCGCGGCATGCGTGTCGGCGACCTGGCGCGCGAACTGGGCATGCCGCCCTGGAAGGTCGACAGGGTCCGTCAGCAGATGCGTGGGTGGTCGGCGGACGGAGTCTCCACGGCGTTGCGTGCGGTGGCGGCGGCAGACGAGGCGGTCAAGGGCGGCGGGGACGACCCGGAGTACGCGCTGGAGCAGGCCGTGATCGCCGTCGCGCAGGCCGCCCGCTCCCGTTGACCCGCCGGACGCTCGGTCCGGTGGCGCGCCGCTCCCGGGGCCCGGGTGACGAGCGTGCTCGGCGCACGCCCTCACTGCCCGTCCCTGTAGGCCGGTGGACTCCCGGCCCTCTCTCGCGAAGGACCTCGTCCTCACGAACTGCCTTCTATTGACGGTGAATCACGGATCCGGACCCGGACCGGGCCCCGGGATCCGCGGCCAGGGCCCGGCGGACAAAACGGCGACCAGCACGGCCGGGAACGGCAGCGCACGCGCACCGTAGGCTGCGGGGCAGCCCGAGCCCTCCACATCAGCCGTTGAGCCGATACGGACGGCAGCGCATCCCCGTGCATCTCGGCCGAATTGCCGAGGTGCAGGGGGGTGCGGCTCCCGTACCGTTCCGTCATGCTCAGCGCGTTCAGCTCCCTCCCCCTCCACCGGCAGGTCGTCCTCGTGACCACCACCGGGGTGCTGCTCGGTTTCCTCGCCCTCGAAGGGTGGGACACGGAGTTCCTGCCGACGGCTGCGGCCACCGTCGTGACGGGTGCGCTCTGCTGGGCCGCGCTCGCCGTGCCCCTGGAACTGCTGCCCCGCTGTGCTGCGCTCGCCGTCACAGCGTCGGCGGCGCTCTCCGTCGTCTCGGCGAATCTGTCTCAACGCCCTGAGCACACACCGGGGTTGCTGGAGGTGTGTGCCCTGCTCGCCCTTGTCGCCCGTGCGGTCCGGCACTTGAGACCGGTGAAGGCGGAGGCCGTCGTGGCCGCGGCCGGTATCGCCGTCGGGCTGGTGCCGCTGCGGCTGTCGGAGGTCAACGCCGAGCATCTGAATCTGCTGGAGACCGCCCTAATCTTCTGCGTTCTCACCGCGATTCCGGCCGGGCTGTGCCTCCGGTTGCGGGACCGGCTGCGGGCGCGGGAGCGGGAGAGCATCCGCGAGGCCCAACGGCTCGAATACGCACGGGACCTGCACGACTTCGTCGCCCATCACGTGACGGCGATCGTGACGCAGACGAGGGCCGCCCGGTTCACCGCCAAGCAGGGCCGCGAGCAGGATCCCGCGGAGCTCGACGAGATGCTGGAGGGAATCGAGAACGCGGCCTCGCAGTCGCTGAGTTCGATGCGCGGCATGGTCTCCGTACTGCGCAGCACCACCCCGCCGCAGGCGCCTCCCGAGGAAGAACTGTCGCAGGCGCTGGGGCGTGCCGCGGAGACGTTCTCCTCGACCGGTCCACCGCCGGTGACAGTAGACGTGGACGCGTGTCTCGCCGGACGGCGTCTGCCGCCCTGGCTGGTGGGCGTCGCTCACGGGGTCGTACGGGAGGCGCTGACCAACGCCCGCAGGTATGCCCCCGGGGCCACGTCCGTGGTCGTGGCCGCCCGTCCGCAACCGGACTCCCCGCACATGTTCGAGCTGAGCGTGACGGACGACGGTGGCGCGTCCGGCGAACCGTCCGTCGTCGGCGGCGGGTTCGGCCTGAAGGGGCTCGCCGAGCGGGTCGAAGGAGTCGGGGGCAGTTTCACCGCCGGGCCCATGGAGGACGCGGGCTGGAGCGTCGAGGCGTGCCTGCCGCTGCCGGCGGCGACCTGAACACGGCCGCCGCCGACCGGCCTTCTGACACCATGAGCGGAATGACGATCCGGCTGCTCATCGCCGACGACCAGGAGATGGTCCGGTCAGCCTTCCGCATGATCCTGAGCTCCCAGCCGGACATGGAGGTCGTGGCCGAAGCAGCTGACGGCGTCACGGCCGTCGAGGAGGCGGAGCGGCTGCGCCCCGATGTGTGTCTCCTGGACATCCGCATGCCCGGGCTCGACGGCCTGGAGGCCACGCGCCTGCTCGCGGGCCCCGGCGTCGCCGACCCGCTCAACGTCCTGATCGCCACGACCTTCGACCTCGACGAGTACGTCTACCGCGCCCTGCGCAACGGAGCCTGCGGCTTCCTTCTCAAGGACGGGTCGCCCGCGCTGCTGACGGAGGCCGTGCGGGCGGCGGCGTCGGGGGACGCCATGATCGCGCCGTCGGTCACGGTCCGGCTGCTCTCCCGCATGGCGGCCGGCGGCGCCGGCGGTCCCGAAGGGGGAGGGGCCGAGACCCCGAGGAGGGAGAAGCGGGAGAGGAAGGCGGAACGGGCGTCCCGGGGGAAGATGCCCACCGAGCCGCTGACGCCTCGCGAGCTGGATGTGGTCCGGCTCGTCGCCCGCGGCCGCACGAACGAAGAACTGGCCTGCGAGCTCTACGTCAGTCTCTCCACCGTCAAGACCCACCTGGCCAACGCGCAGCGCAAGCTCGCGGCCCGCAACCGCGTCGAGATCGCCGCCTGGGCCTGGGAGAACAACCTCTGCCCCGGCTGACTCGCGGCCCACCGGCCTCCTTCTCCACCGGCTCCCAGGGCCTCGTGCTCTGGAGGTCTCCTGCCCCGGCCCGTCCTCCTGCCCCGGCGCGTACGACGCCCCCGCCCGGTACACCGCGGACACCGCAGACACCGCGAAGGCCCCGCAGACGCTGGGGAAAGCGTTGCGGGGCCTTCGTCGGTTCTGTGAGCGATCGCGAAGCGATCTCCCGTGCCGCACCCGCGTGGCGAACGCAGGCCGCGTGCGGCGCGGGGATCACACCGTGAGGTCCGTGGACGTACGAGAACGGCCACGAAGCCTGTTGCACGCTGTGAAGGCCGGTACGGAACGGAATGAGAGGGCCCGTGGGACCCGCACCGGCGGAGAGGGTGCTGTCAGCCCTTGAGGCCGGACACGCGCTTGGCGAGAGCGGACTTCTTGTTCGCCGCGTTGTTCTTGTGCAGCACGCCCTTGCTGACGGCCTTGTCGAGCTTCCGGCCGGCGGCACGCTGGGCCTCGGTGGCCTTCGCCTGGTCGCCGGCGGTGACGGCCTCGTGAGTGCGGCGGATCGCCGTCTTGATCTCCGACTTGACCGCCTTGTTGCGCTGACGCGCCTTCTCGTTGGTCTTGATCCGCTTGATCTGGGACTTGATGTTCGCCACGAAAAAGAGCCTTTACGGGTTCGGTGATGGTGCCTTCCGTACCACCGTGAGCTTCTGCTGCGGGCGCCGGCTTCGAGCCGTCGCCGCGATCGGAACGATTCGCGGGAGCCAGGACCGGAGTGATCGGCGTGATGAAGTGATCAGTCCGGCCTGCTGCAGAGCGCACGAGGCACAGTCGGTCAGGCTACCAGCAGCCTCCGTGGCCTCCCAATCCGGCCCGTACCGCGCGCGCATGGGACCATGGAGGCTGCGAATTCGTACGAGAGCTTCCCGGAGAGCCTCGCTGAGGCCCTTCCCGCCGACCCCCGACAGACCCGACAGGACCTTGCGTGCCCGCGACCCCTTCGAACGTGCCGGAGCCGAGCCGCACCGACCCGGCGCTGATCCGTAACTTCTGCATCATCGCGCACATCGACCACGGCAAGTCGACGCTCGCCGACCGCATGCTCCAACTGACCGGCATCGTCGAGGACCGGCAGATGCGCGCCCAGTACCTCGACCGCATGGACATCGAGCGTGAGCGCGGCATCACGATCAAGTCGCAGGCCGTGCGCATGCCCTGGGCACCCACGGAGGCCAAGGACACCCCGCACATCCTGAACATGATCGACACCCCGGGCCACGTCGACTTCACCTACGAGGTCTCCCGGTCGCTCGCCGCGTGCGAGGGGTGCATCCTGCTGGTCGACGCGGCTCAGGGGATCGAGGCGCAGACGCTCGCCAACCTGTATCTGGCGATGGAGCACGACCTCACGATCATCCCGGTCCTCAACAAGATCGACCTGCCGGCGGCCCAGCCCGAGAAGTTCGCCGCGGAGCTCGCCCACCTCATCGGCTGCGAGGTCGGGGATGTGCTGAAGGTCTCCGCGAAGACCGGTGAGGGCGTGGAGGAGCTGCTGGACGAGGTGGTCCGGCAGGTGCCGCAGCCCGTCGGCGTCCCGGACGCGCCCGCTCGCGCGATGATCTTCGACTCGGTCTACGACGCGTACCGCGGTGTCGTCACGTACATCAAGGTCGTCGACGGGCGGATGGGCAAGCGCGAGCGCATCCGCATGATGTCGACCGGCGCCACCCACGAGCTGCTGGAGATCGGCACCAACTCACCGGAGATGACGGCCTCCGACGGTCTGGCCGTCGGCGAGGTCGGCTACCTGATCACCGGTGTGAAGGACGTGCGCCAGTCCAAGGTCGGCGACACCGTGACCAGCTTCACAAAGGGAGCCGAGCAGGCGCTGCCCGGGTACAAGGACCCGAAGCCCATGGTCTTCTCCGGCCTGTATCCGCTGGACGGCTCCGACTACCCGGAGCTGCGCGACGCCCTGGACAAGCTCCAGCTCAACGACGCGGCGCTGACGTACGAACCCGAGACCTCAGTGGCGCTCGGTTTCGGCTTCCGCGTCGGCTTCCTGGGGCTGCTGCACCTGGAGGTGGTCCGGGCCCGCCTGGAGCGCGAGTTCGGCCTGGACCTCATCGCCACCGCTCCCAACGTCATCTACCGCGTGGAGATGGAGGACGGCACCGAGCACACGGTCACCAACCCCAGCGAGTTCCCGACCGGCAAGATCGACAAGGTGCACGAGCCGATGGTGCGCGGGACGCTGATCGCCCCCAGCGAATTCGTCGGCGCGATCATGGAGTTGTGCCAGTCGCGCCGCGGCAACCTGCAGGGCATGGACTACCTCTCCGAGGACCGTGTGGAGCTGCGCTACACCCTCCCGCTCGCGGAGATCATCTTCGACTTCTTCGACGCGCTGAAGTCCCGCACCCGCGGCTACGCCTCGCTCGACTACGAGCCGACCGGTGAGCAGTCGGCCGACCTGGTCAAGGTCGACATCTTGCTGCAGGGCGACCAGGTCGACGCGTTCTCGGCGATCGTCCACAAGGACAAGGCGTACTCCTACGGCTCGCGCATGGCGAACAAGCTGCGTGAGCTCATCCCCCGCCAGCAGTTCGAGGTGCCCATCCAGGCCGCCATCGGCGCCCGCGTCATCGCACGCGAGACCGTCCGCGCGATCCGCAAGGACGTGCTTGCGAAGTGCTACGGCGGCGACATCTCCCGCAAGCGGAAGCTCCTGGAGAAGCAGAAGGAAGGCAAGAAGCGGATGAAGGTCGTGGGCCGCGTCGAGGTGCCGCAGGAGGCATTCATCGCCGCGCTCTCCACGGACGGCGCGGGCGGCGGCGGCGACGGCGCCAAAGCGAAGAAATGAAAAATAACGAAAGGGCTACTTGAGCGGCCCCGAAAAGACGCAGAAACAGGGTGAGACGGGCCGTTGGCGGCCCGTCTCTCTGTGTTTCCTGGGGAGCCTGTGACGATCGCGAGGTGATCGACGCATTGCGAGCCACGACCCCCTTACGTTGGGGAGCGACGGCCTCTAGGCTGGCCGCTGTTTCTAGTTACTCGTGAGTCAACAAGTACTCACCCCCACGCAAATCACACCGACCTAAGGTGCGGGCCAGCGGAGGATGTCGTGAGCGACACACAACCCCTGATCGAGAACCGGCCGCCCTCCGTGGCGACACTCTTCCTGGAAAGGGTCGAGGCCACCCCGGATGCCGAGGCATACCGCTATCCGGTGCCCTCCGCCGCGGGCGAAGGACCCGACGACTGGCGCAGCTACACCTGGGGCCAGGCCGCGAAGCGCGTCTTCGGAATCGCCGCGGGCCTGATGACCCTCGGTGTCGCCCCCGAGGAGCGCGTGGCCATCGCCTCCGGCACGCGGGTCGACTGGATCCTCGCCGACCTCGGAATCCTGTGCGCCGGTGCCGCGACCACCACGGTCTACCCGAGCACCAACGAGGAGGAGACCGCGTACATCCTGGCGGACTCCGACAGCCGTGTCCTCTTCGCGGAGGACGCCGAGCAGCTGGCGAAGGTGCGGCAGCGCCGCGCGGAGCTGCCCAACCTCAAGCACGTCGTCGTCATCGACGCCGGTGACGTCTCCGAGTCCGGCGGCGTCTCCGGAGCGGGCCCCGAGTACGGCGACCCCGAGGGCTGGGTGATCAGCCTCGACGAGCTGACCAGGCGCGGCAACGAGCACCTCCTGCAGAACTCCGACTGCGTCAAGAAGACGGTGCAGGCGCTGCGTTCGGACCAGCTCGCCACGCTCATCTACACCTCCGGCACGACCGGCAAGCCCAAGGGCGTGCGGCTGCCCCACGACTGCTGGGCATACATGGCGAAGGCCATCGCGCAGTCCGGCCTCGTGACGGTCGAGGACGTGCAGTACCTGTGGCTGCCGCTGGCTCACGTCTTCGGCAAGGTGCTCACGGCCGGTCAGATCGAGGTCGGGCACGTGACCGCCGTGGACGGCCGCATTGACAAGATCATCGAGAATCTGCCGGTCGTGCAGCCGACGTACATGGCCGCCGTCCCCCGGATCTTCGAGAAGGTCTACAACGGTGTCGCCTCCAAGGCGAAGGCCGGCGGTGCCGCCAAGTTCAAGATCTTCCAGTGGGCGGCCGGCGTCGCCCGCGAGTACGCCAAGGTCACGCAGGAGAACTTCCGCCGCACCGGCAACGCCACGGCGCCCGCAGGTCTGAAGGCCAAGCACGCCGTCGCGGACCGGCTCGTCTACGCCAAGCTGCGTGACGCGTTCGGCGGGCGGCTGCGCGCCTGCGTCTCCGGCTCGGCCGCTCTCGCCCCCGACATCGGTTTCTTCTTCTCCGGTGCCGGCATCCACATCCTCGAGGGGTACGGGCTCACCGAGTCCTCCGCCGCGAGCTTCGTCAACCCCGGCGAGGCGTACCGGACGGGCACCGTCGGCAAGCCGCTGCCCGGCACCGAGGTGCGCATCGCCCAGGACGGCGAGATCCTGCTGCGCGGCCCCGGGATCATGGAGGGCTACCACGGGCTGCCGGACAAGACGGCCGAAGTCCTGGAGTCGGACGGCTGGTTCCACACCGGCGACATCGGCGAGCTGTCGGAGGACGGCTACCTGCGGATCACCGACCGCAAGAAGGACCTGATCAAGACCTCCGGCGGCAAGTACATCGCGCCGGCCGAGGTCGAGGGTCAGTTCAAGGCCCTGTGCCCGTACGTCTCCAACATCCTGGTGCACGGCGCCGACCGCAACTTCTGCACCGCCCTCATCGCGCTGGACGAGGTGAGCCTCACCGCGTGGGCGGAGGAGCAGGAGTCGCTGAAGGGCAAGCCGTACACCCAGGTCGTCACGAGCGACGAGGTGCGTCAGATGGTCGACGGCTACGTGGAGGAGCTCAACGGCACGCTCCAGCGCTGGCAGACCATCAAGAAGTTCCGCGTGCTGCCCCGCGACCTGGACATCGAGCACGGTGAGCTGACGCCCAGCCTGAAGCTCAAGAGGCCAGTGGTGGAGCGGGAGTTCGGGCACCTGATCGAGGAGATGTACGCAGGTGCGCGCGAGGCCTGAGGGCGCGGTCCGCGTGATGTGAGCCAGACGGCGTGAGCCGGGCGGTGCCTACGACGACCGCCCGGCTCACGCCCCGTTCCCGTACCGGGGTTCCGCGTGCGTGTCCGGCGCCGGGGGGGGGTCCGCCGAGCTGTAGCGGGTGGGCTGCGCTCAGGGCAGGTCGCTGCGCATCTGATGCAGCGCGTCGGCCAACTCGCCTATGCGACGCGCGAGTTCCGGCACATCGCGCACGGCCGGTGAGTTCCCGGTCTCGCTCCCCGCAGCCTCCGTCGAGCCGGCCGCGCTGCCGCCGCCCGGAGCCAGACAGCGCTCCAGGGCCTCGAGCCGCACCGCGAACTCGCCGAGCCGGTCGCGCTCGCCCGCCAGCAGCTGCTGCAACTGCTGGTTCTTGCGGTGCAGTTCGAGGAAGACGGACACCTTGGAGCGCAGCATCCACGGGTCGAACGGCTTGGTCAGATAGTCGGCCGCGCCGGTCGCGTATCCCCGGAATGCGTAGCCGGCCTCGGCGGCCACGTCGGCTCCGGTCAGGAAGATGATCGGCACGTCCCGAGTCTGGTCGAGGCGCTTTATGTGGCCGGCGGTCTCGAAGCCGTCCATGCCCGGCATCAGCACGTCCAGCAGGATGACGGCGAACTCCTGGCGGAGCAGTGCCTTCATCGCCTCCTCACCGGACGTCGCCCGCACCAGCGGCACTTCGAGCGTGCCCAGCACCGCTTCCAGCGCGACGAGATTGTCCTCGCGGTCGTCCACCAGAAGGACGCCCGCCTCCTCGGCGTCGCCTCTGTACGAGGAGTGCGGTATGCGGGTGTGGAGTTCGGATGTCATCGCGGCCTCGGTGAAGAGTGTGGGTCGAGCAGTGAGAGCAGCGTGCCGAGCAACGCTTCGACGGCCACCGGCTTGGGCACATACGCGGAGGCTCCCGCGGAGAGCGACTGCTCGCCGTCCCCGGGCATGGCCTGTGCGGTGAGCGCGACGACGGGCAATGCCTCGAAGCGCAGGTCGGCACGGAGGTTACGGATGGCCTCGTAACCATCCATCTTCGGCATCATGATGTCCATGAGCACGACATCGACGGGTGGTCCGCTCTCCAGTGTGGTCAGCGCCTCGGATCCGTTCTCCGCGTAGCGGACGGACATCCCGACCCTGCCCAGGAGATGGGTCAGCGCGTAGACGTTGCGGATGTCGTCGTCCACGATCAGCACGCGCTTGTCCCGCAGCACGCGCCCGGCGTGCCCGCTCTGCCAGGCCGTGAGACCGGACTCCGCTACCTGCGCCGCCGCCTGGACGCTCTCCGTACGGGCACCGTCGGCGCGGGAGATGCCACCGCTGCCGGTGGAGCAGCCGTTGCTGCGGGGCGGCGGCAGCTGGGCCGGCACGACCGCGGCGGGGGGTTCGGCCGTCTGCGGTGCGCCACCGACGGGCGGGGCCGGGGACGAGGCGGGCACGTACAGCGTGAAGGTGCTGCCCGCGCCGGGCGTGCTCTCCACCGTGATGCGCCCGCCGAGCAGCTCCGCCAGCTCCCGGCTGATGGCGAGGCCCAGCCCGGTGCCGCCGTAGGTGCGGTGGGAGGAGCCGTCGCCCTGCTGGAACGCCTCGAAGATGCGCGGCAGTTGCTCCGGCTCGATGCCGATGCCGGTGTCCCCGACCCTGAACGCGATCAGTGGTTCGCCGTCGGTGCCGCGCTCCGCCGCGGGCTCCGCGTGCAGTTCGACGCTGCCGTCGGCGGTGAACTTCAGCGCGTTGGACAGGAGATTGCGCAGCACCTGCTGCAACCGCCGTTCGTCCACGTGGAGTTCGTCGGGCGCGTCGTCCGCGGACGTGACCGAGAACCGCAGACCGCGGTCGTGTGCGATCGGACGGAAGGTGTCCTCGACGTACGTGAGCAGCTTCGTCAGCGTCAGATCGTGCGGACGGGCCTCCATCCGGCCGGACTCGATCTTGGCGAGGTCCAGCACATCGTTGATCAGTGACAGCAGGTCCGTGCCCGAGCGGTGGATGGTCTGCGCGAAGCGGACCTCCTCGTCCGAGAGCCGGGCCCCCTCGTTGTCCGCGAGCAGCCGGGACAGCACCAGCAGCGAGTTGAGGGGGGTGCGCAGCTCGTGCGACATGTTCGCGAGGAACTGCGTCTTGTACTGGGAGGACGCGGCCAGCAGCGCGGCCTTCTCGGAGAGTGCGGTGTTCGCCCTGATGGTGTGCAGAGCGACGCCCATGGTGTGGACGAACTGGTCGAAGAAGGCCAGGTGGATGTCGCTGAACGTACTGAACGAGGCGAGCTCCAGCACGCCCAGCAGCGTGTCCTCGTACAGCACCGGAAGGATCACCACGCACGCCGGCCGCGCCTCGCCGAGGCCGGAGCCGATGGGCAGGTAGTCCGGCGGCAGGTCGGTCAGCAGCAACCGCCGCTTCTCCGCCGCGACCTGGGCGATCAGGCTGTGCCCGTGGACGCCGCCACGCGGGCGAGCACCGGGCGAGTAGGCGGCGGTGCCGTAACCGGCGACGTAAGACAGCTCCCCGTCGCCAGGGGGAGCACCCTCCTCGGGATTCCCCGCGAGGAAGAACGCGCCGAACTGGGCGCCCACCAGCGGCGGCAGCTCCCGCATGATCGGCTCGGCGATCTCCCGGATGTCCCGGCGTCCCTGCATGAGGGAGGCGAGGCGGGTGAGATTGGACTCCAGCCACTCCTTGGCCTGTGTGGTCTCACGCAGGTCGGAGACCATCCTGTTCACGGCCTCGGCCGCGTCCCGCCAGCTGCCGGACAGTCCGCTGACGGTGGTGTGCGCGGTGACCGGGCCGCCGTGCTTGCCGCCCGGCCCGCGGCCTGTGCCCTCACCGTCCTCGTCGAGCGCGGCACGCGTCACCTCGTCCGTGAAGAGGGCGATTTGATCGGTCATGCGGTTCACCGTGCGTCCCAGGCGCCGCAGTTCGCCACGCAGGGCCCTGCCGTCCTCGTGCAGATCGACCCGACGCGAGAGATCGCCGTCGGCGACTGCCGCAAGGACGCGAGTGGCCTCCGCCGTCGATCCGAGAAGCGTCTCCAGCAAGGTGTTGACCGCGTGTACGGAGTCCGTCCACATGCCTTGGCCGGGACTTGCCGTAAGGCGCTCGTCGACACGGCCGCGGCGCACCACGTTCGCGCGCACCCGCGTCAGCTCGCCCGCGAGATGTTCGGCGCGCGTCGCGAGCTGGTTGACCGTGTCGGCGAGCTCGGTGTGGACGCCGGGTGCGGCGTCCGCGGCGACCTGGACCCTCGCGCTGAAGTCCCCGTCGCGCAGCGCGCGCAGAGCGCAGAGCACGGGGTGCAGTCCCGCACCCGCGTTCGAAGAGCCCTCCGGAAGTCCGGACACTTCACCACTCATTGCAGTGCCGCCTCATCGGTTTCGTCACCCGACGCATATGGATCAGCTCAGTCTGTCACCCTTGCGATAATGCCGTGGGGAGTAACCGGAGAAGTGGTGGGGGCAGACACAGTGGGGACGTCGTTGACGCGGTGGGGGGAAGCGGACGAGGCGGGGCAGAGGGCACGGCACGATGCCGGCCCGCCGCCCGGATCCGCGCTGGTACGGGCGTCGTTGGCGGGCAACGCGCGAGCGCCTGCCGCGGCGCGCGCCTACGTGCGTGACGCACTGCGCGGCTGGGACGTGCCGGACGGCACCGCGGAGGACGTGACGCTGCTGGTCAGCGAGCTGGTGACGAACGCGGTCGTGCACGCGGGCACCTCGGTGCGCCTGGAGTGCCGGCACGAGGGCGGCACCCTGTCCGTCGAGGTCGCCGACAGCCACCCGACGCGTGCCGTGGAGACCCGTGCCGCGAGCGAGGACGCCGACGGCACACGTGAGGGCCACCAGGGTCACGGCCTGCGACTGCTGTCAGCTCTGGCCGGGGAGTGGGGCGTCACGTACAGGCGGGACGGCAAGACGGTGTGGTTCCGGCTGCCGTGCGGTCCCGCGGCGGCCTCGGGTCCGTCCGTTCCCGCGCAGGCTTCCGCGGCCGCGGACGAGTCGCGTGAGCCGGCAGCAGGCAGTCTGACCGGGAGCCTCGCGCCCACCCCGCAGCGCTCCACGGCCTTGCGCCGCCACGACCCCGACTGGATCGACCACGGCATCCTCTCCTTCCTCGCGGAGGCCTCCGACCTCCTCGCGGGCCAGACCGACGAGGACCGGGTCGCCTCCCTGGCCTGCCAGTTGCTGGTGCCCCGCTTCGCCGACTGGTGCGGCGTCTGGCTCACCGACCCCGACGCCGCGACCCCGCTCCGTCTCTCGCGCGTGTGGCACACCCAGGAGGAGCGGACGGACGAGCTGCGCAGCGAGTTGAAGAAGACACCGCCCGTGCTCGGAGGCCGCGCGCCCTCCGGGCGTGCCGTCCCCTGGACGTGGCCGGGCAAGGAGTCCGCGTACGGGCCCGGCGGCGCCGCCGTCGGCTGCCGGCTCGTCGTCGGGGGACGGACCGTTGGCACACTCGTCATCGGGCGTGCAGGTCTGCACCGCATCCCGGGCGAAGTCGTGGGCATCGTCGAGGACTTCACCCGCCGCGTGGCCCAGGCGGTGCTCTCGGCCCGCCGCTACACGCGTCAGGCCACCATCAGCCGGGTCCTCCAGCGGGGGCTGCTGCCCTCCGGCGACGTGGCCGTACCGGGTGTCGAGACCGCCGTCGTCTACGAACCGGCCGGAGAGGGCTCCTGGGCCGGCGGCGACTTCTACGACTTCTTCGAAGGGACCGACGGGCGCTGGAGGTTCGCACTCGGCGACGTGTGCGGCAACGGCCCCGAAGCGGCCGTCGTCACCGGTCTCGCGCGTCCCGTGCTGCGGCTGCTGGCCCGCGAGGGTTACAGCGTTCCCGAGGTCATGGACCGGCTCAACCGCGAGGTGGGCGAGCAGACCCGCTTCCTGTCCCTGATCTACGGGGAGTTGACGCCGCGATCAGCCGCCGCGGGCGGCGGGACCCTGTGCACGCTGGTCTGCGCCGGCCATCCCCTGCCGCTGGTGCGTGACGCCTCCGGGAAGGTACGTCCCGCCGCCGAGCCCCAACTCCTCCTCGGCGTCGAGGAGGACGTCTCGTACGAGAGCCAGAGCGTCGTTCTGGAGCCGGGCGAGACGCTGCTGTGCGTCACGGACGGTGTCACCGAACGCCGTTCCGGCCAATGGCAGTTCGATGACGACGACGGACTCGCGGCGGTACTCGCCGAGTGCAGCGGCCTCGACGCCGCGCAGACGGCGGAGAAGCTGCGCCGCGCGGTGCACGCCTTCGGCGACGGCGCGGCGGCGGACGACCTTGCCATGCTGGTGCTCCAGGCCCGCGGGGACGGCTGAAGGACAACGGCGGCCGGTCCGGCCGCCGTTGCCGGACCGGCCGCGTGAGCCCACCGGGCCGCGCGGCGGCGGACCGGCGCGTCAGTCCACGAGGTCGCGCACCACCGCGTCGGCCAGCAGTCGTCCGCGCAGCGTGAGCACTGCCCGCCCCTGCTCGTACGGGCCCGGCTGCAGCAGCCCGTCGTCCAGTGCGCGGCGTGCGGCCTCCGCGCCTGCGGGCGCGAGCAGCCCGAGCGGGCAGCCCGCCGCCAGCCGCAGCTCCAGCAGGATGCGCTCGACACGCCTGTCCTCGGGCGTCAGCACCTCGCGGCCCGCGCCGGGGGAGCGGCCCTCGGCCAGGGCTCGTGCGTAGGCGGCAGGGTGCTTCACGTTCCACCAGCGGACCCCGCCCACGTGGGAGTGCGCGCCGGGCCCGGCACCCCACCAGTCGCCGCCCGTCCAGTACAGCTCGTTGTGGCGGCAGGGGGCCGAAGGGTCCGACGCCACGGCCCAGTTGGAGACCTCGTACCAGCTCATGCCCGCGGCGGAGAGCATCTCCTCCGCGATGAGATAGCGGTCCGCGTGCACGTCGTCGTCCGTCGGCGGCACCTCGCCGCGCCGGATGCGGCGCGCGAGGCGCGTGCCCTCCTCGACGATCAGGGCGTACGCGGAGATGTGGTCGGCCCCCGCGGACAGGGCGGAGTCCAGGGAGGCCCGCCAGTCGTCGTCGCTCTCCCCGGGTGTGCCGTAGATCAGGTCGAGATTGACGTGCTTGAACCCCGCGGCACGGGCCTCCGCGACGCATTCCTCGGGCCTGCCGGGCGTGTGGCTGCGGTCGAGTACCTCGAGCACGTGGGCGCGTGCGCTCTGCATGCCGAAGGAGATCCGGTTGAAGCCCGCCTCACGCAGCCGCTCCAGAGAGGCGGGGCCGACGGACTCGGGATTCGCCTCGGTGGTCACTTCCGCGTCCTCGGTCAGCCCGAACTCGTCCCGCACGGTCGCGAGCATCGAGCCGAGGTCCTCGGGGGGCAGCAGCGTGGGGGTGCCCCCCCCGACGAAGACGGTGCTGACGCGGCGCGGGTCGTCGCCGAGGACCTTGCGGGCGAGCCGGATCTCGTCGGCGAGCGTGGACGCGTAGTTCTCCCGCGAGGCCAGTACGCCGCCGGAGCCGCGCAGCTCGGAGGCGGTGTAGGTGTTGAAGTCGCAGTAGCCGCAGCGGGTCGCGCAGTACGGCACGTGCAGGTAGAAGCCGAGCGGCCGCGAGTCGCGGCCCGCCAGGGCGTCGGACGGCAGCGACCCGCTCTCGGGCACGGGCTCGCCGTCGGGGAGTGCGGAGGGCATGCGTCCCATTGTCCGCGATGCCGCACGGCGCCCGTCACGGCAGCGGACGACGGAGCTTCGCCCGGCGGGCGCCCCTCCCCGCAGTCGTGCGGACCCCGCTACGAGAAGCCGACCGTCACATGGTCGATGAGCTGCTCCACGCGCCCCAGCAGGGCGGGCTCCAGGTCCCGGTAGTCGTGTACGTGCCCGAGGATCCGCTGCCATGCCGCGCCGGTGTTCGCGGGCCAGCCCAGGGCGGCGCACACGCCGCTCTTCCAGTCCTGCCCGTGCGGTACACGGGGCCAGGCGTCGATGCCGACGGAGGAGGGCTTCACCGCCTCCCAGATGTCGATGTACGGGTGTCCGACCACCAGCACGTGCTCGTCCGTGACCTCGGCCGCGATGCGGGACTCCTTCGAGCCCGGCACCAGGTGGTCGACGAGGACCCCGAGCCTGGCCTCCGGGCCGGGCTCGAAGTCCCGTACGACGGCGGGGAGATCGTCGATGCCCTCCAGGTACTCGACGACGACGCCCTCGATCCGCAGGTCGTCGCCCCAGACCTTCTCGACGAGTTCCGCGTCGTGCCGCCCCTCCACGTAGATCCGCCCCGCACGTGCCACCCGGGCCCGTGCGCCCGGCACGGACAGCGACCCGGACGCAGTGCGCCGCGGGCCCTCCGCGCCGCCCGCCGAGGCGGACTCCGGCGGCCGCGCCGGTCGTACGAGCGTGACGGTGCGGCCCTCGAGCAGGAATCCGCGGGGAGCCATCGGGAAGACACGGTGCTTGCCGAACCGGTCCTCCAGCGTGACGGTGGGGCCCTCGGCGGTCTTCTCGGTGCGGATCACGGCACCGCAGAAGCCGGTGGTGATCTCCTCCACCACCAGGTCGGGGTCTGCCGGCACCTCCGGCACGGGCCGCTGCTTCTTCCACGGCGGCGTCAGATCGGGATCGTAGGAACGGCTGCGCATGGCGGCATTCTTCACGACCGGCGCGACGTCAGGACAGTCCGAAACGGTCTGCCAGGGCGTCGCGTTGGGCCCGTACGAAGTCCGCGCCGACGACCGCGCCGTGCCCCGGCACGTACAGCGCGTCCTCGCCGCCGAGGGCGAGCAGCCGGCCGAGAGCCTCCGGCCACCGCGACGGATTGGCGTCGGGTCCGGCCTGCGGTTCACCGGACTCCTCGACGAGGTCGCCGCAGAAGACGACGCGGGGGGCGCCGTCCCGGTCGCTCACGACCACCGCCAGGTCGAACGGGCTGTGTGCCGCGCCCATGTTCACCAGGCGCACTTCGCGCTCGCCCGGCGTCATCGTGAGCTGCTCGGAGATGCCGTGCTGCGGCGGCACCAGCCCCGCCGCCGACTCCGCCGCCGCGTCCGGGGCCATGCCGTGCGCCACCGCGTCCCGGCGCAACTCCTCGCGCGCGCCCGCGAGATACTCGCCGAGACCCTGCGCCCCGTACACGTGGGCACCCTCGAACGCCGCCGTGCCGAAGACGTGGTCGAAGTGGGAGTGCGTGAGCGCGGCGTGCGTCACCGGCAGTCCGAAGAGGCCGCGCAGCCCGTCGCGGATCTCCGCGCCCTCCGCGACACCGGAGCCGGTGTCGACGACGAGCACTCCCTTCGTGCCCCGCACGGCGCCCACCGTCGCGTCCCAGCCGGGCAGCCTGCGCCGTGCGACGCCGGGCGCCAGCTGCTCCCAGAGACCCTCTCCGGGTGGTCCTTCGCGGTGTTTGTCCCTGTTCCAGGCCATGTGACGACGCTACTGGGACGTACCCCGCAGCGCGCCACCGCGATACGGTCAGAGCTGACGGCTCTTGCCCATGCCCAGGCAACCGGCCGTACACTGACCCAGGGGATCTGGCACTCCGTCGAGGAGAGTGCCAGGGACGCCGGAGAGACGCCGGGGGAGCGAGTGGCGCCGGCGGCCCCGGATCGAAATGTCGCAGGCAGAGGCAAGGCCGGACGGGAGGTGCGCGATGCTGAGTGAACGCAGGCTCGAAGTGCTGCGCGCGATCGTCCAGGACTATGTCGGTACCGAGGAGCCCGTGGGCTCCAAGGCCCTCACGGAGCGGCACAACCTCCAGGTGTCACCGGCCACCGTGCGCAACGACATGGCGGTGCTCGAGGACGAGGGCTACATCGCGCAGCCGCACACCAGCGCCGGCCGCATCCCGACCGACAAGGGCTACCGCCTCTTCGTGGACAAGCTGGCCGGGGTGAAGCCGCTCTCCTCTCCCGAGCGCCGCGCCATCCAGAACTTCCTGGAGGGCGCCGTCGACCTCGACGACGTGGTGGGGCGCACGGTGCGGCTGCTGGCGCAGCTGACGCGTCAGGTCGCCGTCGTGCAGTACCCGTCGCTGACGCGGTCGACGGTGCGGCATGTGGAGTTGCTCTCCCTCGCGCCCGCCCGGCTGATGCTGGTGCTGATCACCGACACCGGCCGCGTCGAGCAGCGGCTGGTCGACTGCCAGGCGCCCATCGGCGATTCCGCGCTGGCGGACCTGCGGGCCCGGCTCAACAGCCGTGTGGTGGGGCAGCGTTTCACCGAGGTGCCCTCCCTGGTGCAGGATCTCCCGGACGCCTTCGAGGGCGACGACCGCGGCACGGTGTCCACGGTGCTGGCCACCCTGCTGGAAACACTCGTGGAGGAGACCGAGGAACGCCTGATCATCGGCGGCACCTCCAACCTCACACGCTTCGGCCACGACTTCCCGCTGACCATCCGGCCCGTGCTGGAGGCGCTGGAGGAACAGGTCGTGCTGCTGAAGCTGCTCGGGGAAGCCAAGGACCCGGGCATGACCGTACGAATCGGGCATGAGAATGCCCATGAAGGACTGAGTTCCACATCGGTGGTTTCGGTCGGCTACGGTTCGGGCGACGAAGCAGTCGCCAAGCTCGGCGTGGTCGGACCGACCCGCATGGACTACCCCGGAACGATGGGAGCTGTACGCGCAGTGGCACGGTACGTCGGACAGATCCTCGCGGAGTCGTAAGTGGCGACGGACTACTACGCGGTCCTCGGCGTGCAGCGCGACGCCTCGCAGGACGACATCAAGAAGGCCTTCCGCAGGCTCGCGCGCGAGCTGCACCCTGACGTCAATCCTGACCCGAAGACGCAGGAGCGGTTCAAGGAGATCAACACCGCCTACGAGATCCTCTCCGACCCGCAGAAGAAGCAGGTCTACGATCTCGGCGGCGACCCGGCGGCCGGTGCCGCCGGTGGAGCGGGCGGCTTCGGCGGCGCGGGCGGCTTCGGCAACTTCTCGGACATCATGGACGCCTTCTTCGGCACCGCCTCGCAGCGCGGGCCGAGGTCGCGTACACGCCGGGGCCAAGACGCCATGATCCGGCTCGACATCGAGCTCGACGAGTCCGCCTTCGGCACGACGAAGGACATCCAGGTCGACACGGCCATCGTCTGCAACACCTGCAACGGTGAGGGCGCGGCGCCGGGCACCTCGGCGCAGACCTGCGACATGTGCCGCGGCCGGGGAGAGGTCTCCCAGGTCACCAGGTCCTTCCTCGGCCAGGTCATGACTTCGCGTCCGTGCCCGCAGTGCCAGGGCTTCGGCACGGTCGTGCCCAGCCCCTGCCCGGAGTGCGCGGGGGACGGGCGCATCCGTTCGCGCCGCAGCCTGACGGTCAAGATCCCCGCCGGTGTCGACAACGGCACCCGCATCCAGCTCGCGGGCGAGGGCGAGGTCGGCCCCGGCGGCGGTCCCGCCGGCGACCTGTACGTGGAGATCCACGAGACCGCGCACCCCGTCTTCCAGCGTCGCGGTGACGACCTGCACTGCACAGTCACCATCCCGATGACGGCCGCCGCCCTCGGGACGAAGGTGCCGCTGGAGACGCTGGACGGCCTGGAGGAGGTCGACATCCGGCCGGGCACGCAGTCCGGGCAGTCGATCCCCCTGCACGAGCGCGGCGTCACGCATCTGCGCGGCGGCGGGCGCGGGCAGCTCATCGTCCACGTCGAGGTGACGACGCCGTCCAATCTGGAGCCGGAGCAGGAGGAGTTGCTGCGGCGGCTGGCGGAGATGCGCGGTGAGGAGCGGCCGACGGGTCAGTTCCAGCCAGGGCAGCAGGGCCTGTTCTCGCGGCTCAAGGACGCGTTCAACGGCCGCTGAGGCAGCGGTTCCTGGCTGATCCCGGCGGTCCGGTGCGGGCCGTCCGCACGTACGCGTCGAGGCCCCTCCGCACGTACGCGTCGAGGCCCCTCCGCACGTACGGGCCGAGCGGGTCATGTACGTAGGAGTGCCCGTCCGACCGGTGGGACCTGCCGGTTCTGCACACCGGCCCGGTCCAGCGGTACGGCCGGTCCGCCGGCATCCGGCTCGGCGCCCCCGCTCACCGGCGATCCTTTCGCTGCCGTGGCGTCACCGCAGGACAGGTCCGGGCCGGGGCGGCCGCGGGCCCCGTGACAGGATGTGCGCATGCCCTCCGCATCGATCCCGTTCTCCGACCTCACGGAGCATCCGATTGTGCAGGCCCCCATGGCGGGCGGGCCCTCGTGTCCGGAGCTGGCCGGGAAGGTGAGCGAGGCGGGCGGCATGGGCTTCCTCGCCGCCGGCTACAAGACGCCCGAGGCGATGTACGAGGAGATCAAGCAGCTGCGCGGGCAGACCCAACGCCCCTTCGGCGTCAATCTGTTCATGCCGCAGCCCGACAACGCCGACGCGGGGGCACTGGAGCGCTACCGGGCGCAGCTCGCGGGCGAGGCGATGTGGTTCGAGACCGAACTCGGCGAGACCGACCACACGACCGACGACGCCTACGAGGCCAAGCTCGCCATACTCTTCGACGACCCCGTCCCCGTCGTCTCCTTCACCTTCGGCTGTCCGACCCGGCATGTGCTGGAGCGGTTCGCCAAGCGCGGGACGTACACCGTCGTGACCGTCACCTCCGCCCACGAGGCGGAGACCGCGGAGTTTCAAGGAGCAGACGCTGTGTGCGTACAGGGCGTCGAGGCGGGAGGCCACCAGAGCACCCACCGCGACGACCCGCAGATGGACGGCACCGGCAGCGGCCTGGGGCTGCTCTCCCTGATCACCCAGGTCAAGGAGACCGTGCGGCTGCCCGTCGTCGCCGCGGGCGGGCTGATGCGCGGCAAGCAGATCGCGGCGGTGCTGGCGGCGGGCGCGAGCGCCGCACAGCTCGGCACGGCTTTCCTCGTCTGCCCCGAGTCGGGCGCCGATGTCGTGCACAAGCAGGCCATGACCAATCCCCTCTTCGCACGCACCGAGTTGACCCGTGCCTTCACGGGGCGGCCCGCCCGTGCGCTCGTCAACCGCTTCCTGCGGGAGCACGGCCCGTACGCTCCCGCCGCCTATCCGCAGGTGCACCACCTGACCGCCCCGGTGCGCAAGGCCGCGGCCAAGGCGAAGGACCCGCAGGGAATGGCCCTTTGGGCGGGCCAGGGGCACAGGCTCGCCCGTGATCTGCCGGCGGAGCAGCTGATGGACGTACTGGTCACGGAGCTGGCGATGGCCCGCGAGAGGCTCGCGAAGCAGGGCGGGTCGGAAGCCGGCGGCCCCGTATGACCGCTCCCGTCTTTCTGGCGGACACCACTCAACTCGCGGACGTAGCAGGGCAAGACGGGGGCACCGTCGTGCTGGAGGGCCCCGAGGGCCGGCACGCGGTGTCGGTGCGGCGGCTGCGCCCCGGCGAGGAGATCGTGCTCACGGACGGAGCGGGCACCGGCGCGCACGGCACGGTGACGGCGGTCTCCGGCAAGGACCGCCTGGAAGTGGCCGTCACCTCGGTACGCAAGGAGGCCGAGCCCCGCCCCCGCATCACCGTCGTACAGGCGCTCCCGAAGGGCGACCGCGGCGAGCTGGCCGTCGAGACGATGACGGAGACGGGGGCCGACGCGATCGTGCCGTGGGCGGCGTCCCGCTGCGTGACGCAGTGGAAGGGCGAGCGCGGCCTCAAGTCGCTTGCGAAATGGCGCTCCACGGCGCGTGAGGCCGGCAAGCAGTCGCGCCGGCTGCGCTTCCCGGACGTCGCGGACCTCGCGACGACGGCGCAGGTGGCCGAGCTGCTGGCGGAAGCCGGGCTGGGGGTCGTCCTGCATGAGGAGGGAGACCTGCCGCTGGCCACCGCCGAACTGCCCTCGGACGGTGGCATCGTGCTGGTCGTCGGGCCCGAAGGCGGCGTGTCCCCACAGGAGTTGACCGCCTTCGCGGATGCGGGCGCGCGTACCTGCAGACTCGGCCCGAGCGTGCTGCGCACCTCAACCGCCGGTACGGCGGCGACGGCACTGCTGCTGGGTCGCACCCGACGCTGGGACTGAAGCGCGCCCGGCCACGACGGCATCCCCGGGCGCCTGCGGCGGGCAGTGGTGATTCGGGAGGGTGCGGCGGCGGCGAGCACAGGTAGCATCCCCGGCATGGCTGGAGAACCGCAGGCCGACTGCCTGTTCTGCAAGATCGTCGCCGGTGAGGTCCCGGCGACGGTGGTACGGGAGTCTGCGACGACCGTCGCATTCCGGGACATCAACCCGCAGGCGCCCACGCATGTCCTCGTGATCCCCAAGGCGCACTACCCCGACGCCGTCTCCCTCGCCGCGGCGGAGCCGCAGCTCGCCGTGGACCTGCTGCTCGAAGCGGGCGAGGTCGCCGCCGAGGAGAACATCGTCGCCGACGACGCCGGGCCCGGCACCGGCTACCGCGTCGTCTTCAACACCGGCTCCGGCGCGGGACAGACCGTCTTCCACGCGCACGCCCATGTGCTGGGGGGCCGGGGCTTCAACTGGCCGCCCGGCTGACCCGCCGCCCGCGCAGAGATGTCCTCGCGTGAACTGGTCGTGCTGGGCACCGCCAGCCAGGTCCCGACCCGGCACCGCAACCACAACGGCTACGTGCTGCTCTGGGACGGCCACGGCATCCTCTTCGACCCCGGCGAGGGCACCCAGCGCCAGATGCTGCGCGCGGGCGTCTCGGCCCACGACCTGACCAGGATCTGCGTCACACACTTCCACGGTGATCACTCCCTGGGGCTGGCCGGCGTCATCCAGCGCATCAACCTGGACCGGGTGCCGCACACCGTGACGGCGCACTACCCGGCGAGCGGCGAGCGCTTCTTCGAGCGGCTGCGGTACGCCACGGCGTACCGCGAGACGGTGGAGCTGCGGCAGGAACCCGTCACCGCCACGGGCGAGTTGACGGCAACCGCAACCGCAACCGCAACCGCAACCGCAACCGCAACCGCACCCGCACCGGTGGCCGGGTCCTCCGGCGCTGCGGCTGCCCCGGGAGCCGGCGAGCCCCCGCCCTTCATGCTCTTCGCGCACCGGCTGTCGCACCCCGTCGACGCGTACGGATACCGGCTCGCCGAACCGGACTCGCGCCGCATGCTTCCGGAGCGGCTGGAGTCACGCGGCATCCGCGGCCCCGACATCTCCCGCTTGAAGCGCACGGGCGAACTGCACGGCGTGCGGCTGGAAGAGGTCAGCGAGCCGCGGCCCGGGCAGCGCTTCGCGTTCATCATGGACACCCGTATGTGCGACGGCGTCCTCGCCCTGGCGCAGGACTGCGACCTGCTCGTCATCGAGTCCACGTTCCTGGACGAGGACGCGGCGCTCGCCGAGGAGCACGGCCACCTCACGGCCGGTCAGGCGGGCCGCGCGGCCGCGGAGGCGGGCGTGCGGAGCCTCGTGCTCACCCACTTCTCACAGCGGTACACGGACGCCTCGCTCTTCGCCCGGCAGGCCCGACGGGCAGGATTCGAGGGGGAGTTGACGGTGGCGGAGGACCTGATGCGCGTCCCGGTGCCGAAGCGCCGGGCCTGAGCAGCGCCTTGGTGCCGCGAGCTTCCGGGGCAGACGGCCGGAGCGGACACGCGCGCACCCCGTACACATCGTGCGCCCGCGTCAAGTTCCTTGCTGATCCCTGATAACAACTCTGCAACGCCCGAAGTTTGTACGTACCTTCGGCATCGGTGTGGGGCGTTCCTCTCAGAACTGGAGCAGTCAATGTCCCGGAAGCGGAAGAGCAGTCTGAAGGTCAAGGCCGCCGCAGGTCTCGGAGCCACCGTGCTCGCGGTCGGGATCGCAGCGGTGAGCATGACCACCAGCCAGGCGGCGACGGAGAACTGTGCGGGCCTGGAGCAGGCGCTGAAGAACAACCAGAACTTCATCGCCGGGCAGCAGGCCAACCCCGACGCCCAGTCGGAGGCGAGGATCGCCAACCGGCAGGCCGTCATCGACAACATCCAGCAGCGCCTGCAGGCGGCGGGCTGCCAGTGACCCACTGGGCCCACCGGGCCCACTGACCGATCAGAACCGGATCGAGCGGAATCGCGCGTCCAAGATCCTCGGCGGCACAGGGCGGCTCGCCGAGTAGGAACGGCCGGCACCTCCTGCCCAGGTGCCGGCCGTTCGCCGTCCCACGAGTGATGTGCGCCGGTCCGCCCCACGGCGGCCCGGCGCAGTCAGGTCCCGTCCGGATCCTCCTGCATCAGCTCCAGGAAGCGCCTTGTGCCCACGTTGCCACCGGAGATGACGACGCCGACCCGTGCCGGAACCGGGTCGATCCGACCGGCCAGCAGTGCCGCCAGACCCGTCGCCCCGCTCGGCTCGATCACGATCTTCAGCCTCTCGAAGGCGAAGCGCATCGCCGCCCGGATCTCCACGTCGCTCACCAGCTCCACGCCCGCCAGCAGGCGCCGGTTGACGGAGAAGGTCAACTCGCCCGGCGTCGTGGCGGCCTGACCGTCCGCGATGGTGCGCGGTACGGCGTCCAGCTCGACGCGGCTGCCCGCGGCGAGTGAGCGGCGCGTGTCGTCGCCCGCCTCCGGCTCGATACCGACGACGCGCAGCCGCGGATACAGCGCCGCCGTCACCGTCGCCGTGCCGGCGGCGAGTCCGCCGCCGCCGACGGGGACGAGGAGGGCGTCCAACTCCCCTGTCTCCTCCAGCAGTTCCAGCGCGGCCGTGCCCTGTCCCGCGATGACGTGCGGATGCTCGTACGGAGGCACGAGCGCCAGCCCCCGCTCCTGCGCCACGCGCCTGCCGATGACCTCACGGTCCTCGGTGTAGCGGTCGTAGGTGACGATCTCGGCGCCGTAGTCGGCAGTGGCGTCCATCTTGGAGGGCGGGGTGTCCTCGGGCATCACGATGACGGCCCTGCTGCCCAGCTCACGGGCGGCGAGGGCGACGGCCTGTGCGTGATTGCCGGAGGAGTAGGCCGCGACGCCGTTCGCCAGCTGCTCGGGCGGCAGTTGTGAGACGGCGTTGTAGGCACCGCGGAACTTGAACGCGCCCATCCGCTGGAAGTTCTCGCACTTGAGGTGGACCTCCGCGCCCACCATCCGGTCAAGGGTCCGGGAGCGGAGCACCGGTGTGCGGTGCGCCGCTCCCTTCAGCCGGTCCGCCGCGGTGCGCACGTCCTCGAGCGTCACGGGTCCGGTGCCCGGGGCTTCCGGGCCGTCCGTCGTCGGGCTGCTGCTCATGGATGCTTCGCTCCTCCTCCCGGGGGCCGGCGGACTCCTCAGGCCCGCACGTGTGCCCCCTAGCAGCTACATCCTCGCCCGCTTTGCCCGCGAATCCGAGTGCGTTTCTACGGCAGGAAGTACATCGGGTTCGGCATCTTGTACGTCCGCTCGGCGTGGCCGCCCTTGAGGTCGCTGAACTGGTCGCCGAAGTTGGCGAGGATCCTGTAGCCCTTCGACTCGAGGTGCTTGCGCGTACCGGACTTGTACTCGACCGTCGTGCAGTCGCTGCCGCACTCCAGGTACGGCGGCGGGTGCTCCTTGTCCTTGAGGTAGAAGTGCTTGGTGTCGACCGGGGCCTTGTAGCCGACGTTCTTGAGGTTGCGGACGCTCCAGTCACGCTGGTGCTCGGCGCGGCCGGTGAGGAAGAAGACCGTGATGCCGTTCTTGTGCGCCCAGTTGACCAGCTTCTTCATGCCGAAGACCGCGTCCATGTCGGTGGTGCGCAGGTACTCGTCCTGGAGCTTGGGGTCGAAGTTGTAGCCGATCTGCCGCTCGAAGTTGTAGGTGAGCAGCGTGGTGTCGTCGACGTCGAAGACGACGGCCGGCTTGTGGTTGTGGCGCGACTTCTCGCTCTCCTTGGCCATGGAGCGCTTCAGGTCGCGCTGGGCGTCGGCGGCGATGCCGCGAACCTGCTTGGCGTAGTCGCTCTTCGGGGACGCGTAGTGCTCACCGTCAGGGGTCTCGATGTCGCCGTAGTAGTCGGCGATCTTCTCCTTGACCTTGTCGATGTTGGGGATCTCGCGGTCCGTGCCCGGCGCGGAGCGCTCGGCGGTCGCCTGCCCGGCACCGAAGAGGGCGGTGCCGGCGAGGGCGGCGGTGACGGTGATCGCGGCTATCGCGGCGCGTCGTCCGCGCGGGAGGGAGGCGAACGGGCGGCGTGTAGTGCTGTCTTCGGTGGGCGGCATGGGGGGGGGCTCCAAGGAATGTGCGGCCCCGAGCGGGGCCCCTGCTGTTCGACGGGATGCGGTCGGCGTGGTGCAGGGGGAAGCTAACAGAGACCTGGTCATCGTTCTACGCGCGGAGATGGAACTTTGCCGTGAACTTTGCCGAACGCCGGCACCGACAGCACGGGCGACACCCTGCCGCGTGGTCGACGGTTCGCCTCCCGGGCGGCACAGTTGGGCGCAACCGACAATCCGTGGTCACGACGGGGTGACCGCGGGACGAGCACGGAGGGTCCGGATGTCACAGGAGGTGCGCGGCGTCGTCGCGCCGGGCAAGGACGAACCGGTACGCGTGGAGACCGTCGTGGTGCCGGACCCCGGCCCCGGGGAGGCCGTGGTGAAGGTGCAGGCGTGCGGCGTCTGCCACACCGATCTGCACTACAAACAGGGCGGCATCAACGACGACTTCCCCTTCCTCCTCGGCCACGAGGCCGCGGGCGTGGTCGAGTCCGTGGGCTCCGGCACGACCGAGGTGGAGCCCGGCGACTTCGTGATCCTCAACTGGCGTGCCGTGTGCGGCCAGTGCCGCGCCTGCAGCCGCGGACGCCCCTGGTACTGCTTCGACACGCACAACGCCCGTCAGCCGATGACGCTGGCCGGGGGCCGGGAGCTCTCCCCGGCGCTGGGCATTGGCGCCTTCGCGGAGAAGACGCTCGTGGCTGCGGGGCAGTGCACCAAGGTCGACCCCGAAGTCGACCCCGCCGTCGCGGGTCTGCTCGGCTGCGGCGTGATGGCGGGAATCGGTGCCGCCGTCAACACCGGTCAGGTGGGGCGCGGCGACTCCGTCGCGGTCATCGGCTGCGGCGGCGTGGGTGACGCGGCCATCGTCGGCGCACGGCTCGCGGGAGCCTCCCGCGTGATCGCCGTCGACATCGACGAACGCAAGCTGCGGCAGGCCGAGTCCATGGGCGCCACCCACACCGTCGACTCACGCAAGTCCGACGTGGTCGAGACGATCAGGGAACTGACCGGCGGCTTCGGCGCGGACGTCGTCATCGAGGCGGTAGGCCGCCCCGAGACCTACGAACAGGCCTTCTACGCCCGGGACCTGGCCGGCACCGTCGTGCTGGTCGGGGTGCCGACACCGGAGATGCGCCTCGACCTTCCGCTGCTGGACGTCTTCGGCCGCGGCGGCTCGCTCAAGTCGTCCTGGTACGGGGACTGTCTGCCCTCACGCGACTTCCCGATGCTCATCGACCTGCACAAGCAAGGGCGCCTGCCTCTGGACAAGTTCGTCACGGAACGGATCGCCCTGGACGAGGTCGAGCATGCCTTCGACCGCATGCACGCCGGGGACGTGCTGCGCTCCGTCGTCGTTTTCTGACGCGAGGGCCGCGGGGCGTCGCGGCGCGGACATGTGCCGGCGGTCGGGTGGCACAGGCCGGTCGCGTGGCCTCGCCGGACGCCCTGGGGGCAGATGTCGTCCGACATCTGCCGCTGTCCTTCCGCGACCCCGCCGGACCGCGGACCGAATCTGCTGTGCGTCGTGCCCTGGCGTAAGGCAGGGTTCCGCCCGAACGCACTCCGAAGGGAAGCCCATGTCGCTGCGCCACCATGAGATCGCCGAAGCCGGGAACCGCATCCTCAATCCCTTCACCGAGGAGAAGCTGCGGCTGCTCGGAACGGTGACGGCGCCCCGGCCGGGCGCCCATCACCTCGATCTGGCATGCGGCAAGGGTGAGTTGCTTTCGACCTGGGCACGTGACCACGGCACCGAAGGCATCGGCGTGGACATCAGCGGGGTCTTCCTCGAAGCTGCCCGCGAGCGAGCGGCGGACTTGGGAGTCGAGGAGCGGCTGCACTTCGAGCGTGCGGACGCGGGATCGTACGAGGCCGAGCCCGGCGGCCACGACCTGGTGACCTGCCTCGGCGCCACCTGGATCGGCGGGGGCCTCGCCGGCACGCTGGAGCTGATGCGCCGCGCACTGCGGGCGGACGGCACGCTGGTCGTCGGTGAGGTGTTCTGGCTGTCCGAGCCGTCCGACGAGGCGTGCCGCGCCCTGGAGATGGAGCCGGACGACTTCGCGAGCCTTGCCGGCACCAACGAGCGCTTCGAGGAAGCCGGCTTCGAACTCGTCGAAATGGTCCTCGCGGATCCGGACAGCTGGGATCGGTACGCCGCCTCACAGTGGCGCACCGTCAGCGACTGGCTGCGCGCGCACCCGGAGCACCCGGATGCCCCGGACATGCGCGACTTCCTCCGGCACTCCCGCACGTCGCATCTCGCCCACGGGCGTGACCTGCTGGGTTGGGGCGCATTCGTGCTCCGTCCGGTGAGCTGAGGTGGTACGGGGCGTTCGTCCGCCCTTGCCTTTCGGGAACGCCGCGCCGGGGAAGAGTGACGCCGCGAGTGGGGGCGAGGCCGGGGCGGCGCGAGCGAGGTGTCAGCGCCAGTCGGGGGCGCCGCTGCCCGCGGCCAGGCCCGCGGACTCGATCCGTTCGCGGATCTCCCGCATCACGGTCACGATGCGCTGCTCGTGCTCCTCGCTGAGACGGCCGACCGGCACGGAGCAGCTGACGGCGTCGGTCGCGGGGGATTCCCCCGAGGCGTCGCGGAGGGCGAAGCCGAAGCCCGCGATGCCGACGACTCCCTCCTCGCGGTCGATGGCGTAGCCGCGCTCCCGCACCCGCGCCAGGTCCGCCAGCAGCGAGGCACGCCGGGTGTGGCTGTGCGGGGTCAGGGCGCGCAACGGGTCCTCGGGGAGCGGGAGTTCGGAGTCCGGCCGCTCGGCCAGCAGCACCTTGCCGAGGGCGCCGACGTGCGCGGGCAGGCGGCGGCCGACGCGGCTGAGCGTGCGCTGATACTCGTGCGACTCCCGTGTGGCCAGGTAGACGACGTCGCCGCGGTCCAGCCGGGCCAGGTGGATGGTCTCGCCCAGCCTCTCGGAGGCCTCCGCGAGATACGGGCGGGCGGCCCGCACCCTCGCGTCGCTGTCGAGATAGCTGGTGCCGGTGAGCAGGGCGCGGATGCCGATGCCGTAGAGGGAACCGGTGGCGTCCGTGCGTACCCAGCCGCGTTCGATGAGGGTCTGCAGCAGTGCGTACATGCTGCTTCGCGGCACTTGGAGTTCCTCGGCGAGCTCACGCAGCCGGGCGGGCCGGTCGCCTCGGGCGGCCAGTACCTCCAGCAGATCGACGGCGCGGGAGGCGGACTTCACGGCGCGCACGCCTCCGGGCTCCGGCATGCGCTGATCGTAGGGCATGTGTGGTCGTGCCCCCCGGGGCTGCGGCGGGAGGACCGAGCTGCGGGAGTCGGCGGTCCGCCGGTGGCCGTTGGCACTCCGGCTGACGAGACGGCTCCCCGCCCACTCCGGATCCGTCGTCGCCGGCAGACGGGACGGTCCGCTTTGCCCCGGCAGCAGGGTCTCTTTACCGATCGATTACCCTGGTGCCCGTGATCGCCCATCGCAAGGACCGGCCCCGACGCCGGTCCTGAAGCCGACGTGACGGGGGCCAAGTTGCATCCGACCCACCGCCGGTCCGTGAAGCCGCCCTCGTCGGCGTCGCCCGCACGCCGCTCCCGCAGCCCGCGCCCCCGGGCATGCGCAGGAAGATGCCGCCGCCCGCGGCAGCGCGCACGGCAGCAACGGCACAGACCGCTCCGGCCTCCCACGCGCACGGGGGAAGTGCCCCGCCCCCGCGTGCCGGTCGCCGCCGGCCCGTCGCCACACCCGGCACCCGTCCCGTACGTGACGTCGTCACCGAGCCGACGCGTACGAGGACGAGCCGGACGCCGCTGCTGAACCGACCCGGAGGTCAGACGCCCGTGCACGACACCACCGCCATGCTCATCGAACTCGGGGCGATCATCCTCGCCCTGGGCCTGCTGGGAAGATTCGCCGGGCGCATCGGCTTCTCCCCGATCCCCCTCTACCTGCTCGCCGGGCTCGCCTTCGGCCACGGCGGCATCGTTCCGCTGCAGGCGAGCGAGGAATTCGTCGCCACCGGGGCCGAGATCGGGGTGATCCTGCTCCTGCTCCTGCTTGGGCTGGAGTACAGCGCCTCCGAACTCGTCACCAATCTCAAGACGCAATACCCCTCCGGCGCCGTCGACTTCGTCCTCAACGCGCTGCCCGGCGCCGCGGCCGCTCTGCTGCTGGGATGGGGTCCCGTCGCCGCCGTGGTCCTGGCCGGCGTCACGTGGATCTCCTCGTCGGGCGTCATCGCCAAGGTCCTCGGCGACCTCGGGCGCCTCGGCAACCGCGAGACGCCGGTGATCCTCGGCGTGCTGGTCATCGAGGACCTCGCGATGGCCGTCTATCTGCCGATCCTCACCGCGATCCTCGCCGGCGTGAGCCTGGCGGGCGGCGCGGTGACGCTGCTGATCTCGCTCGGCACCGTCGGCGCCGTGCTCTATCTCGCCCTGCGGCACGGCCGCCTGATCAGCCGCGTGGTCTCGTCCGACAACGCGGAGATGCTGCTGCTCGTCGTGCTCGGCCTCACGCTGCTGGTCGCCGGGATCGCCCAGGAACTGCAAGTCTCGGCAGCCGTCGGTGCGTTCCTCGTGGGGATCGCACTCTCGGACGAGGTGGCCGAGGGCGCCCACAGTCTGCTCACGCCGCTCCGCGACCTCTTCGCCGCGGTCTTCTTCGTCTTCTTCGGCCTGTCCACCGAGCCGTCCGCGATCCCGCCCGTGCTGCTGCCCGCCCTGATCCTGGCCGTCGTCACCGCTCTGACGAAGATCGCCACCGGCTGGTACGCCGCACGCCGTGCCGGCATCCGGTCCCCGGGGCGCTGGCGGGCCGGCGGCACGCTCGTGGCACGAGGCGAGTTCTCCATCGTGATCGCGGGACTCGCGGCGGGGGCAGAGCCGCGCATCGGTCCGCTGGCCACCGCGTACGTCCTCATCCTCGTCATTGTGGGACCGCTCACCGCCCGCTGGGCCGAACCGGCCGCCCGGCGGCTGACCCGGCGCACGGCTTCGGCCGGGACGGCAACTGCGAAGCCGGCCACGGCTTCGGAGGGTGCCGGCCAGGAGGATGCCCTCCCGCGGAGCGAGGATCCGGAGACCGAAGGTCCGCAGGCCGCGGGCACGGACGCAGCCGGCCCGGCGGATGCGCGCCCGGAGCAAGAGCCCCCGGGCCCCGCCGTGGAGGAGTCCGACCCCGCACGCACATCACGCTGACCTCTCCGTGCGCAGGTCCTGAACACCGGCCCCGCTGCCCTCGGTCCGTGCCATTCCCCGCCCCCGCGAGCTGCGACGCGGGGGCGGCTGTATGTGCCGCTCCGTCGGGAGTGGAGGGCCGTGTGCGAAGTATTGACCGGTGAAGTTCAGATCCTTAGCCTTCATCTCCATACGTAGACGCCATCTACGTATGGAGACGTGCCGACGGATGCGACGGGAGCAGCCCCATGACCGCCGACCTGACCATCTCCGATGTACGGCTCACACCCGTCCTCGTCTCCGACCCGCCCCTGCTCAACACCCAGGGCGTGCACCAGCCCTACGCGGCACGGCTCATCGTCGAGATCGTCACCGCGGGGGGCGCCACCGGCTTCGGCGAGACCTACGGCGACACGAAGTACCTGGACATGGCCCGCCCGCTGGCGGAAGCACTGCCGGGCCGCCACGTCACGGACCTGAACGGGCTGTTCGCGCTCGCAGGCAGCGTCGCGGTCGACCCGGCACAAATGGGCTCCGCCGACGTCGGCGGACAGCGCGGCGTGCAGACCGCCGACAAGCTCCGGCTCTCCGTCGCCTCGGCCTTCGAGGTCGCCTGCCTCGACGCGCTCGGCAAGGCCCGGGAGTTGCCCGTGCACGCGCTGCTGGGGCACAAGGTCCGAGACCGCGTCGAGTACAGCGCGTACCTCTTCTACCGCTGGGAGCAACACCCCGGCGGCCAGGGCGAGTCCGACGACTGGGGCGCCGCGACCGACCCCGCCGGAATCGTGGCGCAGGCCCGCCGCTTCGCGCGCGACCACGGCTTCCGCTCCTTCAAGCTCAAGGGCGGCGTGTACGAACCCGCCGAAGAGATCGCCGCCGTCCGCGCACTGGCCGAAGCGTTCCCCGACGCACCGCTGCGCCTGGACCCCAACGGCGCCTGGTCCGTGCCCACTTCGCTCGATGTCGCCGAGGAACTGCGCGACGTCCTGCAGTATCTGGAGGACCCGACGACGGGAACCCCAGGCATGGCGGAGGTCGCGTCCCGGACGGGAGTGCCGCTCGCGACCAACATGTGCGTGACGACCTTCCCCGAGATCCCCGAAGCCTTCGCCACCGGGGCCGTACAGGTCGTGCTCAGCGACCACCACTACTGGGGCGGGCTGGTCCGCACCCGCGAACTGGCCGCCGTCTGCCGCACGTTCGGCGTCGGCCTGTCCATGCACTCCAACACCCACCTGGGGATCTCGCTCGCCGCGATGACCCACGTCGCGGCCACCGTCCCGAATCTGGACTACGCCTGCGACAGCCACTACCCCTGGCAGCCGGAGGACGTCCTCACCCACCGGCTGACCTTCCGCGACGGCTGCCTCGAGGTCTCCGACGCACCCGGCCTCGGCGTCGAAGTGGACCGCGACAGGCTCGCCGTCCTGCACCGCCGCTGGCTCGACGACGACGGGACGATGCGCGACCGCGACGACGCCGCCGCCATGCGCAGGGCCGACCCGGGCTGGGTGGCCCCGAGCGTTCCCCGCTGGTGAACCCGCCCGTCCCGTGAGCGGCCGCCGACGGGACGAACCCGGCGAACGCCGACGCAACTTCCTCGTGGCCCCCGCCCACACCCTGGGCCAGGGACACGGCCACGCGGAGCGGGGCTCGGACTGGCCCGATGTCCGAGCCGCGCGGTACACCGGAGACACCACTCGAAGCCGTACAGGTGCCGAAGGAGTACAGGGTGAGCACGGGCGCGGTGAACAACCAGGGGGAGGAGCGGGAGCCGGAGGCCGGTCGCGGCGCCTCCGCCCTGCCCGACGGTGTCGGCGCCCGCACACACGGCACGCTGCCCGCGCAGCAGCACCCCTTCGACCCGCTCGCCGCGCTCCGCGCACCCGGCGACCCTGCCTGCGACGTCTACCTGGCCGGCACCGTCTTCCTCGACATCATCTTCACCGGCCTCGACTCCGCACCCGTACGCGGCACCGAGTCCTGGGCCCGCGGCATGGGCTCCAGCCCCGGCGGCGTGGCCAACATGGCCACCGCCCTGGCACGCCTCGGTCTGCGCACGTCCCTCGCTGCCGCTTTCGGCGACGACATGTACGGCGACTACTGCCGCGAGGCCCTCGACAAGGGCGAAGGCATCGACCTCGCCCTCTCCCACACCGTCCCCGGCTGGCACTCGCCGGTGACCGTCTCCATGGCGTACGAGGGCGAACGCACGATGATCTCCCACGGACACGAGGCGCCGCCCCCCGAGCCCACGGCATCTCCCGCCGCACTCGGCCTGGGCGGGGCACCCATCGACCCGGAGGCCCCGGGCTGCCCGCCGCCCGCGCGTGCCTGCGTCACGTCACTGGCGCCGGGCGACGGCCAGGAGTGGATCGCCCTCGCCGCCCGCCACGGCAGCCGCGTCTTCGCCGACGTCGGTTGGGACGACACCGGCCGCTGGGACCTCGGTGCCCTGCCGGACCTGGAGCACTGCGAGGCCTTCCTCCCCAACGCAGAGGAGGCCATGCGCTACACGCGCACCGACTGCCCGCGAGCCGCTGCGCGCGCGCTCAGCGAGAGAGTGCCGCTCGCGGTCGTCACGCTGGGGGCGCAGGGCTCGTGCGCCGTCGACGGCCGTACGGGCGAGAGCGCGGAGGTCCCCGGCATCCCCGTGGACGCCCTCGACACGACGGGCGCCGGCGACGTCTTCGTCGCGGGGTTCGTCATGGGCTCCCTCGCCGGCTGGCCCCTCGCGGACCGGCTGGCCTTCGCGGGGCTGACGGCGGCGCTCTCCGTCCAGGAGTTCGGCGGGTCGCTCTCGGCGCCGGGCTGGTCCGAGATCGCGGCGTGGTGGAGCCGGGTACGGGCCGGCGGTCCGCGGGCCGACGTGGCCGGGGCAGCCGGGGCACGGCAGGTGGACGGGCCGTGCGAGGGCACCTACGGGTTCCTGGACGCCGTCCTCACGGGATGCCCCGGCTCCGCTCCCCGCCGCCGGGCTCTCCCCACGATCGGTTTCGGGCGCACGACCGGGGCCCGATAGCCCCGTACGGACGCAGCCGCACCGCACCGGCAAACGGGCCGGAGCCCGGGCCCCGCACGGAAATCGCGTTCTTGCTTGTCAGTGCCGCGTCGTATTCTTGGAAGCCAACCGCCAGGAGAGACAGAGAGGGATGAGGAAGGCCCGACCCGGGTCACCCATGACGCAGACAACGACGAATCAGGCGGGGTCCCCGAAGGCACCTCAGGCCACGGCCCGCTTCACCGTCCCGGCCAAGCATCCGATGGTGACGGTGCTGGGTTCCGGTGACTCCCTGTTGCGCGTGATCGAGCAGGCGTTCCCCGCCGCCGACATCCATGTGCGCGGCAACGAGATCAGCGCCTCGGGCGAGGCCGCGGAGGTCGATCTCATCCAGCGTCTCTTCGACGAGATGATGCTGGTCCTGCGCACCGGCCAGCCCATGACGGAGGACGCGGTCGAGCGCTCCATCTCCATGCTCCGTGACCAGCAGGACGGCTCCGCCGGCGAGACCCCGGCCGAAGTGCTGACGCAGAACATCCTCTCCAACCGCGGCCGCACGATCCGTCCGAAGACGCTCAACCAGAAGCGCTACGTCGACGCGATCGACAAGCACACGGTCGTCTTCGGCATCGGCCCCGCGGGCACCGGCAAGACCTATCTCGCGATGGCCAAGGCCGTTCAGGCGCTGCAGTCCAAGCAGGTCAACCGGATCATCCTGACCAGGCCGGCGGTCGAGGCGGGGGAGCGGCTCGGCTTCCTGCCCGGCACCCTCTACGAGAAGATCGACCCGTATCTGCGCCCGCTCTACGACGCCCTGCACGACATGCTCGACCCGGATTCCATCCCGCGCCTGATGGCCGCGGGCACGATCGAGGTGGCGCCGCTGGCCTATATGCGCGGTCGGGCCCAGCCCGTCTTCACCAAGGTCATGACGCCCGACGGCTGGCGCCCGATCGGAGAGCTTCAGGTGGGCGACCTGGTCACCGGGTCGAACGGCGAGCCGACCCCTGTGCTCGGGGTGTACCCGCAGGGCGAGAAGGACATCTACCGGGTCACCGCCCAGGACGGTTCCTGGACGTTGTGCTGCGGTGAGCACCTGTGGACGGTTCGCACCGCTTCGGATCGCCGGCGCAACCGGCCGTGGAGGGTTCTCGAAACGAAGGACATGATCGGCAACCTCTGTGCCGCGCACGCCCGCCGGTACGAACTGCCGATGCTGACCGCCCCGGCGTCCTTCCCCGAGCGGGTAGTGCCCATGGATCCCTACGCCCTGGGACTGCTGCTCGGGGACGGGTGTCTGACAGGCTCCACGACCCCGTCGTTCGCCACCGCGGATCCGGAGCTCGCAAGTGCTCTCGAGGCATCGCTGCCGGGCGTCACAGTGCGGCACAAGGGTGGGCCCGACTATGTGCTGAACCGGGTCAAGAGGCCGGGGGACGTTGTCACGCTGGAGAAGCCGGTCACGCGCGTGATGCGGGAGCTGGATCTGCTGGGCAGCCGCTCGAACACGAAGCTCGTGCCCGACGCGTACCTGTACAACTCCGCGGAGGTCCGGCTCGGGTTGCTCCAGGGGCTGCTCGATTCCGACGGCGGCCCGGTCTCTCAGACCGACCGCACCTGCCGGGTCCAGTACACGACTACGTCGATCCTGCTCCGCGATGATGTCGTCTCACTCGTCCAGTCCCTGGGAGGAGTGGCCTACACGCGGCGCAGGGCGGCCGCGGGCCGAACTCCCGGGCGTGCAGGCAACCGGGATGTCGCGTACCGCTACGACGCTCATGTCGTGGACATCCGTCTCCCGGAGGGCATCGAACCCTTCCGTCTCGCACGTAAGCGCGAGAAGTACCACGCCGAAGGGGGCGGCGGACGTCCGATGCGTTTCATCGACAGCATTGAGCCGGCGGGCCGCGAGGAAACGGTGTGCATCCAGGTCGCGGCTGAGGATTCGCTCTACGTCACTCAGGACTACCTGCTGACGCACAACACCCTGAATGACGCCTTCATCATCCTCGACGAGGCGCAGAACACGAACCCCGAGCAGATGAAGATGTTCCTCACCAGGCTCGGCTTCGAGTCGAAGATCGTGATCACCGGGGACGTCACCCAGGTCGACCTTCCGGGCGGCACGAAGAGCGGTCTGCGCCAGGTCCGGGAGATCCTGGACGGCGTGGACGACGTGCACTTCAGCATGCTCGACAGCTCCGACGTGGTGCGGCACAAGCTCGTCAGCCGCATCGTCGACGCCTACGAGCGCTACGACGTACGGAACGGGGCGGACACAGCGGCCCACGGTCCCTCGGGAGCCCAGGGCACCGGCGGCAGGTCCGGAGACCGTCACGGCCACGGGAAGCGCTGAGCCTGCCCCATGACGATCGACGTCAACAACGAATCCGGGCGGACCGTCGACGAGCAGGCCCTGCTCGACATCGCCCGCTACTCCCTTAACCGCATGCGGATCCATCCCCTCTCGGAGCTCTCGGTGATCGTCGTCGACGCCGACGCGATGGAGCAGCTGCACCTGCAGTGGATGGATCTGCCGGGGCCCACCGACGTGATGTCGTTCCCCATGGACGAACTGCGCCCGCCCGTGCGGGAAGAGGAGGAGCCGCCGCCCGGACTCCTCGGTGACATCGTGCTGTGCCCCGAGGTCGCCGAGCAGCAGGGCGCCGACGCTCCCACGCAGCACTCGATGGACGAGGAGCTCCAACTGCTCACCGTCCACGGGGTGCTGCACCTGCTGGGTTACGACCACGAGGAGGCAGCCGAGAAGGCCGAGATGTTCGGTCTGCAGTCGGCGATCCTGGACGGGTGGCGCGGCGAGCGCGGCCTGACGGGGCCCTCTCCCGCCCCCACGACGGCGTCGTGACGGCCCGGCTGATCGCCGCGGCGGTCCTGTTGCTCGTCGTCGCCTGGCTGGCCGCGTGTGCGGAGGCCGGACTGGCCCGTACGACCAGCTACCGCGCGGAGGAAGCGGTCCGCCAGGGCCGGCGCGGCGCCGAGCGGCTGGCGGTCGTGGCGGACGACCCGACGCGCTATCTCAACCTGGCGCTGCTGGTGCGCGTGGCGTGCGAGGTCTCCTCCGGTGTGCTGGTGACGTACGCGTGTCTGCGGGCCTTCGAGGACACATGGCAGTCGCTGGCGGTCGCGATGGGCGTGATGGTGCTGGTCAGCTATGTCGCCATCGGGGTCTCGCCGCGCACCATCGGCCGTCAGCATCCGCTGAACACGGCCACGGCCGCGTCGTACGTGCTGGTCCCGCTGGTGCGCATTCTGGGGCCGGTGCCGCAGTTGCTGATCCTCGTCGGTAACGCGCTCACGCCCGGAAAGGGCTTCCGCAAGGGCCCGTTCGCGAGCGAGGCCGAGCTGCGCGCCATGGTCGACCTGGCCGAGCAGGAGTCCCTGATCGAGGCCGAGGAGCGGAAGATGGTGCACTCCGTCTTCCAGCTCGGCGACACGATCGTGCGTGAAGTGATGGTTCCGCGTACGGACTTGATCACCATCGAGCGGTTCAAGACGATACGGCAGGCGCTGACTCTCGCCCTGCGCTCCGGTTTCTCCCGCATCCCCGTCGTGGGGGAGAGCGAGGACGACATCGTGGGCATCGTCTATCTCAAGGACCTCGCGCGGAGGGTGCACATCAGCCGCGAGGCCGAGACGGAGCTGGTCTCCACGGCGATGCGTCCGGCGGCGTTCGTGCCGGACACGAAGAACGCGGGCGACCTGCTGCGCGAGATGCAGCAGGACCGCATCCATGTGGCCGTCGTCATCGACGAGTACGGCGGCACGGCCGGGATCGTGACGATCGAGGACATCCTGGAGGAGATCGTCGGCGAGATCACCGACGAGTACGACCGTGAGCTGCCTCCCGTTCAGGAGCTGGGCGAGGGCCGCTACCGCGTCACCGCCCGTCTCGACATCGGGGACCTGGGCGAGCTGTACGACCTGGTTGGTCTCGACGACGAGGACGTGGAGACGGTCGGCGGTCTGCTCGCGAAGTCGCTCGGCCGTGTGCCCATCGCGGGCGCCACGGCGACGGTCGACGTCACCGAGGACCGCTCCGACCCGGAGTTGACGGCTCTGCGGCTGACGGCGGAAGCCCCGGCGGGTCGGCGGAACAGGATCGTCACGGTGCTGGTCGAACCGGTCCGCTCCGCCGAGGACGCCGACGAGTCCTCCACAGACGAGCCGGCCAACGCGTGAGGCCGGGTCCGCGCGGGCCGGACCGGCGCCGCGCGAGCCCCTGCCGGCGCCCGCGCCGGGTGGGACCCTGGGCCTCATGACACCCGATGAGCTGCGGGGTTTCTGCCTCGGGCTGAACGGCGCCGCCGAGGACCGTCCCTTCCCGCGGAACCCGGGGCTGTCGGCCTTCAGGGTCGGCGGGAAGATCTTCGCGTTCTGCGCGCTGGACGAGAGCCCGCTGCGGGTGAGCCTGAAGTGCGAACCGGAACTGGCCGTGCGGCTGAGGCAGGCGCACCCGGCCATCACGCCTGGCTACCACCTCAACAAGCGCCACTGGAACACCGTCGTAGCCGACGACGGCACGCTCACGGAGCGGATGCTGAGGGAGCTCGTCGAGGACTCCTACGACCTGGTGGTCGCCGGGCTGCCCCGCCGCGAGCGACTTCTGCTCGACCGTTCCTGAACGGCTCCCGGTGGGCCGGGGGTTCCGGGGTGGCAGCCCCCGGCAAAGCCTCGCGCGGCGCGACATATGCTCGGGCGTATGAGTGACCAGAGTGATCAGGCACTGGACCCCGAGGACCGCAAGCTCCTCACGCTGGCCCGCAGCGCCCGGGCGCGCAACGGCGTCCCGGAGGGCGCGGCGGTACGGGACGAGACGGGCCGCACATACGTGGCCGGTTCGGTGGCCCTGCCCTCTCTGCAGCTCAGCGCCCTCCAGACGGCCGTGGCGATGGCTGTCGCGTCCGGCGCCGAGTCGCTGGAGGCCGCGGCGGTCGTCACGGAGTCGGAGCTGATTCCGGCCGCGGACCTGTCGGCCGTGCACGACCTGTCCGGCCAGGCGACCACCGTGCTGCTGGCGGGCCCCGACGGGCAGCTGCGCGCCACGGTCGCGGCCGGCTGACCCCGGCGGGGCCGCGGAACGTCCCTGGGCGCCCGGCCTCACCACCGGTCAGGGGCACTCACCCGATCGGGGACAATGGTCGCCATGGACGTACCTTCTTCCCCGGCCGACTCCTCCCAGGCACCGCACCGCTCCGGGTTCGCGTGCTTCGTCGGCCGTCCCAACGCGGGCAAGTCGACCCTGACCAATGCGCTGGTGGGCACGAAGGTCGCGATCACGTCCAACCGTCCGCAGACCACCCGGCACACCGTGCGCGGCATCGTGCACCGTCCCGAAGCGCAGCTGGTTCTCGTGGACACCCCGGGGCTGCACAAGCCGCGGACGCTGCTGGGGGAGCGGCTCAACGACGTCGTCCGTACGACGTGGGCGGAGGTCGACATCATCGGCTTCTGCCTGCCCGCCGACCAGCGGATCGGCCCGGGCGACCGCTTCATCGCCGCCGAACTGGCCGGCCTCAAGCGGACCCCGAAGGTGGCCGTGGTCACCAAGTCCGATCTGGCCGACTCCAGGACGATGGCCGAGCAGTTGATCGCCGTCGACCGGCTCGGCAAGGAGTGCGGGATCGAGTGGGCCGAGATCGTGCCGGTCTCGGCCGCCGAGGACCGGCAGGTGTCCCTGCTGGCCGACCTGCTGGCCCCGATGCTCCCCGAGGGTCCGCCGCTCTACCCGGACGGTGACCTGACGGACGAGCCGGAGCAGGTCATGGTCGCCGAACTCATCCGTGAAGCCACGCTCGAGGGTGTGCGGGACGAACTGCCGCACTCCATCGCGGTCGTCGTCGAGGAGATGCTGCCCCGTGAGGACCGGCCCGCGGACCGGCCTCTGCTGGACATCCACGCCAACATCTTCCTGGAGCGCCCCAGCCAGAAGGGCATCGTCATCGGCCCGAAGGGCAAGCGGCTCAAGGACGTCGGCACGACGTCGCGCAAGCACATCGAGGCCCTGCTGGGCACGCCCGTGTATCTGGATCTGCATGTGAAGGTCGCCAAGGACTGGCAGCGCGACCCGAAGCAGCTGCGCAGGCTGGGGTTCTAGGAGGAGCGGGACGTTCGCGGTGTCCGCAACGAGACCCGGGACCGCTCAGGAGCGGTGAGCCTCCTGCGCCTGGTGCCGCCGCGGCCGGCTCGTGTGAGGTCGGCGGCGGACGCGCTTCCCGCCACGCTGCACAGGGACTTCGATGACCTCACCGCGCTGCTGGAGGAGTGCGGAGGGGACACCGAGGCATGGCGGGAGCTGCTGAGGCGACTGGTGAAGGAGCCGCGGGCCGCGCATGCCCCGGTGGAAACCTCACCGGCTCAACTCCCCTCCTTGAACACCCTCTTGATCAGCTTCGACTGGGCCTCCGTGAGGCTGGGGTCGGCGCCGTACGAGGTGCCGTCGTCCGTCTCGATCTCGTACTGGAACCCGTCCGGAACGCCCAGGGGGCGCCGGGAGACACCCTCGGAGTGGGCACTTCTCGCGAGGTCCTCCAGGTCGGCGGCGTCCGGTCTGCCGTCCGTGGTGAGGGTCGCCCGGCGGGTGAGGCCGCCGAAGCCGCCGGTTCGGGTGACGGTGATACGCATGTCTCCATCCTCGCGCGACTTCGGCGGCCGCGCCCGGCTAGGACCTGTCCGGCGGATCCTCTCGGGCCCGCGACGCCTGGCACGCACGCTCGCTGCGTTGTCGGAGTCATCCGAGTACGCCCAGTACGAGGATGATCCTCCGCCTTGCGATCGCACGCACCAGGCGACGCGGGCTGGTCCTCAAAGATCCGCCGGACAGGCCCTAAGCCACCTCCGCTTCCGCGGCGTTCGCCGCTTCGACCGGTGTGACGCCCACCAGGGACCACGACTTGACCACCGCCTCACGCTCCGGGCTGCCCTCCCCGTACCGGCCCGACGCCGCGGCGACGGTGGCACCCGCGAAGTCTGCGAACTCCGCGTCCGGCGAGAGGCTGCCGGAGGTGAGGGTGTCGTACCAGATCTGTCCCGCACGCTCCCACGCGTGACCGCCCAGCTCCGTCGCCAGCTGGTAGAAGGCGTGGTTGGGGATGCCCGAGTTGATGTGCACGCCGCCGTTGTCGGAGCCCGTGTGCACGTAGTCCTCCATCGTCGCCGGCTGCGGATCCTTGCCGAGGACGTCGTCGTCGTACGCCGTGCCCGGGGCCTTCATCGAGCGCAGGGCCGTGCCCTCGACGCGGTCGGTGAAGAGGTTGTCACCGATCAGCCAGTCGGCGGCCTCGGCGGTCTGACCGAGTCCGTACTGCTTGATCAGGGAGCCGAAGACGTCCGACAGCGACTCGTTGAGCGCCCCCGACTGCCCGAAGTACGCGAGATTCGCGGTGTGTTGAGTGACGCCATGGGTCAGCTCGTGACCGATGACGTCGACCGGCAGCGTGAAGTCGCGGAAGATCTCGCCGTCTCCGTCCCCGAAGACCATGCGTTCGCCGTCCCAGAACGCGTTGCCGTAGTTGCGGCCGTAGCGGACGGTGGCGTCGAGGGGCATGCCCGCGCCGTCGATCGAATAGCGGGAGAAGACGCTGAGGTAGAGCTCGAACGTGGCGCCGAGGCCCGCGTACGCGCGGTTCACGCTGGCGTCCTCGACGGGCTCCTCACCCTCGGACCGCACGGTCGTGCCCGGCAGCTGCTCGCCGTGCTCCGCGTCGCTGATGGTGCGCTTCGGTTTCTTCTCCGCGCTCCCGTCGTCGGCCGGTCCCGTGGCCGTCCCCGCCGTCATGCGGACGGTGGTGATGCGGCGCCGGGTCCGTTGGAGCGCGTCGCGCTCCAGGGTGCGGCGCGCCGGCTCGTACAGAGTGGGATCGCCGGAGCGGGAGAGATGGTCAAGGAGGTGCGGCGGGACGATGCCGCAGAAGACGGGGTTCACGCGGCGTGACTGACTCGTGTGCTCCGAGTGTGCGTTCATACACAGAACGTGGCACAGGGTCATGGTGATGTCACTCCCTGCTGCGGCAATTGGCGTGGAAAGTCCATGAATCGACATGAAGAGGGACGGCGGTGCTCAACTCCCGTGCACTGTCCGTGACTCCGGGGTTCCGGCCGGCCGGAGTGAGGCGTGAACAAATGCACAGTCCCGCATGGTGATACGGGGCTCGGGGATCCGCGCAGTCTCCGTTAGACTCGCTGATCATGCGTTTCGGGCTGCTTCTTCTTAGCTGCCGCGGCGAGGGTCTGTAGTCGTACGGCCGACCCCCTCCCCGCGGAGACCGGTGCTGCCACCGTCGGCCCTCGAAGCCCACTCGCGCGGAGCCCCCTCCGTGATCAGGAGCCAACGCATCATGACTTCCTCAGCTTCCCTCGGCGCATCCACGCCCATCACCGCGGCGACCGTACGGCAGAAGCCGTCCGGAATGCCTGTGCACAAGTACGGCCCGTACGAGGCCGTGGACATTCCGGACCGCACCTGGCCCGACAACCGCATCACCAAAGCCCCTCGCTGGCTGTCGACCGATCTGCGGGACGGCAATCAGGCGCTGATCGACCCCATGTCGCCCGCCCGCAAGCGGGCGATGTTCGACCTGCTCGTGTCGATGGGCTACAAGGAGATCGAGGTCGGCTTCCCGGCCTCGGGCCAGACCGATTTCGACTTCGTGCGCTCCATCATCGAAGAGGACGCGATCCCGGACGACGTGACGATCTCCGTCCTCACCCAGGCCCGCGAGGAGCTGATCGAGCGGACCGTGGAGTCCCTGAAGGGCGCCCGCAACGCGACCGTCCACCTCTACAACGCGACCGCTCCCGTCTTCCGCGAGGTCGTCTTCCGCGGCACGCGCGAGCAGGTACGGCAGATCGCGGTGGACGGCACGCGGCTGGTGACGGAGTACGCGGAGAAGCTGCTGGATGCCCGCACGACCTTCGGTTACCAGTACAGCCCGGAGATCTTCACCGACACCGAGCTGGACTTCGCCCTCGAGGTCTGCGAGAGCGTGATGGACGTGTGGCAGCCCGAGGACGGCCGCGAGATCATCCTCAACCTGCCGGCGACGGTGGAGCGTTCGACGCCCTCCACGCACGCCGACCGCTTCGAGTGGATGTCCCGCAACCTCTCGCGGCGCGAGCACGTATGCCTGTCCGTACACCCGCACAACGACCGTGGCACGGCGGTGGCGGCCGCCGAGTTGGCGATCATGGCGGGCGCGGACCGTATCGAGGGCTGTCTGTTCGGGCAGGGTGAGCGCACGGGCAATGTGGATCTGGTGACGCTGGGGATGAATCTCTTCTCCCAGGGTGTGGATCCGCAGATCGACTTCTCGCAGATCGACGAGGTCAAGCGCACCGCGGAGTACTGCAACCAGATGGAGGTCCACTCCCGGCATCCCTACGTCGGTGATCTCGTCTACACGTCCTTCTCCGGCTCCCACCAGGACGCCATCAAGAAGGGCTTCGAAGCCATGGAGGTCCGCGCCGAGCGTGAGGGCAAGAGCGTGGACGAGTTGGAGTGGGCCGTGCCGTATCTGCCCATCGACCCCAAGGACGTCGGCCGTTCCTACGAGGCGGTCATCCGCGTCAACTCCCAGTCCGGCAAGGGCGGCATCGCCTATGTGCTGAAGGGCGGGCACAGCCTGGACCTGCCGCGGCGGATGCAGGTCGAGTTCTCCAAGATCATCCAGGAGCGTACGGACAGCGAGGGCGGCGAGGTCACCCCGGCCGACATCTGGGAGATCTTCCAGCACGAGTACCTGCCCACCCCGGAGAACCCCTGGGGCCGCATCGCGCTGCGCACCGGGCAGACGACGACCACGGTGGACGGCCAGGACGCGGTCACCGTCGAGGCCGTCATCGACGGCGAGGAGACCGAGCTCGCGGGCAGCGGCAACGGTCCACTGGCAGCCTTCTTCAACGCCCTGCAGGCCATCGACGTCGACGTGCGGCTGCTGGACTACGTCGAGCACACCATGAGCGAAGGCGCGGGAGCCGAGGCGGCCGCGTACATCGAGTGCGCCATCGACGGGAAAGTGCTGTGGGGCGTGGGAATCGACGCCAACATCGTCCGCGCGTCGATCAAGGCCGTCGTCTCGGCGGTCAACCGCGCCTCCCGCTGATCGCGTTCGCGCTCCGCGTACCGGCGCGTAAAGGGCCGTCGCCCACGTCGCCTCTCCGGCCCCGGGCCGGCGTCATCGCAGCGTTCCGCGGGTCTCACCCACTTCCGGGTGAGGCCCGCGGCCGTCTCCTGCCCCCGCTGGTGCCGCGTCCGCCGTGAATCGTCCGGAACGGGGTGCTGACGGCGCACTTCCGCTGTGGTTAACATCACGCTCACCGGCAGCGTGGCCGAATCGTGACGGAGGTACGGCGTGGGCGACGCAAGACGTTCCCGTGACCAGCAAGGACAGCGCCCAGGCCTGCGCCTGGCAGGTGTTCGCACCAGCTGGCACACCGTGGACGACGGGGACTTCTTCTGTCCCGGCTGCGGCGGCGACCGCAGCTACCGCCGACGTGCGGGCAGGCGCCGTTTCGTACTGCTCGGTGTGCCGCTGCTCTCCCGCGGCCAGGTCGCCCCGGTCCTCGAATGCGCCGCCTGCCACGGGCACTTCGGCACCGAGGCCCTCGACCACCCCACCACCAACCGCCTCGCGCTCCTGCTGCGCGACGCCGTCCACGCCATCGCGCTCACCGTGCTCACCGCGGGCGGCCGCGAGAACCGTGCCGCCCGTGAGGCCGCCGTGCACTCCGTGCGCAGCGCCGGCTACACCGGCTGCACCGAGGAGCAGCTGCTGACGCTGCTGGCCGCCGTCTCCGCCGAACGGGACTCCGAGGACAGCGTCTCCGCGGAGATCGAACTGCACGAGGCGCTGGCCCCGCTCGCGCCCCACCTCGCTCCGTCGGGCCGCGAGTCCCTGCTGCTGCACGGAGCGCGCATCGCGCTGGCCGACGGCCCGTACTGCTCGGCGGAGCGTGAGGCGCTCGCGGCGGTGGGCAGGTCGCTGCGGATCGACGAGGACGACGTCGACCGCCTCCTCGCCCGCGCCCGCACGCCGTCCTGAGAGCGGCCCTGACCGGGCCGGCGGCCTTGGCCGGTGGCACTCGCTGCGGAGCTTCGTCAGATGTCCCGGTCCACTCGTGGGCGGGTCCCAGTCCGCAGCCCGTCCTTGGACGTCGCTGAGGTCCTCGCCTCGGGCAGGCGTCCCGAGGCAGGGTCCCTGCGCGCGTAGCGCCCCGGAGTGATGCCCACGACCCGTTTGAAGTGCCGGGTCAGGTGCGACTGGTCGTAGAAGCCAACTGCGGATGCCACCTCCGCGGGAGGCCGGCCGTCGAGGAGCAGCTGTCGGGCGCGGTCGACCCGGCGGGCCATGACGTACTGGTGCGGGGCGATGCCGAAGGCGGCGGTGAACGCCCGCACCAGGTGCGTGGGGTGGGCGTGCACCAGTGCCGCGGCCTCGTCCAGGCTCACGCCGTGGAGCGATCGTTCGTCGAGGAGCTCCCGCAGGCTGTGGGCCACGCCGCGGTTTGATTCCGGTGCGCGGCGGACGATCCGCGGCCTCAGGTGGCTGCGCAACCGTTCACCGATCAGTGCGAGACGGCTCTCCGCTTCCAGCTCGTCGCCCCGGCGTGACAAGGCTGAGTGCAGTTGTCCGACGCGTCGGCGCAGCAAGTCGTCGACCATGTCGGGGCCGTCCACCGCAGGGCCGATGAAGCTCTCGTCCAGCTGGGACAGGTCCAGGTAGAGAACCCGCTTGCGGAAGCCCTGCGAGGTGGCGGACGAGCCGTTGTGCGGTACCTGCGGAGGAAGCAGGGACACCGTGTCATGCGGGGTGCCGTGCTCGTGGCGGTTCAAGTCGTAGCGGACCGTACCGTCGTCGACGATCAGCAATGTCCACACGTCGTGGACGTGCATCGGATACGCGTGCTCGGTGAAATGGGCATGGAAGACTTCCACGACACCCGGGACCCTCGGGCGCCACGCGGAAACCTCTTGCCGTGCCACCATGCCAAGAACGTACAAGAAAGCGCCGCGGGGTGGTCGGCAGTCTCAGAGCATGACGACCGAGAAGACCCCCGTACGTTTCGACACCAAGATCGCCGTTCTGCTGCGGGAGGACCTGGAGCCATGGCAGCGGCTGAATGTGGCCGCGTTCGTGGTCAGCGGCCTCGGCTCGGAGCTCCCTGAAGTGATCGGCGAACAGTACGCCGACGCCGACGGCACCCCGTATCTGCCCATGTTCCGCCAGCCAGTCCTGGTCTTCGAGGGGACGAAGGAGACACTGACCGCCGCGCACAGCCGCGCCTTGTCTCGTTCGCTTCCTCGGGCAGTGTTCACCTCCGACCTCTTCGCCACGGCCAACGACCAGGACAACCGCGCGGCGGTACGGGCTGTGCCGAAGGACCAGTTGGATCTTGTGGGTCTCGCCGTGTACGGACCGCGCAACGGGGTCGACAAGGTGCTCAAGGGCGCTCGCATGCATCCCTGAGCACGCCGGAAAGCGGGAGTCTGGAGCCTGCGTCGGGACGTGCGTCGGGACGGGCGCCGGGTGGCGGCGTGCCAGACCGCTCCGCTCCGGACGGTCAACTCCTGGACTTGACCCGGCAGATGAAGGCCGACCAGGCACGCGTGCCGAAGAGGACGGCGCGGCCGAAGACCACGGTGGGGCCGTCGGGGGACTTGCCTAAGGCTTCGCGTTGCGTCGTAGGGTGAGCGGGTCAGCACGCGGCGCAATCGTCGGGGGATTCTGTGGATCCGGAGATCACGGCACTGGCAACCACCGCCGGGACGACCGTCGTCACCTTGATGGCCACGGACGCGTGGGAACGCACTCGCGACGCCGTTACCTCGCTCTGGCGCCGCACGCACCCCGAACGCACCGACAGGGTCGCCGGGGAACTCGACGCCACCCGCGAGGAGTTGCTGGCGGCCGAGCCGGAAGGGGAGACGGAAACCCGACACGAGTTGCAGGCGGAGTGGCAGGGCCGTATCCGGCGCCTGCTGGTGGCCCGGCCAGAGGCGGCGGAGGAGCTTCGGACCCTTCTCCGGGAGATGGGCACAGACGAAGCGGCGGGTCCGGTGGTCACGCAACATGCGACCGCCTCGGGCAATGCCAGGGTCTATCAGGCCGGACGCGATCAGCGCATCGAAGAGCGAGGCGGCGAAGGATGAACGGCGCCATGGATGGCCGCGCCTACAGTCAGGGCCGCGTTTATCAGGCGTCCGGCGACCAGCACATCACCGAGCATCATCACTATGGCGCGGATGTCTCGGGAGTCAGCCCCGACTCGGTGCGTAGGCCGGCCTTCGGTCGTCCACCAGTGGCCCTGAGGAATCGCGAGCAGCTCATGAACCGGCTGCGGGGCGCCATCGACGCGGACACCCGCGGCCAGGTGTACGTCCTGCACGGAATGGGGGGCTGCGGCAAGACCGCTGTGGCGTACTCGCTGTTCCAGTACGCCTCGACCGAGCGCGACCGCGTCGGGTTATGGGTGAACGCCTCCGACAAGGCGGCGCTGCGTGGCGGAATGCTTGCAGTCGCCGCGGACCGCGGGGCTTCGGAGGGCGAACTGCAGGCCGCGCGCAGTGGGTTACGGGCGGCGGCCGACCTGGTCTGGGAACGGCTCGACGACTCCGACCAGCCCTGGCTGCTCGTCCTGGACAACGCCGACGACCCCGCGATTCTGCAGGACGGCTGGCTCCGTACGAGCCCACGCGGCACCGTTCTCGTCAGCACCCGGCAGTCGGCCCCGCATTGGTGGCCGTACGCCGAACTGCACCACGTCGGAGTGCTGCCGCGCCAGGCAGCGGCGCAGGTGCTGTGCGACCTGGCCCCGGAAGCGGGCACTGCCGAGGACGCCGCCGAAATCGCGGAGAAACTCGGCCGGTTGCCGCTGGCGCTCACCCTCGCGGGCGGCTTCCTCTCCCACCAGGTGATTCAGCCCTGGACGATGACGCAGTACGGTTCGCGACTCGACGGACGTGAACAGGTGGGCCTCATCGACCGGGGAGCAGTGCCCCACCAGGGTCAGGACTCGCGGCAACTGGTCAGCCGCACCTGGCAGTTGTCCCTCGACGCACTCGCGGCACAGGGTTTCCAGGAGTCGACGGCGCTTCTTCGGCTTCTCGCCTGCTACGGGTCCGATCCCTTGCCGCTGTCCGTGCTCAGCGGTCCCCACCTGGCTGCCTTGCTGCCGCAGGAGCGAGCCGAAGCCGCGCTCCGCGGGCTGCTGGACCATTCCCTCACGGCGCTGGTCGACGTCGGCGTGCGCTGCATCCGGACGCACGGGGTGCTGCTCGCAAGCGTCGCCGCCGGCACTCCGGCACCGCGGCTCCCGGGCATCTGTGCCACAGCCGCGAAGTTGCTGAACACTGTCGTGCCCACCGTTCCCGAGCCGGGCCAGAACGATCTGAAACTGCGCCTTCTGGCGCCCCACGTCCTCGCTTTGATGCGGCAGACGGAGGAGGAACCGACTGTGGCAGAGGCGCTGGACGTCGCAGTCCGGCTGGCGACTTCGCTGCACCGTGACGGCGACTATCTGGCGGCCCTCGAACTGGTTTCTGCCGCAGGGGACTTGGCGGAGCCGGTGGTTGGGCGGGAACACCGGCTGGTGCTGACGGCGCAGGAGCGCGCGGGGCGGGCGCTGCTGCGCCTGGGGCGATTCGAGGAATCGGTCTCAGTCCATCGCCGCGTGCTCAACGAGCGGGAGCGGCTCTTCGGGGTCGCGGACGCCGACACGCTCAGCAGTTGTCTGGGCATCAACATGGTGCTGCAAGAGCTTGATCAGGGCTCAGAAGGGCTCCCGCTGCTCCGGCGTGCGGCGGCAGGCCGAAGGAAGCTGCTCGGCCCCGGCCACCCGCTCACCCTTCGGGCCCGATCTGACCTGCTGGCGTTTCTGCCCTTTTCGGAACTGGCGGATTGGATAGACGGGGCGGAGATTCCGTTTCCGGAGGAGTGCGCTTCGCATCTCGGGCACGAACACGCTGTGAGCCGGCACGCACGGTTCAACTTCGGTTTCGCTCTCTTTACGCTGGGTCGCTACGAGGCGGCCAGGGATCAGGGAGGTGTGGTCGCGGAGGATTATGTACGTTGGCTGGGCGCCGACCATTCACTCTCATTGGCTGCTCAGACTTTGCACGCCCGGGCTCTCGGTGCCCTCGGGGAGTTGACTCCGGCTATCGCGTTGCTGACCGAGGTTGCGTACCGACGCGAACGGAATCTGGGCGCTGAGCATCCACATACGCGAAACACTCACGCGTACATCGAAAAGCTTGAAGGGAGCGGCTGATCACCGACCGCCAGCAACCCAGGTGAGAACGGCTAGCTCGTCACCAGCCTGATGAAGGCCGACCAGGCAGCTGTGCCGACGATCAGGGCGGGTCCGGCTGGGTCCTTGCTGTCGCGTACCGGGACGAGGCCGGTCAGGTCGTCCGAGACTTCCACGCACTCCCCGCTGTTGCTGTAGCTGCTCTTGCGCCACTTTGCGCCGCCCAAGTCAGTCTGGTTGTTCGTCATTTCGATAGCCCTCTGCCGCTGCCTCGATCATGGCCAGGGACACCGTCGGTGGCAGTGCGGCGGCCCTGAGCAGATCGTACGACCTTTGGTATTGCTTCACGGTCCTTGGATCATCGATGGTGTCTCCGCTGTGTGGGGCCTCCGTGTAGACCATGGGCGGTGCGTCAGGGAAGGTCATGATTACGGCGCTCCCGAGCATGAGCGGATGCGCCCCGGCGTTCCACGGCATTACTTGTGGAATGATCCGGTGGCTTCTCCCCAGCTGTGCGATGTGGTCGAGCTGTTCGGCCGTCTCCTTCGGGGGAAGGACGGTCGGCTGCAGCAGCGCCTCGTGGAGGATCACCCAGTACACCGGCGTCGTGCGGTCATCTCGGAGGAGACTGGCTCGTGCGAGCCGAGCGTCGACGGTGCTGTCGACGTCATCGAACCCTCCGAATGTGCGGGTTGCTCTGAGAACCGCTCGCGCGTACGAGGCCGTCTGCAACAACCCCGGAATCAGCGTGGGACACCACTCCTCGATGGAGTCCGCCCGCCTCTCCGCTTCCAGCACCCTTTCGAAGTAGTCGGGGTGTCCCCTCCGTTTCGCCTTCCGCACGTCCTCGCAGCGCCGGGCGAAGAACCCGTCCGTGCCGAGGAGTTGGTCCACGTGCCGCGCCAGATCGAGCGGCATGCGCCGCTCGCCGCGCTCGATCTCGCTCAGGTGGCTGGCACCGTAGAAGCTGCCCTCGACGAGTCTCTGCTGTGTGAACCCGGCCTGTTCCCGCTTCCACCGCAACTCCTTGCCGTAGAAGGTCGGGAGGCTCGCCGAACCGTCGATGTCCTTGGGGCCGGGCATGGTTCACCGCCGTCGATGCACAGTTCCGGGTCGTTCCTGCCGGGCCCGGCGGTTTCCCGCCTTTCCACAGCGGCGCGTACGCCTTCCGCGCGTCGCGGCCGGGAGCCCGAACCACTGGCACGTTACGCGAAACGACAGCATTCTGTGAGGTGTTCGTCACACACAGCAAAGGAAGGTGCGGCATGCACGGCCACGACCTCGGCTGGGGCCACGGCCCCGGCGACGACCCCGACGGCGTCCAGGACTGCGTGACCGATCTCCGTGACGCGCTCGCGGCCCACGGCATCACGCTGCCCTCCGTCGGAGTCGAGCTCCCCGGCTTCGCAGCCAGGCCACAGTCGCCTCTGGTGGCGCTCGGTAACTGCAACGTCGACACCGCACGCAGGCTCACCGCCGTACTCCGTACGGCATGGCGCGGGGAGGCACAGCCGTGACGTCTCGCGGCTGGCGCATCGACCGCGTTCCCGCGAAGCCCGTCCAGCGCGCGGCGGACGGGCGCGTCAGCGTCCCGCTGTGGCTGCTGCGCGACGGCGTTCACCACTCCGACCTCGACCTGCGCCTCTCGCCCGCCGAGGCCGAACTGCTGCGCACCCAGCTCTCCCGCGCCCTCGACGACGGCGACCCGGTCATCGGCGGATGACGCGCCCGCGACCCTGCCCACCGGCCATGCGGGATACTGAGCCCCATGAGCCTGTTCCGCGACGACGGCATCGTGCTGCGCACCCAGAAGCTGGGTGAGGCGGACCGGATCATCACGCTGCTCACGCGCGGGCACGGCCGGGTGCGGGCGGTCGCGCGCGGGGTGCGGCGGACGAAGTCGAAGTTCGGGGCCCGGCTGGAGCCCTTCAGCCACGTCGATGTGCAGTTCTTCGCACGCGGCAGTGAACTGATCGGCCGCGGGCTGCCGTTGTGCACCCAGACGGAGACCATCGCCCCCTACGGGCAGACCATCGTCTCCGACTACACGCGCTACACCGCCGGCACGGCCATGCTGGAGACCGCCGAGCGCTTCACCGACCACGAGGGCGAGCCCAATGTGCAGCAGTACCTGCTGCTGGTGGGCGGGCTGCGCACGCTGGCCGCCGGGGAGCATACGCCCGGCCTGGTGCTGGACGCCTTCCTGCTGCGGTCCCTGGCCATGGGCGGTTACGCACCGAGCTTCGACGACTGCGCCAAGTGCGGACTGCACGGTCCCAACCGCTTCTTCTCCGTCGCCTCCGGCGGTGTGGTGTGCGGCGACTGCCGGGTGCCGGGCAGCGTCGTACCGTCGCCGGAGACGCTGCGGCTGCTCGGCGCGCTGCTGACCGGCGACTGGGAGACGGCCGACGCGTGTGAGGCCAGGCATGCCCGGGAGGGCACCGGGCTCGTCTCGGCCTATCTGCACTGGCACATGGAGCGCGGGCTGCGCTCGCTGCGCTACGTCGACCGCACACAGGGTGGCCGGGGCGTTCCGGACCCCTCCGGTGCGCGACCGCCGGCCGAACCGGAGGCCCGGCAGTCCTGACCGGCGTCCTGACCAGCGCGGGTGCCTCGGCGTCGGCTACGCTCGCCGTGTCCCCGCGCGTCCCGCATCCGACCCGTCCCATCCCTGGAGCTGAACGACCATGGCACGCCGCGCAATGCTGCAGAGGCAGCGTCGCGAGTACGTCACACCCGAGCCGCACCCCTCCGGTGAACGCCCGCCCGACATCCCGCCGGAGCTCGTCCCCGGCCATGTGGCTTGCGTCATGGACGGCAACGGCCGGTGGGCGAAGCAACGGGGACTTCCGCGCACCGAGGGGCACAAGGTGGGCGAGGGTGTCGTGCTCGACGTCCTCAAGGGCTGCCTGGAGATGGGCGTGAAGAACCTCTCCCTCTACGCCTTCTCCACGGAGAACTGGAAGCGGTCGCCCGACGAGGTCCGCTTCCTCATGAACTTCAACCGGGACGTCATCCGCCGCCGCCGCGACGAGATGGACGAGCTGGGCATCCGCATCCGTTGGGTCGGACGGATGCCGAAGCTGTGGAAGTCCGTGGTGCGTGAGTTGCAGGTCGCCCAGGAACAGACCGTGGACAACGACGCGATGACGCTCTACTTCTGCGTCAACTACGGGGGCCGCGCGGAAATCGCGGACGCGGTCCAGGCCGTCGCCGAGGACGTGAAGGCGGGGAAGCTCGACCCCTCGAAGGTGAACGAGAAGACCTTCGCCAAGTACCTCTACTACCCGGACATGCCGGACGTGGACCTGTTCCTGCGCCCTTCCGGCGAGCAGCGCACGTCCAACTACCTGATCTGGCAGAGCGCTTACGCCGAGATGGTCTACCAGGACGTGCTGTGGCCGGACTTCGACCGCCGCGACCTGTGGCGGGCCTGCCTCGAGTACGCCAAGCGGGACCGCCGCTTCGGCGGCGCGCGGGACGGCGGCGGGAAGAAGCCCTGACAGGCGGCTCCATCCGCCGTGCCGGCACCCGGAGTTCCTTTCCGGGGTACGAGTCCCTTTCCGGGGTACGTGCCCGGCCCGGCGCCTGGCGCTCCTCGCGGCGCGCTCCCCAGGGGCGCTCGGGCGAGCACGCGACGGTGCTGCGCAACGTGGGGCTCGTGCACACGAAACGCGCGGGACACAGGAGCCGGCACAGCCTCACGCCGCTCGGAGCCGAGCTGCTGGGAGCCGCCGTCACACGGTGAACGGCTCCCGGGGACGGCCCGCGGGAGCGCCGCTCACTTGCCGGCGGCGCAGTCCCCGCACGTACCGAAGATCTCGACGGTGTGGCCGACATCCACGAAACCGTGCTCCTCGGCGATGGAGTCGGCCCACTTCTCCACGGCCGGGCCCTCGACCTCGACGGCCTTGCCGCAGTGGCGGCACACGAGGTGGTGATGGTGGTCGTCGCTGTGGCAGCGGCGGTAGACCGACTCGCCCTCGTCGGTGCGGAGTACGTCGACCTCGCCGGCGTCGGCGAGGGACTGCAGCGTGCGGTAGACCGTCGTCAGGCCGACCGAATCCCCGCGGTGCTTGAGCATGTCGTGAAGCTCCTGCGCACTGCGGAACTCCTCGACCTCGGCCAGTGCCGCCGAGACGGCGGCTCTCTGCCGCGTCGACCTGCCGCGGACAGGGGGACCTGCGGTGGTCACGCTGTCTCCTTTGCTCGTCTCGCTCGCTCACGGGGCCTGCCCGGTCATTGTGCCAGGCACCGGGGACAGGAGACCCTCACGCCCGGGAACCGGGAGCCTACGCTGCGCCTTCGGCGCCCCTGCCGTCTCCGGAGGAGCCCGGGCCGCCGTCCCGGGCCTTCGCAGCGCGGCCGGAGCCGCCGTCCGTCAGCGCTCCGCCCGCGACCGCCACCTTCTCGCCGAGGCCGTCGCCGTCGGTGGTGCCGTCGGTGCCGTGTCCGCCGCCGTGCACCGCCCTGTGCTTGGCGAGCGGTGCCGCCAGCGCCGTGATCAGCGCGAAGAGCGCGATCGCCAGGACGACGATGCTGGCGCCGGGCGGTACGTCCGCGTAGTACGAGGTGCTCGTTCCGGACAGCGTCACCGCCACCCCGAAGATCACTGACAGCCCGAGCGTGCTCGCGAAGCCGCGCGTGAGCTGCTGTGCGGTGGCGACCGGGATCACCATCAGCGCACTCACCAGCAGCAGTCCCACCACCCGCATGGCGACGGTGACCGTCACCGCCGCGGTCACCGCCAGCAGGAGGTTCAGCAGCCGCACCGGCAACCCGGTGACCCGTGCGAACTCCTCGTCCTGGCAGACGGCGAACAGCTGGCGGCGAAGCCCCAGCGAGCCGGCCAGGACGAAGGCCGACAGGCAGACGATGGCGACGACGTCCGAGTCGGAGACGGTGGTGACCGAACCGAAGAGATAGGCGGTGAGGCTCGCGTTGGAACCGTTCGGCGCGAGGTTGATGATCATGACGCCGCCGGCCATTCCGCCGTAGAAGAGCATCGCCAGCGCGAGATCCCCGCGTGCCTTCCCGTGCCAGCGGATCAGCTCCATGGCGACCGCGCCGAGCGAGGCGACGCCGACCGCCATCCACACCGGGTTCGTGCCGAGCAGGAAGCCGAGGGCGACGCCGGTGAGCGCGACGTGGCCGATGCCGTCGCCCATGATCGCCTGGCGCCGCTGTACGAGGTAGATGCCGACGGCCGGGGCGGCGATGCCGACCAGCAGAGCGGCGAGCAGGGCGCGCTGCATGAACGGGTAGTGCAGCAGCTCGGTCATACGTGGGTCCCTGGGTCGGTCTCGCTGACGGACAGTCCGGTCTGGATGGCGGCGGCCGCTGCCGCACCCGGGGTGTCGTGCGGATGGCAGGCAAGGTCGTGGAGGCGGTCCGGGTTCGCGACGAGCTCGACCCGGCCCTCGCGCAGCAGCACCGCGCGGTCGATCAGCGGTGCGAAGGGCCCGAGTTCGTGCAGGACGAGCAGTACGGACGTGCCGCGGCCGACCTGTTCGCGCAGCGCGCCCGCCAGTACGTCCTGGCCGGTCAGGTCCACACCCGCGATCGGCTCGTCCATGATCAGCAGGTCGGGTTCGGCGGCGAGTGCCCGAGCGATCAGCACGCGCTGGTGCTGCCCGCCGGAGAGCGCGTTGACGGAGTCCTTGGCGCGGTGCGTGAGCCCGACGACCTCCAGGGCACGGCCGACGGCTGCCTTGTCGGCGCGGCCCAGCGGACGCAGCTTCGTACGGGCGAGACGGCCGGAGGAGACGACCTCCCGCACGGTGGCGGGGACGCCCGCGGCCGCCGTGGAGCGCTGCGGTACGTAGCCGATGCGGCGCCAGTCGCGGAAGCGGGGGAACGGGGTGCCGAACAGTTCCAACTCGCCCCCGGACAGGGGCACCTGGCCGATGACGGTACGGATCGTCGTCGACTTCCCCGAACCGTTGGAGCCGAGAAGGGCGACGACCTCGCCGCGGTCCACGGTCAGGTCGAGGCCGCGCAGAACGGTGCGCGCCCCGAGCGAGGCGGTGGCGCCCCGAAGGGACATCACTGGCTGAGGCTCGGCCATGGGAAGGGCCCTTCCTCGGTGGTCGGTGCTGGGGATCGGGGTCCGGTGGCGGGGACCAGGACGGCAGGGCGGCGGATCTGACGGATGTAGCGGCCCTCAGTTGGCGCCGAGCGCGTTCTGCAGCGAGAAGAGGTTCTGGTGCATGACCGAGAAGTAGTCCTCGTTCTTCTTCACGCCCTCCAGGGGGCTGAGGACGCCTGTCTTGAGGTTCAGATCGCCGGCGAGCGTCCGCGCAGTCTTGTCGCTGGCGCTCGACTCGAAGAAGACGGTGTCGACCCGGTCGGCCTTGGCGATCTTGTGCAGCTGCTTCATGCGGGCGCCGCTGGGTTCGGACTCCGGGTCGATGCCGGAGACGGCGGCCTGGTGAAGCCCGTACCGCTCGGCGAGATAGCCGAAGGCGGCGTGGGTCGTGATGAAGGTGTCGGTCTTCTTGCGCGCCAGACCCTTCTTGAACTCCTTGTCCAGCGACTGCAGGCGCTCGACAAGGGCCTCGGTGTTCTTCGCGTAGTCCTTCTTGTGTGCCGGGTCGGCCCCCGCGAGTTCCTTGCCCACACCCTTGGCGATCTGGGCGTAGCGAAGGGGATCGAGCCAGACGTGCGGGTCTGCGCCGTGCCCGGCGCCCGCGGCCTTGTGCGAGTGGTGCTTGCCGTGGTCCTCGCCGTGCACGTCCACCCTGTGCTTCTCCAGCGTCGCGTACGAGGAGGCGTCGGCCACGTGCTCCGGCTCGGCCTGCTGCACGCCCTCGTCGACCGCGGGCTGCAGGCCCTTGAGGTAGACGACGAGACCGGCTTCGCTCAGCCGTCCGGTCTGCTGGGGACTGAGTTCCAGGTCGTGCGGCTCTGTGCCCGGCTTGGTGAGGGATTCGGTCTCGACGTGCTCGCCGCCTATCTGCTGGGCGACGTACTGGAGGGGGTAGAAGGACGCGACGACGTCCACCTTCCCGTTCGCCTGCTCGTCGGCGGCCGAGTCGCTCGTGCAGGCGGTCAGGGTGAGCCCGCCGACGCCGAGAGCGGTGGCGGCGGCGAGGACACGTATGAGCCGACAGGAAGCGTTCATGACACTCATTTTCAACCTACTTGGAAACCATTGTCAAATGGGTCGCCTGAAGGCGGGCTGCCGACGCTTCGCGAATCGTGTCGCCGTACCGATAGCCCGGACCGATTTGATCCGCCCCCCTCCTGGCTCGGTAACCTGAAGTATTCCGTCCGCCGTTGATGAAGAGAGCACTGTGGCCGCCGACAAGATCGACACCATCGTCAGCCTGAGCAAGCGCCGTGGCTTCGTCTACCCGTGCAGTGAGATCTACGGCGGTCAGCGTGCCGCCTGGGACTACGGTCCGCTCGGTGTGGAGCTGAAGGAGAACATCAAGCGTCAGTGGTGGCGGGCCATGGTCACCTCGCGAGACGACATCGTCGGCATCGACTCGTCCGTGATCCTGGCGCCGCAGGTGTGGGAGGCCTCGGGTCACGTCGCCACCTTCACCGACCCCCTCACCGAGTGCACGTCATGCCACAAGCGCTTCCGTGCGGACCACCTCGAGGAGGCGTACGAGGCGAAGCACGGGCGGCTCCCGGCGCAGGGCCTCGCCGACATCAACTGCCCGCACTGCGGCAACAAGGGCGGCTTCACCGAGCCCAAGCAGTTCTCCGGGCTGCTCTCCACGCACCTCGGCCCGACGCAGGACGCCGGCTCCGTTGCCTACCTGCGGCCCGAGACGGCGCAGGGCATCTTCACCAACTTCGCGGCCGTGCAGCAGACTTCGCGCAAGAAGCCGCCGTTCGGCATCGCGCAGACGGGCAAGTCCTTCCGCAACGAGATCACCCCGGGCAACTTCATCTTCCGCACCCGCGAGTTCGAGCAGATGGAGATGGAGTTCTTCGTCAAGCCGGGCGAGGACGAGAAGTGGCACGAGTACTGGATGCAGCAGCGCTGGTCCTGGTACACGGGCCTCGGGCTGAGCGAAGAGAACATGCGCTGGTACGACCACCCGCAGGAGAAGCTCTCCCACTACTCCAAGCGCACCGCCGACATCGAGTACCGCTTCAACTTCGGCGGCAACGAGTTCTCCGAGCTCGAAGGCGTCGCCAACCGCACCGACTTCGACCTCACCGCGCACTCCAAGGCCTCGGGGCAGGACCTGTCCTACTTCGACCAGGAGGCCGGTGAGCGCTGGGTGCCGTACGTCATCGAGCCGGCGGCCGGTGTGAACCGCGCGATGCTCGCGTTCATGCTCGACGCCTACATCGAGGACGAGGCGCCCAACGCCAAGGGCAAGCTGGAGAAGCGCAACGTGATGCGGCTCGACCCGCGGCTCGCCCCCGTCAAGGTGGCCGTGCTGCCGCTGTCGCGCAACGAGAAGCTGTCGCCGAAGGCGCGCGGCCTCGCCGAGGCGCTGCGCAAGAACTGGAACATCGAGTTCGACGACGCCGGCGCCATCGGTCGCCGCTACCGCCGCCAGGACGAGATCGGCACGCCCTTCTGCGTCACGGTCGACTTCGACACCCTCGACGACAACGCCGTCACGGTTCGCGAGCGCGACACGATGAAGCAGGACCGCGTCTCGCTGGACCAGATCGAGGGCTACCTCGCGGGCCGGCTGCTGGGCTGCTGACCCGTACGGAAGGCGACGAGGGCCGGTTCCGCCAGGGCGCGGAACCGGCCCTCGTCGTATGTCAGTTGCGATCCGGCTGCCCGGTCTCCGGCTGCCCGGTCTCCGGCTGCCCGGTCTCCGCCTGCCCGGTCTCCGGCTGCCCGGTCTCCGGCTCCGCGGGAGCCTCGAAGCCGCTGGTGTCCAGTTCGCAGTCGAACGGCGCGGGGACGTGGAGCGTCTTCCCGAACGGCACCGTCGTCCGTGTAACCCTTCTCCGCCGGCGCCCAGAAGTCGGTGGCCGACTCCTCCGCCATGTCCAGGAGCGTCCGGCACATCGCCTCGAAGTCGGGCGGGCCGTCGGGGGTCTCTATGGGGGTGGATGACGTCGGTCGCTCAAGCATGACGGTCATGATGCGCCTTTCCCCTGGGTGATCCAGTCATCACCCAGAGTGTTCAACGGGTCTGACAACGGCGTCCCGCTCAGCTCAGACGGGCCGTCAGGCGCCGGGCCTGACGCTCCACCGTGCCGGGAGGGTTCCGGGGGCGCTCCCGCTCCTCGTCGAAGGAGAGCAGGAACAGCCATACGAGGGCGAGGAGGCGGCGGCAGTCCCGCAGCCGGGCGGACTCCTGCGCCGTCAGCGCGAACCGGCTCAGAAAGGCACGGACGTCGAGAGGTTCGACCACCCAGGAGCCCACGTGCTCGGTGATCTCCGCGAGTTCGAACGCCCGGTCGCTGCGGCCCGAGTCCTCGAAGTCGACGATCCTCACGCGGGATCCGTCCCAGAGGTAGTTGGCGAGGTTTCCGTCCCCGGCGCCGAAGACCGGCGGCACGTCCTCTGCTGCGGATTCCATGTCCGACCGGTCCAGCCATCGGAGCCCGAGATCCATCGCGGCACCGACCTCGCCGCGACGCGGAACCTGGACCCGGGACGCCCAGGAGCGGAGGTGCGCCCTCAGGTCGTGGGCGAGGCCGGGCCTGGGAGGGACATCGGCGAGGACGGCGGGCGGGAGCGCGGAGTGGAGCGTCCGCACCGCTTCCGCCAGGGCGTCGAGGGCCCGCCCGTCGTGGGGGCGGTCACGCATTCGCCGGCCGGGCAGCCGCGACATCGTGATCGCCGGTTCCTCCGCGCCGAGTTCGGCCGCGAGGGGAGCGGGCGCGAGTCCGGGCGCGTGCCCGGCGAGCAACTGCAGCGCGCGCCACTCCCGTTCGCCTTCTTCGCGGTCACCCGCGCGGAAGCGTTTGACGACCCGGTGAGGGCCCAGCTCGATCGCGTGGGTGCCGTGCGTGCCGCCGGTGCTCAATCGTCCGCGGGTCAGGCGCGCAGGCCGCGCAGGATCAGGGCGCGCACTGCCGCGAACGCCTCCTCGATCCCGGGGCGCGACCACTCCGGGGCGTACGCGGGGTCGTGGAACCTTCCCGTCGCGTGGAAGACGGCACGTGCGGTCTCGGCGGCGGAGCCGACGGAGTCGGAGGCGAAGACGCCCTGCGTGCGCCCGTCCTCGATGATCCGGGACAGCTGGCCGACCAGCTCGTCGATGTGCCGGTCCACGACGGTGTTCACGTCGTCCGTCAGCACCGAGTAGGTGGCGAACAGTTCCGGATCGTCGCCCGCCTTGTGGCGCTTGGCCTCGAAGAGCGTCGTCAGCCATCTGTCGAGGCGTTCGTCGGCCGGGCCGGGCCCGGTGACGGCGGTGACGAGTCGCTCACTGGTGCGGTCCAGCCAGCGCTGCGTCACGGCCTCGCGGAGGGCGGCCTTGGTGCGGAAGTGCCGGTAGACGCTGCCGTGGCTGACGCCGAGGGCGCGGGCCACGTCGACGACCGTGGCTTTGCCGGGGCCGTAGCGGCGCAGCACCTCCTCGGTGGCCTCGAGGATGCGCTCCGGAGTCAGCGCTTCCGACACCATCCGGCCCCCTGTTTCTCGCTATTTCTCGCTGTCGAGGTGCGCCATCTGGGCTGCCGGGTACCGGTCGCCGGCGGCGGAACCGGCGGGCACCGCCTGCTCGATGGCCTCGAGATCGTCTGCGTCGAGAGTAACGTCAAGCGCCGCCAGCGACTCCGCCAGCCGCTCACGGGTGCGGGCGCCGATCAGCGGGACGATGTCCTCGCCGCGGGAGAGCACCCATGCGACGGCCGTCTGGGCGACGGTGATCCCCTTGCCGTCGGCGACCCGGCGCAGGGCCTCGATGAGGTCGAGGTTGCGGTCCAGATTCTCGCCGGAGAAGCGGGGGCTCATGCCGCGGAAGTCGCCCGGGGCGAGCTCCCGTTCGCGTGACCAGTTGCCGCTGATGAGTCCGCGGGACAGGACGCCGTACGCGGTGACGCCGATGCCCAGCTCGCGGCAGACCGGGAGGATCTCCTCCTCGATGCCGCGCGAGATCAGCGAGTACTCGATCTGGAGGTCGCTGACCGGGGCCACCGCCGCGGCCCTGCGGATGGTGTCGGCGCCGACCTCCGAGAGGCCGATGTGCCGCACATGGCCCGCCTTCACCAGTTCCGCGACGGCGCCGACGGTCTCCTCGATCGGGACGGCGGGGTCGAGGCGGGCGAGCCGGTAGATGTCGATGTGGCCGGTGCCGAGGCGCTGCAACGAGTACGCGGCGAAGTTCCCGACCGCCTCCGGGCGGCCGTCGACCCCGGTGAAACCGCCTTCCACGGTTCGCAGTGCCCCGAACTTCACGCTGGTCAGGGCCTGTTCGCGGCGAGCGGCGGGTGCGGTGCGCAGCGCCTCGTCGATGAGCAGCTCGTTGTGGCCCATTCCGTAGAAGTCGCCGGTGTCCAGCAGGGTCACTCCCGCTTCGAGCGCGGCGTGGATCGTCGCGACGGATTCTGCCCGGTCGGTTCGGCCGTAGAGGGCGGACATGCCCATGCAGCCGAGGCCGAGGGCGGAGGTACGGAGGCCGTTGCTGCCGAGGGTGCGGGTCTGCATGGTGTGCGCTCCTTGCGTGCTGCCGGATCTGCCACTGCCGAGAGTGGCAAATGGAATGACAGATTTCAATATCTGTTATTCCATCTTTGTTCCCCGGGTGAGCCTTCACGCCCCTGACCTCCGCCTGGCCGGGGGCGGGACTGCCCGTCGCACGGGCCCGTGCCGATGCGGGAGAATGGGATGCCGCGCCGCCCCGCGCGGACACCGCGCCGCGCGCACACCCGCACACCCGCACACGCGAGCGGCGCCGGGCCAGGCCGGCCCAGCCCCGTAAGCCCGTACGTCTCGGAGGACGCCGACGTCATGACGCCGCCGCTCCACATCGGTCCCCACGCCGTCCAGCCGCCCGTGGTGCTGGCGCCGATGGCCGGGATCACGAACGCGCCGTTCCGCACGCTGTGCCGGGAGTTCAGCGGAGGTAAGGGACTCTTCGTCAGCGAGATGATCACGACGAGGGCCCTCGTCGAGCGCAACGCGAAGACCATGCAGCTCGTGCGCTTCGACGACAGCGAGAGGCCGCGTTCGATCCAGCTGTACGGGGTGGACCCGGTCACGGTCGGCAAGGCCGTCCGGATGATCACGGACGAGGACCTCGCCGACCACATCGACCTCAACTTCGGCTGCCCGGTGCCCAAGGTGACGCGCAAGGGCGGCGGTTCGGCACTCCCGTACAAGCGGCCGCTGCTGCGCGCGATCCTGCACGAGGCCGTCGGCAACGCGGGCGGACTGCCCGTCACGATGAAGATGCGCAAGGGCATCGACGACGGCCACCTGACGTACCTGGACGCCGGCCGCATCGCCGTCGACGAGGGAATCACCGCGATCGCCCTGCACGGCCGCACCGCCGCACAGCACTACGGCGGCACCGCCGACTGGGACGCCATCGCCCGGCTCAAGGAGGCCGTGCCCGAGATCCCGGTGCTCGGCAACGGCGACATCTGGTCCGCGGACGACGCGACGCGGATGGTGCGCGAGACCGGCTGCGACGGCGTGGTCGTCGGCCGCGGCTGCCTCGGACGGCCCTGGCTGTTCGGCGATCTCGTCGCGGCTTTCGCGGGCGAGGGCCCGGAGGCGTACGCGCGGCCGTCCTTCGGCGAGGTGGCGTGCGTGATGCTGCGTCACGCGACGCTGCTCGGGGAGTGGCTGGGCGACGAGGCGCGCGGCGTCATCGACTTCCGTAAGCACGTGGCCTGGTACACCAAGGGGTTCTCGATCGGCTCGCAGGCCCGTCAGCGGCTTGCGGTGGCAGCGTCGCTGGAGGAGCTGGCCGGGCTGCTCGACGGTCTCGACGCGGACCAGCCGTGGCCGCACGACGCGGACGGTCCGCGAGGCCGCACCCACGGGCGCAACAAGGTCGTGCTGCCCGACGGCTGGCTCGACGACCCGTACGACTGCGCCGAAGGCGTCGGTGCCGATGCGGAACTGGACACTTCGGGCGGTTGAACATCCTCGTCGCAGGGCTTGGTGAAGACCAATCGGACTTTTATCCAGTACGGCTAACCAACGTCCTGTGCAGGTTGGGTGACTGGGACACTGTGCCCTTGTGAAGGCAATTGTCTACGAGGAGTTCGGGCAGCACCCGGCGCTCCGTTCCGTACCCGACCCCGCGCCCGCCCCGGGCGGCGTGGTGATCGAAGTCGACGCCACCGGTCTGTGCCGCAGTGACTGGCACGCCTGGCGCGGTCACGACCCCGATGTGAAGCTTCCGCACGTAGGGGGCCACGAGTTCGCCGGGACGGTCGTCGCTGCCGGCTCCGGCTCGGCGCTGCCGTGGGTGGGACGGCGTGTGACCGTGCCCTTCGTGTGCGGCTGCGGCACCTGCGCCCAGTGCGTCACGGGGAACCAGCAGGTCTGCGAGCAGCAGACACAACCCGGATTCAGCCACTGGGGCTCCTTCGCCCAGTACGTCGCGATCGACAACGCCGACGGCAACCTCGTGTCGATCCCCGACTCGATCAAGTCGCCCGCTGCCGCCGCGCTCGGCTGCCGCTTCGGCACGGCCTACCGTGCCGTCGTGCGCCAGGGCCGGGTCACCGCCGGCGAGTGGGTAGCCGTCCACGGTTGCGGCGGCGTCGGGCTCTCAGCGGTGATGATCGCCGTGGCGAACGGCGCGCGGGTCGTGGCCGTGGACATCTCCAGGGCCGCGCTGAAGGTCGCCCGCGACCTCGGTGCGGAGGCGACCGTGGACGTCTCCGACGTGGACGATCCGGGGGCGGCCGTCATCGAACGCACCCTGGGCGGCGCGCACTTGTCCCTCGACTGCCTCGGCGATCCGCGCACCTGCTGCGCGTCCGTACGGAGCCTGCGGCGGCGGGGACGCCATGTGCAGGTCGGTCTGCTGCCGCCCGACGAGGGCTCCCCGGCGATCCCGATGGACCGGATCGTCGCCCACGAGCTGGAGGTGCTCGGCAGCCACGGCATCCAGGCCCACGAGTACCCGGCCCTGCTGGGACTCGTCGAAGCCGAGGTGCTCCACCCGGAGCTGCTGGTGCGGCGCACCATCGATCTGTCCGAGGCGCCCGCCGCACTGATGGAGATGGACATCCCGGTGCCCGGCACCCCCGGCGTGACGGTCATCAGGCCGGAGTCGCCGAAGTCCTGAACGTGTCCGTGCCGGGCGGCGGGGAGCCGCTCGGCACCAGGCGTCAGGCGGACCCGCCGCCCTCCAGGCGGAACCCCACCTTCATGCAGACCTGGTAGTGCTCGATCCGCCCGTCCTCGATCTGGCCGCGCACCTGTGTGACCTCGAACCAGTCCAGATTGCGCAGCGTCTCCGAAGCACGGCTGATCGCGTTGTGGATCGCGCTGTCCACGCCCTCGTGGGACGTGCCGACGATCTCGGTCACCCGGTAGGTGTGCTCGCTCATGAGGACCTCCGCTGGCTCGTTCGACCGGTTCGTCCCTCCACGGTGCCCGGATACGCCCGGATTACGCAGATCCCTGGATTTGCGCCGCCCCGTCGGTCACCGCGCACGACGGAGGCCGCCCCCGGCCGCAGGGGGGACGGCGGCCGGGGGCGGCGGGTGAGGGACGCCCGGGCTGTCAGGTGCCCGGTGCGCCCCCCACGGCTGTGAGCAGCGCGAGCGGCGTGGCAGCGGCCCACGCCTGCGGGGAACAGGCATGCGGATAGGGGACGGGGTCGGGGTGATCGGTGCGGCCGTAGCCGGCGAGCACCTCGGGCAGCCGGTAGTTCTGCCTGGCCGCGGCCTCGACCATTCCGGTGGCGAGAGTGCGGGCCTCCTCGTGCATGCCGTAGCGGGCGAGCCCGAGGGCGATGACCGCGTTGTCCTGCGGCCAGATGCTGCCCCGGTGGTAGGAGAGCGGGTGGTACGGGGCCTGGCCGGACGCCAGGGTGCGCACACCCCAGCCCGAGAAGAAGTCGTCCGCCATCAGCCGCCGGCCCACCTGCTCACCCGCCTCCTGGCCGAGGATTCCCGACCACAGCAGGTGCCCCGCGTTGGAGGCGAGTGCGTCGGCGCGCATGCCGTCCCCCGGCCCCCGGCCGGAGGTGCCTTCGGCGAGGGCGAGCAGCGGGAAGTTCTCCTCCGGCATCCAGAAGTCGGACTCGAAGCGTTCACGCAGGGCCGCGGCCGCCTTCGACAGCCGTTCCGCATACGCCTCGTCCTGCCAGACCGTACGGGCCAGCTCCGCCGTGCGGCACAGGGCGTCGTAGGCGTAGCCCTGGACCTCGGCGACCATGACCGCCCCGGTGGGTCGTGTGCCGTCGGTGCTGCACACCGCTCCCGGGGAGTCCTTCCAATTCTGGTTGGCCAGGCCGCCCTCGTGCGCGTGATAGGCGAGGTAGCCGTGTTCGTCCAGGCCGCCGTGGGTGAACATCCAGTCCACGGCGGCTCGTGCATGTGGCTCCAAACGGCGGGCCAGGGGCGGCCGTTCACTCTCTTGGTCCTGCAGGTTGTCCTTCTCCCGCGTCAGTTCGCTGTACGCGCCGAGGAGGATCAGGAAGAGCGGCGTGGAGTCGACCGAGCCGTAGTAGCGCCCGTAGGGGACCTGACCGAAGTGGGCCAGTTCGCCGTGACGCACCTCGTGCACGATCTTGCCCGGCTGGGCGAGACGTTCGGGCTCGTCCTCGCGCGCCTGGGTGGCGGCGAGCGCCAGCAGCGTGGGCTCGGCGAGCTGCGGGCGGTAGGGGAGCGCGAAGAGCGAGGTGAGCAGCGAGTCCCGGCCGAAGAGGGTCAGGAACCAGGGAACTCCCGCGCCGGGTATGAGCAGTTGTTCACCGTCGGGGCCGCGCGCCTTCACGCGCAGCCCGGCCAGGTCGGCCAGGCCCTGCTCGCAGGCGCGGGCCAGCTTCGGCCAGTCCGTCAGGCGGGACGGGACGGGGTCGGCCGAAGTGAACTCGTCCGTGCGGGACTTGAGCCACGAGGTGACGGCGGCCGGATCGCCGTCCGGTACGTCTGCGGCCTCGCGGCGTTCCGGTGCGCCGTGGGGGTGTGCCGTCACCCGGAGCGTCAACTCGGCCGTGCCGTGCGGCGGCAATTCCAGCAGCCAGCCCAACTGCCGTGCGGAGCTGCCGGTCTCCTCGACGGTCATGGGGTGGGGCTCGGCGGTGAGAGTGGTGCGGGAGTGCCACTCGCCGCGTCGGTACCCGAACTCGACGCCGTCCGGGTGCACTTCGTGCGTGCGTACCGTGTGCGGCTTGTCGTACGAGCGGTGGTCGGAGCGCAGCTCGAACTGGTCCGCGAAGTCGGCGTCGGCGGTGAGCGTCAGACGTGCCGTCGTGGCCTCGCCCAGATTGCTCGTGAGCCGGATCCGTTCGGTGAACTCGCCGCTGACGACGGCCTGTTCCCGGAAGACCGTGTAGGCGGGCGGCTCCTCACGGGTGCCGTGCGGCGTGAGAACGGCGGTGCCGTTGCTGTCGGACGCCGGCACCAGAACGGCTGGGGAGGAGCCGTCGACGGTCAGCTGCCAGCGGCTCAGATGCCGAGCGTCGCGTACGAACAGGCCCTCCGGAACCGTCCCTTCGGACTGGGCGCTCGGCAGCGCCCAGCCGGGCGGGCCGCTGATGTCGCCGGAGGGGCCCAGCACGGCGAAGGTGCCTTCGTGCACGAGCAGACGGTGCTCGGTCGCGTTCAAGGTCAGGGTCCTTCCTCGGACTCGGGTGACTCGGGTGCGAACTCTGCTCGGCTCATTGACGTGAATCCGCCCGGTTGAACCTCGGGTTCGGACTCCTGGCCTGAATCCGGTGCCTTCAGCAGATCCAGGGCGAGAGCCGCGGTCCAGCTGAAGTCGCGGGCGCCATGGCCCGCGCCCGTGTACGGGTCGATGTACTCGGCGAAGCCGGACGCGGCGGCGGCGCCGAGCACGTCGGCACGCAGCGTGTCGGCGAGTTCACTCTCTCCGCAGCGGCGCAGGCCCCGTTCGAGCAGCCAGTTGACGTTGAACCAGGCGGGTCCGCGCCAGTAGCGGTGCGGATCGAAGTCCGGGCCGATCAAGTCGTAGCTCGGCAGGAGCCGCACCCTCGTGCCCAGTCCGAAGTGTTCACCGGTGACGGTGCGCAGCAGCTCCGCCGTGATGGGAGCGGGCAGGCCGGGGGCGATCAGGGGCAGCAGACCCGTTGCGCCTCGCGCCGCCACGAGCGCGCCGGAAGGGCCGGAGGAGTCAGAGGCGCCCGAACCGGAGGCCGCCGAGCCGTTCCCGCCGCGCAGATCCCTGCACAGGAACTGGCCCGCCTCCGGCGACCACAGCCGCCGCACCAGGGCGTCCGTCTGCGCGGCGGCATGTTCGCCGTGGGGGGCCGCGTCGCCGCCGAGTTCGCTGTCGATCGACGCCAGCGCGTGCCCGGAGACGATGAGCAGGGCGTTGAAGGACGGATCCTCGACGGCGAAGGGGTGCGGTGCCTCCGCGTCCCGGTACCCGTGGTCGCGGTAGCCGGCGGCGAGAGCGACGTAACGCCCGTAGTCCAGGTCGGTCGGCCGGTCGTCGGCCACGCCGTGCCTGAGGTCGGCCCGCCGGAAGGAGTCCGCGGCGGCCGGTTCGACGCGGGAGAGGGGGCCGTCCCAGCACGGGCTGTTGTCCATGCCGGACTCCCACGGATGGACGATCGCGGCCAGACCGCCTCCGCCGAGGTCGCGTTCGCCGGCGAGGTATCGGTGCCAGGCCGCCAGCCGCGGCCGGACACGCTCCAGGAATCCCCGGCGCCGGGAGACCGCTGGATCGGCCTGATGCACCAGCCAGGCGGCGAGCGCGTGCACGGGCGGCTGCACGATCCCGGAGGTCTCCAGGCCGCGCGGCGCGCCCGCGCCTCCGCCGGAGGAGGCACCCTCCGTGGAGGAACGCCAGAAGCCGGGCCCGGGGAAGTAGGCGTCAAGCGGTACATGGGAGTTGAAGACGATGTGCGGGATCCGTCCGTCGTCCCACTGGCCTCCGAGGAGCGTCTCGAGTTCGCGCTGGGCACGGACGGGCGAGAGATGACGGAGCCCGATGGCGATGAACGCCGAGTCCCAGCTCCACTGGTGCGGATACAGGCCGTGCGAGGGCACCGTCGAGGCCCCGGTCCAGTTGCCCAGCAGGACGCGGTGGGCCCCGCGCCGCAGGCCGCTGCGTTCAGATCGTCCTGGAAACCGGTGCGGAGGAAGGGACTTCGCCGAACCGGGCGGGGCCTCCCGCGACGCGGACGCTCCCGCAGATCCCTGTGCCGTCCGTGACGCCGAGGCAGGCGCGGCGGCGTTCACGCGGCGGCCCGCTCGAGGAACGCCGGTACGGAACGGACGGCTTCGACGGGGTCGCCCGTCAGCCTGCATTCGACGGCCAGTTCGCCCGTGTAGCCGGCCGCGTCCAGCGCCCCGAGCCAGGCGGGCCAGTCCAGGTGCCCCGCGCCCGGCTGGAAGCGGTTGGAGTCGCTGACCTGGGCGTGCCCGATGTACGGGGCCGCGGCGAGGAGGGCGGCGGGCGGGTCCGCCTCCTCGATGTTCATGTGGTAGCTGTCGACGCCCACACGGACGGACTCCAGACCGGTCTCGCGTATCAACTCCACTGCCTGATCGAGCCTGTTGACCATGTGGTCCTCGTACCGGTTGAGCGGTTCGAGGAAGAGGGCGACCCCTTCGCGGCGGGCGTGCTCCCCGAGTTCCGTGAGACCCGCGAGCAGCACCTCGCGGTCCTCCTCGCCGCTGCGCGGCGGCTCGAAGGGGGGCAGACGGCGGGAGAACATCCCGTAGGAGGCGGGGGTCATCGCGCCGCGGCCGCCCAGTTCACCGATGACGGACAGCTGGGACTTCATCTGCTCCACGGCGTCGCGCCGCAGTTCGTCGTCGAAGGCGCCGAAGAAGTGCAGCATCTCGACGCACACCGTCGGCATGACGACACCGTCCGCGAGGGCCTTTCGCAGTTCCGGCAGCCGTTCACGGAAGTGGAGACCGCCCTTTCCGCGCAGCTCGATCGCGCCGTAGCCCGCCGACTGTGCGAACTCCCACTTCTGCTGGAGGGTTTCGCCCGGCAGCAGCTGCTCCTGGCAGGCGGTTGTGAACATGGTGGGGCCTTTCGCAGGTGTTCTCGGTGCGTCGGTGCGTCGGTGCGTCGGGTCGTCGGGGGGCGCCGGGTCCGGTCTCAGAACTCCAGGACGATCTGGAGGGCGTCGGCCGGGCGTTCGTCCAGCAGCGCGTAGGCGTCGCCGGCCTCGGCCACCGGGACGACGTGGCTGACCAGTGACTTCACATCGATCTGCTCCTCGGCGACCAGCCGCAGGAACGTCTGCTGGAGGCGTTCCACGCTCCACCGTCCGGCCAGCTCCTGGGGCACGTCTCCGATCTGCGAGCAGATCAACTGCGCCCGGTTGTGGTGGAATTCGTCGCCGAGTCGCAGCCCCGCGCCTTCGCCCTGGTAGAAGCCGGAGGCGACGACGCGTCCGCCGACGGCCACCGAGCGCAGTGCCTCGTGGAGCGCGGGGTAGGCGCCACTGATCTCGATGGCGGAGTCCGCGCCCCGGCCCTCCGTCAACTCCCGTATGCGTTCGGCGACATCGTCCTCGCGGGCGTCGAGGGCGATGTCCGCGCCGTAGCGGCGTGCGACCGGCCGCCGCGCCGCGAGCGCGTCGACGGCGATCACACGGGCCCCGCTCAGCCGGGCGAGGCGCGTGGTCAGAAGCCCGATCACGCCCTGCCCGAACACCGCGACGTCCTCACCGAGGTTGACCGCGGCGCCGAGTACGGCGTTGTAGGCGATGGCGCCGACACGTGCGAACGCCCCCGCGAGCGGTTCGAGTTCAGCGGGCAGCGTGTGACCGGCAAGCCTCTCGCCCGGGACGATGCCCTCGCTGCGGTGCCCCCAGATGCCCCACGCCAGGTCGCCGACGGCGGGCATCCGGGGGAACCCGGTCAACTCGGGGGAGACTTCGGTGACTTCGCCGACCTCGGAGTAGCCCCAGCCGGTCACGGGATATTCGATGCCCGCGGCGCCGTCCCGGAAGAGCCGGGCCTGCGGGTCCCAGGTGCGGGTGAGATAGGGGTTCGTGCCCCGGTACGCGGTCAGTTCCGTGCCCGCCGATATGCCGGAGTACAGCGTGCGGAGCCGCACATGGCCGGACGGCAGCGGCGCACGCTCGTGCTCGGCGATCTCCACCTGCCGCGGTCCGGTGAACTGGACGACTCGCTCCACAACGCACTCCGGGGGTCTGGCTCTGACGTGGGCTTCCCAAGTTCCGTCGAAGATACATGAGAATTACGTCTTGTTAATAGACAGAAGTGGTGCTGAGATGCATCACTGTGAAGCGGAAGCCAGGTGAGGACAAGGCAGGCATGGCACTCATGCGGATGTGGGCGCGGCGCCGGCACACGAGGTACGCCGCCCGGAAAACCGCCGTGGCCGCCGTGGCCGTGTCGCTGGGTGCCGCGCTGCTCGCGGGATGCTCGGCGAACGCCCGGACGGGCCCGGACCGGCCGGACAACAAGATCACCGTGTGGACGCTGGAGAACCTGCCGGCGCGCATGGCGGCCGAGAAGAAGATGGTGGCCCGCTTCGAGAAGAAGAGCGGAGTGCGGGTCGAACTCGTCGGCGTGGACGAGGGCCAACTCCCGCAGCTCATCATGTCCGCCGCCGCGTCCGGCAATCTGCCCGACGTCATCGGTTCGCTGCCCCTCGGCCAGGCCTGGCAGATGTACGGCAACGGGCTGCTGAACACCGAGGCCCCCGCCGACATCGTCAAGGAGCTGGGCCGCGACACCTTCAACCCCAACGCCCTCGAGCTGACGTCGGACGGCCCGGCCCGGCTCACCGTCCCCTCCGACGCCTGGCTGCAACTCCTCGTCTACCGCAAGGACTTGCTGAAGAAGGCCGGCCTGCCCGCGCCCGACAGCTACGCCACGATGCTCGACGCCGCACGGAAGCTCGACAGAGGCCGCATGCACGGCATCTCGCTGGCCACCGATCCCGCCGACGCCTTCACACAGCAGAGCTTCGAGGACCTCGCCCTCGCCAACGACTGCCAGTTGGTGGGCAAGGGCGAGGTGACACTGGACTCCTCCGCGTGCCGGCGCACCTTCGCCACGTACGACGAACTGGCCCGCGAGCACGGAGCCCCCGGCACACAGACCGTCGACACCACCCGCGCCACGTACTTCGCGGGCAGGTCGCCCATGATGGTCTGGTCCTCCTTCCTGCTGGACGAGTTGTCCGGGCAGCGCGCCGACGCGGTGCCGAGCTGCCCGCAGTGCAAGAAGAACAAGGCGTTCCTCGCGGAGAACAGCGGCATCACCACGGCGTTGAAGGGCCCGGACGGCAAGAAGCCCGTGCAGTTCGGCGAGATCACCTCGTGGGCCATGACGAAGACCGCGGAGACCGGAGCGTCCCGCAAGTTCGTGACGTACATGCTCAGCGACGGCTACGAGGACTGGTTCGGGATGGCGCCCGAAGGCAAGATCCCGGTACGGCAAGGGACGTCGGACGACCCGCACAAGTTCACCCGCGCCTGGCACTCCAGCCGGCTCGGCGTCGAGGCGAAGGTGCGCAAGCCCCTGAACTCGATCTATCCCGACGAACTGCTGGACGAACTGACCGAGGGCATCGGCGTGATGCGCCGCTGGGGCTTCACCCAGGGCGAGGGAGCCCTCGTCGGCGCCACGAACGGCGAACTGCCCGTGCCCAAGGCCATCGGAGCCATGACCAGCGGCCAGACCTCGCCGGACGAGGCGGCCCGCGAGTCCCAGGACGAGGTCGACGCGCTGCGGCGGTCCCTGCGGTGAGCCGCTCCCGCGCCCAGGGGGCCGTCCACGCGGGCCCGACCACCCCCGTCACCCGAGGTACGCACACACCCGAGGTACGCACACCATGACGCATCCCACGACCACCGCACCGGACGGCGTCCCCCGGCCGGACGCCTCCTCAGGAGACGGCGGGGCCGCGGACGGGCGGAGCCCGCGAGGCCTGCCCGGCCCCCGGGGCCCGCGCCGCCCGCTCACCGCGAGCCGCAGGGAGAACCGCGCCGGGCTGGCCTTCGTCACGCCCACCGTGGTCGTCGTGGGCGTCGTCGTCGTCCTTCCGATCCTGTGGACGGTGCTCCTCGGGTTCCAGAACGCCCGGCTCATCGACATCCAGAACATGGGGCTGCTGGGCGACTGGTCGCTGGAGAACTTCCAGTCGGTGTTCGGCTCTCCCGGCTTCTGGACCAGCCTGTGGACCACGCTCCTGTACACCGTGGGCTCCACGGCCGGCTCGATCGCGCTCGGCCTGGTCGCGGCGCTCGCCCTGCGCAAGCCCTTCCGGGGCCGGGGCCTGGTCCGCGGCTCGATGCTGCTGCCGTACGTCGCGCCGGTCGTGGCCGTCGCGTTCGTGTGGCAGATCGCTCTGAGCCCGCAGTTCGGCATCGTCAACGAGTGGGGCGCGAAGCTGCTCGGCTGGGACGACCCGGTGGCCTTCCTCTCCACCCGTTCGTATGAAGTCTCCTTGCTCGGGCTGGACTTCGAGCTGCCGCTGGCCCTGCTGACCGTTATCGCCTTCGAGACCTGGCGCTACTTCCCGTTCGCCTTCCTCTTCCTGCTGGCCCGCCTGCAGGCGGTGCCCGAAAGCCTGGAAGAGGCCGCGAAGGTCGACGGCGCCGCTCCCACCCAGCGCTTCCGGCACGTGCTGCTGCCGCAGCTCATGCCCGTCGTCGCGCTGCTGTCCGTGCTGCGCTTCATCATGGAGTTCAACAAGTTCGACGACGTGTACCTGCTGACCGGCGGCGGCTCCGGCACGGACGTCGTCGCGGTGCGCGTCTACAACTTCCTCACCGCCCGCTTCGACGTGGGCGCAGCCGCGGCCCAGGCGCTCGTCCTCGCAGTGATCCTCATGGCGCTGCTGGGCCTGTACTTCACGTTCTTCGGCAGGAAGGTCCAGGAGGACTCATGAGCCGCGCCCAAGTCCCCATGAGCCGGGCTCAGTTCGAGGAGCGGCTGTTCGGCGTGCTGCGCTGGGTGGTGATCGCCTTCCTCGCGCTGATCACGCTGGCGCCGTTCTACTACATGCTCCTGCTGTCGGTGAAACCCATCGATGCGCTGCTGCTGGACCCCGGCCGACTGTGGGTCTCCGCCCAGGAGTTCACCCTGAGCACGTACGAGGAGGTGCTCAAGCCGACCGCCGAGGGCGGCCAGGGATTCCTGGGCATGCTCTCCAATTCGGCGCTCGCCTCGCTCGGTGCCGTGGTGCTCACGCTGCTCGCGGCCATCCCCGGCTCGTACGCGGTCAGCCGGCTGCGCTTCTTCGGCGGACGGCAACTGAGCGCCCTCTTCCTCGCCGTCTATCTCTTCCCGGCGACGCTGCTTGCCGTACCGCTCTTCGTGATGTTCGCGAAGATCGGGCTGCAGGGCAGCATCGTGGGGCTCGCGATCGTGTACATCGCACAGACCGTGCCCGTCTCGGTCTACATGCTGAGGAACTACTTCGCGACGATCCCCTTCAGCATCGAGGAGGCCGCGGCGCTCGACGGCTGTTCACGACTGCAGACGATCCGCAGGGTCGTACTGCCCCTGGCCGCACCGTCGTTGATGGCCACTGCCCTGTACATCTTCATGATCGCGTGGAACGAGTTCCTCTTCGCGCTGCTCTTCCTCGCCGCGACGCCGGAGAACTGGACGGTCTCCCTCGGTCTCCAGCAGCTGGCCAACGGCATCGAGGTGTCCAAGACCGTGCTGATGGCAGGATCGGTCGTGCTGACCGTTCCCGTGGTCCTTCTCTTCCTCGCCGCGGAACGGCTGCTGACTGAGGGCCTCACCAGCGGGGCGGACAAGAGCTGAGGAGCAGATGACCGGGAACCAGGCGAGCGCGGGACACCTGCTGCAGCTCATCCGGGAGGGTCGCGCGACCACGCGCGGGGCGCTGCAACGGGCCACCGGGCTCTCCCGGTCCACCGTCGGGCACCGGCTCGACCAGCTCTTCGCGGCGGGCTGGCTGCGGGAGGGCGAGGCTGCACCGGTCGAGGGTTCCGGTGGCGGACGGCCGTCCACACAACTGGAGTTCGACGCGGAGCACGCCGTCGTGCTCGCCGCCGATCTCGGCACGCACCTCACGAGCGCCGCCGTCGTCGACCTGGCGGGCACCGTACTGGCCGAGCGGTCCGGCGAGATGCTCATCACGGACGGTCCGGACCACGTACTCGACACGCTGGCGCAGTGGTTCGCCGGGCTGCTGAAGGAGACCGGCACATCGCACGGCCGGGTGTGCGGCATCGGACTGTCCGTGCCGGGCCCCGTCGACTGGGACTCGGGTCTGGTCGTCCAGCCGCCGATCATGCCGGGCTGGGACGGATTCCCGATCCGCGGCAGACTCCAGGAGGCATGGGTGCGGCACATCGCCGCCGACGGGCCTGCCGTGCCCGTACTCGTCGACAACGACGCCAACTTGATGGCCTACGCGGAGCAGCGCGACGGGCACCGGGACTGTGCCGCCTTCCTGTTGGTGAAGGTCTCCACCGGCATCGGCGCGGGCGTCGTCGCGGACGGCCGGCTCTACCGCGGGATCGACGGCGGCGCGGGCGACATCGGCCACATCCGCCTGCACGACTGCCCGGACGCGCTGTGCATGTGCGGCTCGTACGGCTGCCTGGCAGCCGTCGCCAGCGGACGGGCGCTGGCGGCACAGCTCTCCGACGCCGGCATCGCCACGACTTCCGCCTCGGGTGTCCGCGACCACCTCGCCGCCGGGCAGCCGGACGCGGTGCGGCTCGCGCGTGAGGCGGGACGCAAGGTGGGTGAAGTGCTCGTCACCGTGGTCACGTTGCTCAACCCGGGCGTTCTCATGATCGCCGGTGATCTGGCGGGGACGCCGTTCCTCACCGGCGTCCGTGAGCTGCTGTACCAGCGGGCCATGCCGCGCACGACCGCACACCTGAACGTCGTCACCTCACGGCTGGGGGAGCGGGCGGGGCTGCTGGGCGCCGCCGCGAGCGTCGTCGAGGAGCTCTACTCGCCGGAGCGGGCCGATGCCCGTCTCACAGACCCCGGCCGCTGACGCCACCGGGGGCGTTCGCCGTCCTGAGGGTGGTGCGGCGCCCGAACCGGCCTCACCCCATGTCCCGTACGGAAGGAGCGCTCGTGACCGAGCCTTGGACCGCCGACCCGGTACGGGTCGGTCTCGTCGGAGCCGGGCCCTGGGCCCGCACCATGCACGCCCGGATGCTCGCGGCCGGCCCGGAGACCGAGCTGGCCTGCGTGTGGGCGCGCAGGCCCGAGGCCGCGGCGGAGGTCGCCGCGCCGTACGGTGCCGCCACCGCGTCCTCCTTCGCCGAACTCCTCGAAACGTGTGAGGCGGTGGCCTTCGCCGTGCCGCCGTCGGTGCAGGCCGAGTTGGCGCCGTCCGCCGCGCGGGCGGGCCGGGCGCTGCTGCTGGAGAAGCCTCTCGGCCTCGACCTTGCCTCCGCCCGTGGGCTGGTGGACGCCGTGGCCGGGAGCGGTGTCGTCTCCCAGCTCGTACTGAGCAAGCGGTACCACCCGCGCACCCGTGAATTCCTGGCCCGAGCACGGCAGTTGAAGGTCGCCGGCGCCCGTTCCTGCTACATACACGGCGCCTTCCTCGACGGGGAGATGGCGACCGGCTGGCGCCTGGAGCACGGTGCGCTGCTCGATCTGGGCCCGCATCTGCTGGACCTGCTCGACCTCGCGGTCGGCCCCATCGCCTCCGTGCGCGCCGCCGGGGATTCGCGGCGGTGGATCGAGCTGACCTGTGAGCACGAGAACGGTGCTGTCAGCCAGGCGTCGTTGTCCGGCGCGGTGCGGCTCCCACGGGCGCGCACCCGGGTCGAGCTCTACTGCGAGGAGGAGGAACTGGTCTACGACACCGCCGAGTTCGACATGGACGAGGGCTGGGCCGTGCTGCGGCGCGAGTTCGCGGAGGCAGTACGCGACGGGCGTTCCCGGGACCTCGACGCGCGGCGCGGGCTGCGTCTCCAGGAGCTGCTGGAGCAGGCGCGGCGATCGGCCGCCTGAGCGAGGCCGGAAGTGACGGGCACCGGAGACGGGCCGGGCGACGAGGCCGACATGTCCGCATTGTGAGACGCGGATATTCCCTCGCAGGCGTGATTCTCGCCACCTTGATCAGGGGTGCGCTCAGATGAGCGCTCAACTGTGCGGTGCAGATCTCCAAGGAGCAGGACGCCACTTTGCCTGCTCTAGATTCATTGCCCGAAGGTCGACATGACGCAGGGTGACCTCCCGGCCGGGCGAGGTTGCGTCCCGGAGTCGTGAATTCGACTTGTGGAGTCGATCTTTACGGCCGTATGAGGCGACCGCCACCTTCGATCCTCTCCGTCCGAGTGGTTACGGCCCTTTGGCGTACCGCTGGACGTACGTCTGTGCCTTCGATCTGGGTACGCTCCCCGCCGTCAGGGCCAGCCGTCCACGAGGAGTCGAGTCGCGTGCCGGATCACGATGTAGCGCAGAAGTTCGTCTACGACTTCACAGAGGGCAACAAGGATCTCAAGGACCTCCTCGGTGGCAAGGGGGCCAATCTCGCCGAGATGACCAACCTCGGGCTCCCCGTCCCGCCCGGGTTCACGATCACCACCGAGGCGTGCAAGGTCTACCTCGACAGCGGCGAGGAGCCCGACGCGCTCCGCGACGAGGTCAGCGCTCATCTCGAGGCGCTGGAACGGAAGATGGGCAAGAAGCTCGGCCAGGCCGACGACCCGCTCCTGGTGTCCGTACGGTCCGGGGCGAAGTTCTCGATGCCCGGGATGATGGACACCGTCCTCAACATCGGCCTCTCCGACGACTCCGTGCACGGTCTGGCCGCGCAGTCCGGCGACGAGCGCTTCGCCTGGGACTCCTACCGCCGCCTCATCCAGATGTTCGGTGACACCGTCCTCGGCATGGACGGCGAGGTCTTCTCCGAGGCCATCGAGCAGGCCAAGAGCCTCAAGGGCGTGACCAGCGACATCGACCTGGACACGGCGGACATGCAGACCCTGGCCGAGAAGTTCAAGCACCTGGTGCTGAAGGAGACCGGGCGGGACTTCCCGCAGGACCCGCGCGAGCAGATGGACCTCGCCGTCACGGCGGTCTTCGACTCGTGGAACGGCCAGCGCGCCAAGCTCTACCGCCGTCAGGAGCGCATCCCTCAGGACCTGGGCACGGCCGTGAACGTCTGCTCGATGGTCTTCGGCAACCTCGGCCCGGACTCCGGCACCGGCGTCGCCTTCACCCGCGACCCCGCGACCGGTCAGCAGGGCGTCTACGGCGACTACCTGCAGAACGCCCAGGGCGAGGACGTCGTCGCCGGCATCCGCAACACGGTGCAGCTCGCCGAGCTGGAGTCGCTGGACAAGGCCTCCTACGACCAGCTGATGCAGATCATGGAAGCTCTGGAGACGCACTACAGGGACCTCTGCGACATCGAATTCACCATCGAGAGCGGCAAGTTGTGGATGCTGCAGACCCGCGTCGGCAAGCGCACCGCCGCCGCCGCCTTCCGCATCGCTACGCAGCTCGTCGACCAGGGCCTCATCGACGAGGCCGAGGCGCTGCAACGGGTCAACGGCAACCAGCTCGCGCAGCTGATGTTCCCCCGGTTCGACAGCAACGGCGGTGTCAGGGACGCCGACGAGATCGGCTGGGGCATCGCCGCCTCACCTGGGGCGGCCGTCGGCAAGGCGGTCTTCGACTCGTACACCGCGATCAAGTGGTCGCGGTCCGGTGAGAAGGTCATCCTCATCCGCCGCGAGACCAACCCCGACGACCTGGACGGCATGCTCGCGGCCGAAGGCATCCTCACCTCCCGCGGCGGCAAGACCTCGCACGCGGCCGTCGTCGCCCGCGGCATGGGCAAGACCTGCGTGTGCGGCGCCGAGGAGCTGGAGGTCGACACCAAGCGGCGCCGCCTGAAGACCCCCGGCGGGCTGATCATCGAGGAGGGCGACGTCGTCTCGATCGACGGCTCCACCGGCAAGGTCTACGCCGGTGAGGTGCCGGTCGTGCCGTCGCCCGTCGTCGAGTACTTCGAGGGCCGCATGCACGCCGGCGCCGACGACGCCGACGAGCTGGTCAAGGCGGTCCACCGGATCATGGCGTACGCGGACCGGGTGCGCCGCCTGCGAGTGCGGGCCAACGCCGACAACGCCGAGGACGGCGCACGCGCACGGCGCTTCGGAGCGCAGGGCATCGGCCTGTGCCGTACAGAGCACATGTTCCTCGGTGAGCGGCGCAGCCTCGTGGAGCGGCTCATCCTGGCGGAGTCCGAGGAGGAGCGGGAGGAGGCCCTGGAGGGTCTGCTGCCGCTCCAGCAGGGCGACTTCGTCGAGCTGCTGGAATCCATGGACGGGCTTCCGGTGACCGTGAGGCTGCTGGACCCGCCGCTGCACGAGTTCCTGCCGGACATCACCGAGCTGTCGGTGCGGGTGGCGCTCGCCGAGTCCCGCAAGGACGCCAACGAGAACGACCTGCGGCTGCTTCAGGCCGTGCACCGGCTGCACGAGCAGAACCCGATGCTGGGGCTGCGCGGTGTGCGGCTGGGGTTGGTCGTGCCAGGGCTGTTCACGATGCAGGTACGGGCCATCGCGGAGGCCGCGGCCGAGCGCAAGGCCGCCGGCGGCGACCCGCGTGCGGAGATCATGATCCCGCTGGTCGGCACCGTGCAGGAGCTGGAGATCGTCCGTGAGGAGGCGGAGACGGTCATCGCGGAGGTCGAGGAGCAGCGCGACGTCGAGCTGAACCTCACCCTCGGCACGATGATCGAGCTGCCGCGGGCGGCCCTGACGGCCGGCCAGATCGCGGAGTGCGCCGACTTCTTCTCTTTCGGCACCAACGACCTCACCCAGACCGTGTGGGCGTTCAGCCGTGACGACGTGGAGGCCAGCTTCTTCACGGCGTACCTGGAGAAGGGGATCTTCGGGGTCTCCCCGTTCGAGACGATCGACCGGGAAGGCGTGGGCGAGCTCGTACGCCTGGCCGTGGAGGCGGGCCGCGCCACACGCCCCGACCTCAAGCTCGGCGTGTGCGGCGAGCACGGCGGCGACCCCGACTCGGTGCACTTCTTCCACGATGTGGGGCTCGACTACGTCTCCTGCTCCCCGTTCCGCATCCCCGTCGCACGTCTGGAGGCGGGCAGGGCGGCTGCGGCCGGCTGATCCCGCGGGCTCAGGCCCCGGAAGCGCCCCGGTCCGGCTCCGGTCCGGGTCACGCGCCGGTTGCCGGGCCGGACTTCCTGGACCGCCTCGCGCCAGCGCACCCTCACCGGCGGCGGGGCGGGCCCGGGAAACCCGAGGGGGTGGCACCTGTGCGGAGGTGCCACCCCCTCCTTCGCGACCTCCGGGTGCGCCCACACGTCCGTGCGTCGCTCGGCCTGGGGCAGGGACCGCCGGAATTCCCCTGGTTCTCCCTCGTGGAGGACCTGCCCGCGGGTGCCGGTGACCGGTGCCCCGGTCAGGGCTCGGCGGGCTGCGCGGCCGCGGCCTCCTCCGCCGCGCCGTCGCTGCCGTCGCTGCGTTGCGGCTTCCGCATGCGCAGCAGCACCGCCGCCGCGGCGAGCAGCAGCGTGAACGCCCCGGTCCACAGGGCCAGATGGAGGCCGGTGACGAAGGCGTCGTCGATACCGCGTACGACGTCGGCGGGCACCCCCGACGTGCTGCCGAGTCCCGTGCCGCCCCCTGCCGTGACGGAGTGGGCCAGCGCGTCCGCGTCCGGCGCACCGGTGGCGGGGAGCTCCTCGCGGAGTGCGCCGGCGAACCGTGCGGAGAGGATCGCGCCCATCACCGCGACACCGGCCACACCGCCGACTTCGCGGAGCATGTTGAGCGTCGCGGAGGCGGCCCCCGCCCGTGCCTTGGGTGCCGCTTCCATCACCGCGACGGAGGTGGAGGCGACCGCCATGCCGAACCCCGTGCCCAGGAGCGGCATGAGCCAGCCGAACTCGGTGAACCGGGCCTGCGCCCCGTGCAGGGTGAATCCGGCGAGCCCGGCGGCGAGCAGGACCAGTCCGGCGGCCAGGACGGAGCGGTGGCCGAAGCGGGCGCAGAGACGTCCGGTCAGTACGGCCGTGACGGCGGTGAACACGGTGGCGGGCAGCATGGCCAGCCCGGCCTTGGTCGGGGACCAGTTCAGGACGTACTGCAGATAGAGCGTGACGAAGACGCTGAGTCCGAAGAAGCCGAAGCCCACGGCGGCTCCGGCCAGGACCGCGGTGCCGGTGGACCGGTCCGTCAGCAGCCGCAGGTCCAGCATCGGCGAGGCCACCCGGCGTTCGACGACCATGAAGACGGTCAGGGCGACGGCGGCGGTGCCGGCTCCGCACAGGACCGCCGGGTCGCTCCACCCCCGTACGGGTCCCTCGATCAGGGTCAGTACGAGGGCGCCCAGCCCGAGCACGGCCGTGAACTGCCCGGCAGGGTCGGGCCGCGCGCCCGAGCGGGGAACCTCCGGCAGGACACGCGCGGCGACCATCAGCCCGGCGGCCCCGACTGGGACGTTGATCCAGAACGCGCTCGACCAGCCGAAGTGATCCACCAACGGGCCGCCCAGAGCCGGTCCCAGGACGAGGCCCGCACCCGAGACGCCGCTGTTGACGCCTATCGCCCGTGCCCTCTCGCCGGGATCGGTGAAGACGTGCCGCAGTATCGAGAGCGTGCCCGGGGTGAGCGCCGCGGCGCCCACTCCCTGCACAGCGCGCCCGGCCACCAGGACGCCGACGCCTTCGGCCAGGGCGCAGACGGCCGAGCCGGCGGTGAACAGCGCGAGCCCGGCGAGGTAGACGCGACGCCGGCCCCAGCGGTCGCCAAGAGTTCCACCGGTGAGCAGCAGCGCCGCGAAGACGACGCTGTACGCCTCGACGACCCACTGCAGACCGGCCGTTCCGGTTCCGAGGTCGGCCCCGATGCCGGGCAGGGCCGTGGTCACCACGAGGTTGTCGAGCATCGCCATGAACAGGCCCGTGCACAGGGTCATCAGCACGGCCCGCTTGCGGGCCCTCGAATACGGCATGACAGAACCCTCGTGCAGCACCCGGCCGCGCGTCCACGCCGGTGCGCTCCCGCGGCGCTGCTCTCTGCCGCCGCGAGCGCGCCGCTAGAGCTCCGAGCCGATGCGCTCGGCGGTCTGCCGCAGCAGCGGGGCGAGTTCGGCGGCGCGCGCGAGGTCGAGGCGGATGCTCGGGGCGGCGACGGTCACCGCCGCCACACATGTGCCGAACCGGTCCCGTACCGGGACGCCGACACCGTGCACGCCCATGACGCTCTCGTCGACGTTGAGGGCGTAGCCGCGTGCGCGCGTCACGGCGAGTTCGGCGACGAGGGCGTCGACGTCGGGCAGCGTCGAGGCGGTAAGCGCCGCCAGTCCGCGCCGGTAGCGGGTGCGCGCCGCCTCGGGGGAGAGCTCGGAGAGCAGCGCCTTGCCTCCGGCCGTGCCGTACGCGGGCACGCGGTCGCCCGTACGCGTGCCCACGCGGAGCGGGTGCGGGCCCTCGACGCCGTCGGCGAAGCGCGAGTCGGGACCGTCGAGGACGAGGAGGTTGGTCGTCTCGCCCGCCTCGTCCCGGAGCCGGGCGAGATGGCTGTGGGCGACCTGCACCAGCGTCGGCTCGTCGACCGGTCCGCGGGTCAGCCCCAGCAGCACGGGGCCGAGGCGGTAGCGGCGGCCGCCGGGCTCCTGTTCGACGAATCCGTGGCCGCGCAGCGTCGTCAGCAGCCGGTGCGCGGTGGAACGGGCCACGCCCAGGTGGTCGCTGATGTCCGTGACGCGGGCGCACTGGTGTCCGCGCAGATAGACCAGGGTGCGCAGTGCGTTGTCGACCGAGCTGGCGGCGTAGACGTCCGCCTGCCGATCGTGTTTCTCCCCCTGTTTTTTCGGCATAGCAGAAAAGCTACCGCAACCCGTTCCGCCTACCACTCCGTGAGCCTAGTTTGACCGGCGGCCCGCGCGCGCCCTTCGGACGCCGCCCGGCGTCCGGCACTGCAACAACCGCTACGGAGACCCCATGAAGGCTGTACCGGGAGACCCTTCCTCAGTTGAGCCACGTACGGACACCACCGCGGAGGGCCGCGGCTGGCGCTCCTGGCACACCCTGTGGGTGCTGCTGCTCCTGGGCTGGACGGTCAGCGCCGCCGACAGAGCGGTCACCGGTCCCGTCGTCACATGGATGATCGACAACAAGGTCGGATTCCTGGCAGAGGCTCCGCATCCGCACGCCCTCGGCGGCCTGGTGGGCGGGTTGTTCTTCGCCGGCTACATGCTGACCCAGTTCCCCGGCGGCTACCTCGGGGACCGCTACGGGCACCGCACCCTCATCGTGGTCAGCCTGCTGTGGGCGGGTGTTGCCACGATCCTGACGGGCTTCATCGGCGGCCTCGTCGCGTTCATCGTCGTACGCGTGGTCACGGGCCTCGGCGAGGGCGCGTTCTACTCCAACGACCGCAGCCTGATCAGCGCCACGACACCCGAACGGGACCGCAGCCTCGGTATGGGCGTGGTCATCACGGGTCTCTCACTCGGCATCACCATCGCGATCGTCTTCACGCCCGAACTCGTCGAGTTCGGCAAGCTCTTCCTCGACCACGTCGAGGCGTGGCGGATGGTCTTCTGGGTGCTGGGGGTCGCGACCGTGGTGGTCGGCGTCATCGTCGCCTTCTGGTTCCGCGCGCATCTGACGATCTCGGGGCTGAGCCGCGCGACGCTCCATCTGAGCGCCTACTCCGCCGTCTCGCTCGCCTTGATCATGGGGGTGTACTGGCTCGGCACGAGTGCCGGTCTCAATGAGCTGTGGGTCGCCCTGCTCGAAGTCGCCCTGGCCCTGGGCCTGGTGCTCTTCGTACTGGTCCGCAAGGGCACGGAGATCGGTCCCGTGATCAAGAACCGGGATCTGATGCTGATCTACATCGTCTACATCGCGATCCTGTGGAACCTGTGGTTCTTCAGCTTCTGGTCGGTGTCCATCGTGGCCGGCGCGGCGAAGTCGTCGTTCATGGCCGCCGCGCTCACCGCGGGATTCAACGCGGGGGCCGGCATCCTCGGCTTCCCGGCCGGCGGCTGGCTCTCGGACTACGGGCTGCGCCGCGGCTGGGGACGCAAGCCGATGATGCTGACGTTCACCGGGATCCAGGCAGTGCTGACGCTCGCGTTCGCCTGGTACCTGAGCGCCGCCGCCAAGCCGTCCCTGTGGGTCATGGGCCTCCTGCTGTTCACAGCGAGCCTCTTCTTCAACGCCCTGCAGCCCGTCGGCCACGCCCTGACCGCCGACCTCGCCCCGGAGTCCCTGCGGGGTTCGGCCTTCGGCATGCAGAACCTGATCGGCGAGATCGGCGCCGTCCTCTCGCCGGCGATCAGCGGCGTTCTCCGTGACAGCACGGGCGGCTGGGAGGCCGCCGTGTGGCTCGACGCGATCATCGTCGTCGCGGGCTTCTTCGTGCTCTCGCAGGTCCGCAGCCGGAAGCAGCCCGCGGCGGCCTAGGGCGTGTCCGCCGGCCCAGGCCCCGCGGTCCAGACGGGACTTCGCGGACACGCCCTCGGAGCGGCGGCAGCCGTCCGTACACACGCCAGTACGAGGGGCCGGCACTCCGGCCGGCCCCGCACGTCACCGCAACAGGAGCTCCACTTTCATGCCCACCGTCCGCGAGGCGGCGCTCGACGTGATGCGCCGGCACGACCTGACCACCGTGTTCGCCAACCCCGGCTCGACGGAGGTGCCCTTCCTCGTCGGCCTCCCCGACGACATCCGCTTCGTGCTCGCGCTGCACGAAGGCTCCGTCATCGGCGCCGCCACCGGCTACGCCATCGCGCGTGAGGCGCCCGCGCTCGCGCTGCTGCACACCACCGCCGGCCTCGGGAACGCGGCGGGCGCACTGTCCACGGCACGGGTCAACCGCGCGCCGCTGGTCGTGGTCGTCGGCCAGCAGGACCGCCGCCACCTCGTCCAGGAGCCCTTTCTCGCGGGGCGCCTGGAACAGCTCGCCGGTGACTATCCCGTACGGACGGAGACGCCTCCGCGCGCGCAGGACGTGCCGGGCGCGATCGCGCGGGCCGCGCATGCCGCCCGAACGCTGCGCGGTCCTGCCCTGGTCATCGTCCCGATGGACGACTGGGCCCAGCCGGCGGAGGAACTGCCGCTCCCCGCGCCCGCGCACCTGCGGCTTCCGGCCGCCGCCGACACCGGCGACGTGCGGGAGGTTGCCGCGCTGCTGGACGCGGCGAGCACACCCGCGCTGGTCGTCGGTGCCGGCGCCGACCACCCCGTGACCTGGGAGGCCCTGACGCTCCTCGCCGAGCGGCTCGGCTGCCCTGTGTGGCAGGAGTCCTTCGGTGCCCGCGCCGGATTCCCGCAGGACCATCCGCTCTTCGCGGGACATCTGCCGGCCGACCGTACGCGGCTGCGGGAGGTCCTCAGCGCACACGACCTGGTGCTGAGCGTGGGGGCGCCCGTCTTCCGCCAGTACCCGTACGAGGAGGGCCCGTTGGTGCGGCCGGGCACGCGCCTCGCCGTCGTCACGGACGACCCGGCCGAGGCACAACGGGCCCCGGTCGCACTCGCCGTGGTGGCCGCGCTGCCCGAGTTCTGCACGGCGCTCGCCGAGTCCGCCGGCAAGGGGGAAGGCGGTGTCGTACGGGCGCCGGACACCGTGCGGCCCGTCGCCGAGAGGCCCGTGCCGCCCCCGCCGCCCGCGGAGGGGGAGCCGCTGCGCGCCGCACACGTACTGGCGGAGCTCGCGCGGCGACTGCCGGAGGAGACGGTGCTCGTGGAGGAGACCCCCTCCAGCCGCCCCGATCTGCACGCGCTCGTGCCGGCGCGGCGGCCTCTCGGGTTCCTGAGCGCCGCGATGGGCGCGCTCGGGTTCGCGCTGCCGGCGGCCATCGGCGTGCGGATGGGAGCGCCGGAGCGTCCGGTGGTGGCGGTCGTCGGCGACGGGTCGTCCCTCTACCAGATACAGGCGCTGTGGACCGCCGTGCGCTACAGGGTCGGCGTCGTCTTCGTCGTCCTCGCCAACGGGCGCTACGCGATCATGGACCGGCTCGCGGACAAGCACGAAAACACCGCACCCTGGCCCGACTTCGAGGAAGTCAGCGTCTCCGGCATGGCGAAGGCCCTGGGCTGCTCGGCGCGCCGTGTCACCGGACACGCCGAACTTCTGGCCGAATTGGATGCGCTGCTTCCCGAACTCCCCGACAGCACACGGCCGCTGGTTCTCGAAGTTGCCGTGCGCGCCGAGGAGACCTTCCAGCCCTGAAAAGGCCGCGGCAAAATCCGTTCCGTCGCCCGTGACAAGGAGGAACAGGGAAAGCCGATGGCGGCTCGCTCCCCGGAGGAAATCCGGTGAACGAGCCGCCATCGGCGTGGCGATGCGGTGGACCGCCGATTCGCCGAATCACTGATCCGCAGACGACTCGGAGAATCGCAGGAATGCTGAATCGCACCGCACATGTGTTGAGTTGTCGCCGGCCTTGTCGCCGATCCGGTCGCCGACCCGCGATATCGGATCCGGCGGACCGCTCGGTCAGTACGGTCCGTTGACGTTGTCGATCGAGCCGTACCTGGCGGCCGCGTAATTGCATGCGGCCACGATGTTCGCGACGGGGTCGGTCATGTTGTTGGCCGTTCCCTCGACGTGGTAGGAGTCGAAAGTCGGCTTGATGGTCTGCAGCAGACCCTTGGACGGGGTGCCGTTCTGGGCATTGATGTCCCAGTTGTTGACGGCGTTCGGGTTGCCGCCGGACTCCCGCATGATGTTGCGCTTGATGCCGTTGTAAGTGCCGGGAATGTTCTTGGACTTCATGATGTCCAGAGACTCGCGGATCCAGCCGTCGAGGTTGTTCCCGTACTTCGAGCCGGACGAGTGCGTGGCGCCGGCCTGCGGTGCCTTGTCGCGCTGCGGCTGCGAGCGCGAGGCCCGCGCCTCGCCGTCGAGGCTGAGCTTCTGACCCGGGCGGATCAGGTCGGGGTCGGAGCCGACGGTCTTCCGGTTGGCCTTGTACAGCCCCTGCCAGCCGCCCTTGGTGTCGTGCTCGCGGGCGATCGCGCTGAGAGTGTCCCCGGTCTCGACGGTGTACTTCTCGTCGCTCCTCGGGCTGTCCTTCTTCTCGGCCTTCTTGGGCTTGGTCTTCTCGGCCTTCTTGTCGGCGTCGCCGGTGGCGGCCTTCGCCTGCTTGCCGGAGTCGCCCGACAGGTCCGGAGCGGCGCTGTCCGCGCTCAGGCCGGCCTTGGCGCCGCAGGACGGCCAAGCCCCGGGGCCCTGGCTGTCGAGCACCTTCTCGGCGACCTTGATCTGCTCTTCCTTGGTGGCCTGGTCGGCGCTCTGGGCGTATTCCGTGCCGCCGTTGGCGGCCCATGTGCTCTGGCTGAACTGAAGGCCGCCGTAGTAGCCGTTGCCGGAATTTATGGACCAGTCGCCCGTGGACTCGCACTGGGCGACCTTGTCCCAGGTGTCCACGGAGGCGGCGTTCGCGGTGCCCGAGCCGATGAAGGGCAGGGCGATGCCCGCACCGCCCGCCGTAATGGCGAGGGAAGTGCGCGACACTCCGCGCGGGATACGGCGATTGGACTGACGACGGTGTCGACCGCGTCCGGACATAGGGCTGTTCCTCTCCTGCGCCTGCGAGGTGAGCTGTCGGATTCGGGCTGGAGCAGCCCGGCCGCAGCGAATGCGAGGGGGCATTCGCGTGCGGCTTCACCCCAAGCCGTGCGTTTCCAAGGGGGCGAAACGCGCGGCACTTACCTGGGTCCCCCGCTCCTGCCGGGCTGGGATTGCGTGATTTCCGCGGGCCGGTGGCAGGATTCGGCGTTCCGGCAGCGGACCACCGCACGGGAGACGCGGTGGGCTTGCACGTTAATCAGAAGGAATTCGTCACCACAAGAAAGGCGCAGAATCCACCGAAGATGAAGATCGCGGAAATTGGCATGTACGGGTTAAGGCATGCCGTTCCATTCGCCTTACGGGGCAAGGGAATTGAACGGACCGGGATGAGCGCGAAGTCGCCGATGTGACGCTGGTCACAACATTTCTGTGGCGCGAATCACGCTTTCCGCCCGATTTACGGACCGGCGTGTGCGGGGGCTTCGGGTCCGGACGCATCCACGCGGTGATAGCGGCGCTCCGGACGCCCGGTGGTCCCGTACCGCAGGGTGACCCGGGCGGTCCCGACGGAGACGAAGTGCTCCAGATACCGGCGGGCGCTCACACGGGACAGGCCGATGCGTCCGGCGCACTCGGAAGCGGAAATACCCGCGGGACCGGTCTCGGCCTCGAGCGTGGCACGCACCAGTCCGGCCGTCTGCTCGGTGAGGCCCTTGGGCAGCCGCGTACGGCCGGAGGGCCCGTCCGCCGTCACATGCGGGCGGTGCGCTCCGGACTCCTCGGTGCCGCTGCCGCCCGGGAAGCCAGGAGCGCCAGGGTCGCAGCCGGGGGCGGACGTGTCGCCGAACAGCCGGTCCACATCCCGCTGTTCCGGTGCCTGGAGAGCCGCAAGGGCCTCGCGTCGTTCCGCGAACCGGAGCAGCCGCTCCTTCAGCAGCTGCCCCTCGAAGGGCTTGATGACGTACTGCACGGCACCGCCGCGCTGCGCGCCCCGCACGGTCTCCGCGTCGCGGGCGGCGGTGACCACCAGCACGTCCGGGCCTTCCTCCGGCCCGCCGGTGCCGCGCAGCTCCCGCAGGACCTCCAGGCCGGGCAGGTCGGGAAGGTACATATCCAGCAGCACGAGGTCCGGGCGCAGCTCGCGTACGGCTGCCAGGGCGTCCTTGCCGCTGTGCACGGCTCCCGCCACGGTGAAGCCCGGCACCTGCTCGACGAGGGTGCTGTGCAGGCGGGCAACCATGAAGTCGTCGTCGACGACGAGTACGCGGATCACGGCTGCCTCCTCCCGCCGCGCCGGGCGGGCGGCTCTGGCGTGAACGGACGTAAGGGAAGTACGGGACACATGGGATGTGCGGGGTGGCGGGCCGGTGCGCGGGCGGCGGTCCCTCCCGGTGGCACCGCACGGACGCAGGAAACCATGCCCGATGCCGAGGTCCCGCACAAAGGCCCCGTACCGAGCCGCACGGCGGCGGCACGGGGACAGCACGTCGGCCGGGGCGGGGATGAGACGGCACCCCGCCCCGGCCGGCCGCCGGAGGAGCCCGCGTCAGGATCGCCCGGCACCGCCCCCGCTCACCGTCCCGGGGTCACGTCACTGGGTAGGTGACGTCCGTCAGCCGTTCCGAGACCGCCCAGAGCTGCGCCCCCGCGATGTCGTTGCGCGTCCACGGGGCCCGCCAGGCCGGACCGGGGCCGCCTCGCACGCCGAGGATGCGCGGACCGTAGAAGGAGTCGCCGTGCACGTACGGTGCGGTCGCCGCATACAGGACCGGCGCCGCACCCTGGTCGGCCGAGGCGCCGACCGCGTCGGTGAACAGCCGCGTCACCCGCTCGCGCCCCGCCTTGCCCGCCAGTCGCGGGCCCTTGGCCTGCAGTTCGGTCCGCGCATAGCCGGGGTGGGCGGCCGTGACGGTCAGATCGAGGCCATGACGGTCGGCACGGTGCGCCAGCTCCCGGACGAAGAGCAGGTTGGCAGTCTTCGAGGCGCCGTAGGCGACCATCGGGCGGTAGTGGCGTTCGCTGCCGAGGTCGTTCATGTCGATGTTGGACAGGAAGTGGGCCATGCTGGCGACCGTCACCACCCGGGCGCCGGGCGCAGCGAGGAGCCGCTCCAGCAGCAGCCCGGTGAGGGCGAAGTGGCCGAGGTGGTTCACGCCGAACTGCGTCTCGAAGCCGTCGACTGTGCGTCCGTAGGGAACCGCCATCAGGCCCCCGTTGTTGACCAGCAGATCGAGCCGGCGGTAGGGCAGCGTCCTGGCGAACTCCCTTACGGACGCCAGGTCCGCCAGGTCCATCAGACGCAACTCCGCGCGGGCCTCGGGCACTTGGGAGAGCAGCCGGTCCAGCGCGGCGGCGCCGCGCTGCTCGCTGCGGCACGCCAGCACCACCCGGGCGCCGCGCCGCGCCAGTTCGCGCGCAGTCACGTAGCCGATGCCGCTGTTGGCGCCCGTCACCACTGCGGTACGCCCGCTCTGGTCGGGGATGCTGCGCGCTGTCCAGCTCATGCGACTCAGCGTATGGCGGTCGGACGGACCGCGCGAGGGAGCCGCAGAGGGGTTGCGAGACTCAGGGGGTCGCCGCCGGCCACCCGCGCCCGGCTCACCGGCGGTCCGCCTGGCCGGGCACGCCTTCGTGGTGGACGAGCAGGGCCGAGGTGACCGGGTCGGGACACTCGGCGTTCGCCAGATGCGCGGCCCCGGCGACCTCCACCAGGGCGGCGCCCGGGATGCCGTCGGTGATCTCACGGGAGTGCGCGGGCGGCGTGGCCGGGTCGAGGCGCCCGGCGACGGCGAGGGTCGGCACCGTCACCTCGGCGAGCCGGTCCCGCAGGTCGAACGACGCGAGGGCGTCGCAGCAGGCCGCGTACCCCGCGGCTTCCGTCCAGCGCAGATCCTCGATCATCGCCGAACCGTGCGGCGTGCTCCCGTACTCGGGGGAGAACCACACGCCGGGGCGGGACGCGATCATGGACTCGGTGCCGTTCGCACGTACGGCCGCGGCACGCTCACGCCAGACGGAGGGCTCCCCGAAGCGGGCCGAGGAGCACACCATGGAGAGCGTCGTGAGGCGCTCGGGGTGGTGCACCGCGAGGTACAGGCCGACTGCGCCGCCCAGAGACACCCCGGCGTAGGCGAACCGCTCCCAGCCCCGGGCGTCGGCCGCACGGAGCACGAGTTCGGCCAGGTGCCCCACGGTGGCGCTGCCGTCGGTGGGGATCAGTTCGCTGGAGGAGCCCGCCATCGGTTCGGCCGGTGAGGCCCCGTGCCCCGGAAGGTCCCAGCGCAGCACGTGGTGGGTGCGGATCAACGCGGGAAGCTGCGGCTCCCACACGGCCAGCGATGTGCCCAGGGACGGCCCGAGGATCATCGGTCTTCCGTCGGCCGGCCCGTCGACCCGGTGGTACGGGAGCGGCTCGGTACCCGGCCCGCCGAGAGCGGTCACGGTGATGTCCCCGGGGCTGCTCGACCTGCGGGGCGTATCGCTTCCGCTGTCGCCGGGCGAGGCGGGGGGTGGGATTCCGATGCCGATGGTCTGTCACCGCTCTCGGTCGGGGGTTGTTGCGTCGTCTGCGTCGTCGGGGCTGCCGCTGGGCCGGCTTCCGTGATTCTCCGCGTCCTGTCCGGTGCCGGGCGGGTGCGCGGGCCCGTGCCCCGGCACGGAGGAACGGACGGGTGTCGGCCCGCGCCGCAGCGCGCGGTCGGTGAGGGCGGGCGCGGAGCCCGTGTAGTGCGTCGGGTCCGTAAGGTCACGCAGCCGGTCCCTGGAGAGCATCTCGCGCAGGGTCGGCTCCTCCTCCTCGAGTGCCTCGTCCAGCGTGATGCCCTCGTCCACGGCCATCCGTGAGGCGGCGTCCAGGAGCTTGCGCGCGCGGGCGCGGCCGAGGAGAGGCCCGAGGGCCACGGTCAGGCGCTCGCTGACGATCAGCCCCTCGGTGAGGGCGAGGTGTTCGTGCATCCGGTACGGGAAGACCTGGAGCCCTTCGGCGAGTTCGGCCGCCTCATGGGCCGCGCCGCCGGTGAGCCGCAGCAGGTCGCGCACCGGCTGCCACTCGGCGTGCCAGGCGCCCGCGGGACGCTCGTCCTCCGCCGCGAGGGAGGACAGCAGTGTCGCGGCGAGGGCCGGTGCCTGACGGGCGCTGGCGGCGATGAGCGTGGCACGCACCGGATTGGTCTTGTGCGGCATGGCGGACGAACTGCCGCCGTCGCCCTCGCCGACCTCGCTGATCTCGCTGCGCGAGAGCACCAGCACGTCCGCGGCGAACTTGCCCAGCGCACCGCAGGCGAAGGCGCACGCCGACCCGAGATCGGCGACGGGCGTGCGCAGCGTGTGCCACGGCAGCGAGGGTTCGGCCAGTGGGAGTTCGCGCGCGTACGCGGCCAGCAGCCTGAGGCCCAGGTCGGTGGCGGGAACGCCGTGGGCCGCCCCTTCCGGGGACTCCGACTCCGGCCCGTGGCTGCCGGGCCCGGTCCTCGGGCCCGTGCCGTCGCCGTCCGTGCCCGTGTGGGCGTCCGCCTCGGCGTAGGCCGCGAACGCCGCCAGCGTGCCTGCCGCGCCGCCCAGTTGGACGGGGAGGCCGGCACGTGCCGCCGAGAGCCGGTCGTGGGCGTCCAGCACCAGGCTGCGCCAGCCGGCGACCTTGAGGCCGAAGGTCGTGGGCACCGCGTGCTGGGTCAGCGTCCGCCCCGGCATGGGGGTGTCGCGGTGTTCGGCGGCCATCAGGGCCAACTCGCGCGCCGTGCGGTCCAGGGCGGGGAGGACGGCGTCCAGCGTGCGGGCGGCGACCAGCATCAGTGCCGTGTCGAGGATGTCCTGGCTGGTGGCGCCCCTGTGCACGTACGGCGCGGCGTCACGCCCGACAGTGTCGGTCAGGTCCGCGACCAGCGGGATCACCGGATTGCCGCCGGAGCGGGCACGCAGCGCCAGCCCGCGTGCGTCGAAGCGTTCCGCGCGCGCGGCCTTCGTGACCGCCGACGCGACGGAGTGGGGTGCCAGCCCCAGCGCGGCCTGCGCCCGTGTCAGCGCGGCCTCGGCGTCCAGCAGTGCCTGGAGCACTGCTTCGTCCCCCGTGCCGGACTCCGCGCCCGAACCGGCACGTGCCGGTGCGAGAAGTCCGACGTCCTCCGGTCCGGGGCCAGGGCCGTTCCCCGGCCCCGTACCGGAGCCTCGTTCATTGGAAGTCAAGGAAAACGGTCTCCTTCTCGCCCTGAAGCCGGATGTCGAAGCGGTACGAGCCAGTGGCACGTTCAGCCGTTGCCACCAGGGTCTCGCGCCGTTCTGCATCGAGCGAGGCGAGAAGCGGGTCGTCGGCGTGCGCTTGAGTGTCTCCCGGAAAGTACACGCGGGTGAAGAGGTGGTGCAGGAGCCCGCGCGCGAAGACACACACACTGATGTACGGGGCGTGGCCCGTGCGTGCGCCGGGTCGGAGGGTGTGCGCGGTCCAGTGGCCGTCCGCGTCCGTCGCCACGCGTGCGAAACCGGTGAAGTCCACGCCGTTGCGCCCGAGATGACCACCGTTCACAGGGTCGCGCCGCATGGAGCCGGGCGCCCCCGCGAGGTCTCCGTCGGTGTCGGCCTGCCACAGCTCTATGAGTGCGTCAGGTACGGGCGCTCCCGAACCGTCGTAGACGTACCCGTGCACGGTGACGGTGCCGTCGCGGCCCGCCGGGGCGACCTCGCCGCCGCCGGGGAAGGGAAGGGCGTAGCCGTAGAAGGGCCCCACGGTGTGGGACGGGGTCGGCTGCAGGGAGGTGTGTGCGTCCGTCATCAGCGGCCCTCCTCGATCCAGGTGGCGGACGGTCCGTCGAGGACGATGTCCCAGCGGTAGCCCAGGGACCATTCGGACCGGGACAGCTCGTGGTCGTACCGGGCCACCAGTGCCTGCCGTGCGGACTCCTCGGTGACGGACTGCAGGATCGGGTCGTGGGCGAAGAGCGGGTCGCCCGGGAAGTACATCTGGGTCACCAGGCGCTGCGTGAACGCCGTGCCGAAGAGCGAGAAGTGGATGTGCGCGGGGCGCCAGGCGTTCTCGTGGTTGCGCCAGGGGTAGGCGCCGGGCTTGATCGTGGTGAAGGTGTAGCTGCCGTCGTCACCGGTCAGGGTGCGTCCGACACCGGTGAAGTTCGGGTCCAGCGGCGCCGGGTGCTGGTCGCGCAGATGCGCGTAGCGTCCCGCCGCGTTGGCCTGCCACAGCTCGATGAGCTGCCCGCGCACGGGGCGTCCGGCGCGGTCCAGCAGCCGTCCGGAGACGGTGATGCGCTCGCCGAGCGGCTCGCCGGTGTGCCGCGTCGTCAGGTCGCGGTCGGTGTCCGTGACATCGGTGGTACCGAAGACCGGGCCGTGCAGCTCGACGGTCTCCGGGTCGGACTTCACGGGGACGAGCGGCTGCTTCGGGTGGCGGAGCATGCTGCTGCGGTACGGGGCGTAGTTCCGGGACGGGTGGTGGGAGGCCGGGGCTCCGGCGGCGCGTGACTTCTCGTACGCGTCGCGCAGTTCGGCGACCTCGCGATCGATGTCTCGCTGGGTGAGGGGCATGGACGGCTCCTGTCGGTCCTCCTCGTGGACGGACACGAGGACGCGGACGGGGACGAGGACGGGGGCGGTGTGGGTGATGTGCGGCCGGGACTGGTTCCGGCGGTTGTCACTCGGCCCGAATTGCTCAGTGTGCTGATTATTTTCGGGTGAGTGTCTCCGACGCTGCCACTACCCGTTCTGGCGCGTCAAGGGCAAGGAACATGCAGGATGGCGTGGGGAGGGCTCGACACCCTGTGACTTGCGGCGCCAGAATCAGTCAGTACACGATCGGAAATCGTGCACGGAGGAACAGGACGAGGGAGAGCTGAGAGCGCATGGCGGCGGTCGATCTGAGCACGCACCCGGGGCATCTCGCCCGCCGGCTGCAGCAGGCCCACTCCCTGCTGTGGGGGGCGATGGTCTCGGAGGAGACGACGTCGCCGCAGTTCGCCGTGCTCAACGCGCTGGAGGAGAAGCCGGGCATGGACCAGCGCACCCTCAGCGAGCACGTCCACCTCGACCGTTCCACCATCGCTGATCTCGTGGCACGGCTCGCCGGGAGGGAACTGGTCGAGCGGGTGCGCGACCCGGACGACGGGCGCCGCAACGTGCTCAAGCTGACGGAGGAGGGCCGCCGCCTGCACCGGAAGCTGGTCACGCGGACCGCGCGGATGAACCGGGTCTTCCTGGCGCCTCTGAACGGTGAGGAGCAGGAGACCCTGCTGCGGCTCATCGCGAGGGTGGCCGGCGCCGCGGAGGAGCTGCGCGGCTGACGGCTCCCGTCGGCAAGGGCCGGCGGGGGTGACCGGGCCCCTTGCCGGGTGACGGACTCAGCGGGTGCGGGAGCGGAAGACGGGGACGCTCACCGTCCCGTCGTCCAGGCAGCGTCCCGTTCGCAGGTCGAAGCGCTGCTTCAGCAGTGGCGAGGCCACGAAGGGGGTGCTGTTTTCATGGCCGGTCCCCGGGGCCTCCGTCGCGGCCGGGTCACCGGGCGCCGAGCCCAGCAGACCGCGGGAGAGTACGTAGGCGCCGGTGAAGGGGTCCCGGTTGCCGATGACGTACGTGCGGCCCGCACGGTCCACGAAGACCGCGGCCTGGGAGCCGTCCCGCAGCAGGGCCGCCACGCCCCGCCCGGGGGTGAGGTCGTCCAGGCCGCAGACCGCGAACCAGCCCTGGGCGTCGCGCACTTCGACGCGGGGGCCGTCGAACTCGCCCGCCCTGGGGGAGCGTTGCGGGGACGGGGCGCTGGCCCCAGGGGACTCCGTCGCCGTCGCCGGTGTCGTGGCCGTCATCGGACCGGTCGTCGCTGTGATGGTCATCGGGTGGCCGTCCCTTCGAGTTCGGGTGTGCGGTCCGCCGCGCCGCGCACGGGGATGTCGGGGCCGGACAGGAGCGTCAAGTCCGGCTTCATCTGATCGCGTTCGGCGACGAACCGCACCGTCGGATCGGGCACGCCTGGCGCGTTGACGAACGAGACGAAGCGGGAGAGCTTCTCCGGATCGGCCAGGGTTTCGGACCACTCGTCGCGGTAGTGCGCGACGTGGTCGGCCATCAAGGCCTCCAGCTCCTCGCAGAGTCCCAGCGAGTCGTGCACGACCACGTCCCTGACGTGTCCGAGCCCGCCCTCGATCCGCTCCAGCCATGCTGAGGTGCGCTCCAGCCGGTCCGCGGTGCGGATGTAGAACATCAGGAACCGGTCGGTCAGGCGCACCAGTTCGGCATCGCTCAGGTCCTGCGCCAGCAGATCGGCGTGGCGCGGCGTCGCGCCGCCGTTGCCGCCGACGTAGAGGTTCCATCCGGACGAGGTGGCGATGACGCCGAAGTCCTTGCCCATCGCCTCGGCGCACTCACGTGCGCACCCCGAGACCGCCGACTTCAGCTTGTGCGGGGAGCGCAGACCCCGGTAGCGCAGTTCGAGGTCGATGGCCATGCGCACGCTGTCCTGCACGCCGTAGCGGCACCAGGTGCTGCCCACGCAGGACTTCACAGTGCGCAGCGCCTTTCCATATGCGTGGCCGGACTCGAAGCCCGCTTCGACCAACCGCGCCCAGATCGCCGGGAGTTCGTCGACCCGCGCGCCGAACATGTCGATGCGCTGCCCACCGGTGATCTTCGTGTAGAGGCCGAAGTCCCGTGCCACCTCGCCGATGACGATCAGCTTCTCGGGCGTGATCTCCCCGCCGGGGATGCGAGGGACGACCGAATACGAGCCGTTGCGTTGGAGGTTGGCGAGGAAGTGGTCGTTGGTGTCCTGCAACGCGGCCTGCTCGCCGTCGAGTACGTGGCCCCCGGCTCCGATGGAGGGCGCCAGCGAGGCGATGATCGAGGCCACGGCAGGCTTGCACACCTCGCAGCCCTCTCCCTGGCGGGCCTGCTCGCGTCCGTGCGAGTCGAGCAGCCCCGCGAACGACGTCACCCGAAGGGTGCGCACGATCTCGTACAACTCGCTGCGCGTGTAGGCGAAACAGCCGCACAGGCCCTTGTCGACGGTGACGCCGTTCGCCTCCAGCTCGGCGTCCACGAGCTGCCCGAGCACCTTGACGCAACTGCCGCAGCCCGTACCGGCCTTGGTGCACTTCTTGACCGACGGCACGTCCGTGCAGCCGTGTTCGGAGACGGCCGCACGGACTGTTCCTTTGTCGATGTGATGACAGTTGCAGACGACGGCGTCGTCGGGCAGAGCGGCGGGACCGAGAGCGGTGGACGAGCTGTCACCGGCGCCCGCCGGGAGCACCAGTGACTCCGGCGGCACGGGCGGCACAGAACCGGTGAGCGCTCGCAGCGTGCCGTACGACTCGGCATCGCCCACGAGAACGCCGCCGAGCAGTGTGCCCTCGGGGGAGATGACCAGCTTCTTGTAGACGCCCGCGCGGGAGTCGGAGTAGACGACGTCGAGACTGCCCTCCGCGGTGCCGTGCGCGTCGCCGAAGGAGGCGACGTCGACACCGAGGAGCTTGAGCTTGGTGGAGGTGTCCGCGCCGGTGAAGGTGCGCGACTCCGGCTGTGCGGGCGGCGCCTGACCGTGAGTCTGCGGCGCCGGTCCGGGCGGCGCCAGGCGGGCCGTGACGGCGTCGGCGGCGGTCTCCGCCATCTCGTAGCCGGGCGCGACCAGCCCGTACACCGTTCCGTCGGCGGCCATGGCGCACTCACCGATCGCGTACACATCCGGGTCGTCCGTGCGGCACCGGTCGTCGACGACGATGCCGCCGCGCTGGCCCACGGCGAGCCCGGCGTCGCGTCCGAGCCGGTCGCGCGGGCGTATGCCGGCCGCGAAGATCACCATGTCGGCGGGGATACGCGAGCCGTCCGAGAGCGCCATGCCCGTCACCGCTCCGGCCGCGTCCGCTTCGATCCGCTCGCCCGCCACACCCGTGCGGACGTCCAGCTCCATGTCCTCCAGGGTGCGGCGCAGCGCCGATCCGCCGCCCGCGTCCACCTGGAGCGCCATCAGCCGGTCGCTCAACTCGACGATGTGCGTGCGCAGTCCGAGCCCGCGCAGCGCGCCCGCCGCCTCCAGCCCCAGCAGCCCGCCGCCGACGACCACCCCGGCGCGTGCCGCGCTCTTCGCGTACGTCTCGATGGCGAGGAGATCGTCGAGGGTGCGGTAGACGAAGCAGCCCGTGCTGTCGTTGCCGGGGACGGGCGGCACGAACGGGGAGGAGCCGGTGGCCAGGACGAGCGCGTCGTAGGTGATCGTCCGCCCGGAGCGGGAGGTGACCGTCCGCCGTGCGAGGTCGACGGCCGTCGCCGGGTCCTCCAGAAGCAGTTCGATGCCGTGCGAGGCGATGAAGTCCTCTTCGGCGAGGGCGAGTTCGTCGGGTGCCGTGCCGGAGAAGTAGGAGGTGAGCCGCACGCGGTCGTACGCGGGACGCGACTCCTCGCACAGCACGACCACCCTCGCTGTCGCGGTGGTGCCGCGGGCGGCCAGGGCCTCCAGGAAGCGCTGGCCGACCATTCCGTGACCGATCAGCACGATCGTCGGCGTTGTCATCGAAGGGCCTCTCCGTCTCGGGTGAGCAGGTGGAGCAGCGGTTCGGGCGCCAGCGGTTCGTCGCTCTCCCAGGTGCGGGCGAGGGCGCCGACCGTCGTGAGGTCGCCGAGGAGGATGCCGCCGGCGAGCCGGCCGTCGCGCACGACGACCTTGCGGTAGGTGCCGCGAGTGGCGTCGGCGAGGTGGACGACCTCGTCGTCCGCCCGCGGCAGCGGGTCGCCGAAGGCGGCGAGGTCCAGGGGGTGGCGCGGCGCCTGCGTCCGTGTCCGCGCGGGCGCCGCGGGGCCGCCGGCGAGTGTGAGGCGGGTGAGGGCGCGCGTGCCGCGGTACTGCGGGGCGCCCGAACCCCTGGTCAGGACGCGGGCAAGGGCGTCGGCCTGTTCCTGCGCGGGGCCGGCGAGACCGTAGAGGACGCCGTCGTGCTCGGCGCAGTCACCGATCGCGTGAACGTGCGGGTCGTCGGTGCGCAGCTCGTCGTCGACGACGACGCCGCGCGACACGGCCAGGCCCGCGGCCTCGGCGAGCCCGGTCCGGGGGCGGACGCCGCAGGCGACGACGACGAGACCGGCGTCGAGGGTGCAGCCGTCGGCGAGTTCGACGGCGCGGACCGCTCGGCCCGCTCCGTCGCCACCGGCACCACGAACCGCACCGCCGGGAGGATGCGGCCGGGTGAGCAGGCCGCGTACCCGGCACTCGGTGTGCACCTCGACGCCCAGTTCCTCCAGGTGCCTCCGCAGCAACGCCGCAGATCCCGCGTCGAGTTGGCGCTCCATGAGACGTTCGCCCTGGTGGGCGAGGACGACCTGGGTCCCGCGACGGGCCAGCGCGCGCGCCGCTGAGACGCCGAGCAGCCCCCCTCCGATGACGACGGCGTGCATGTCCGGCCGTGCCTCGCTGCGGAGGGCGAGGCAGTCGTCCATCGTGCGGAAGGCCCGTACCCCGTCCGGGAGTTCACCGCCGCCGGTGGTGAACAGGCCGCGCAGCGGCGGCAGTACGGGATTCGCGCCGGTGGCCAGCACGAGCGTGTCGTAGGGGACGACCCCGCCGTCGTCGCACATCACGCGCCGGTCGGCACGGTCGATGCGGACGGCGCGCACTCCGGACAGCCGGCGGGCCGGGCCCGCCGGAAGCGTGATGACCTCCGGCGGGTACTGGCCGGCGAGGACGTCCGCCAGCAGCACCCTGTTGTACGGGGCGTGCGATTCCTCGCCGATGACCGTGACGTCCGCGGGCGCGCCGGCGGCACCGAGCTGCTGGGCGAGCCTGGCACCGGCCATGCCGCCGCCGATCACCACCACGCGTTCACGCTCTCGCAAGGTCATGGCATGAGCGTGGGTCCTGCCTGTTTCCCGGCCGCATCGCTGTTGTTTCCCCGGAGGAACGGTGCCCTCATCGGACGGCCCGGCGGCGTGTGAGCGGCGAGGCCCCCGTCCGGCCGGGGCCGATTGTCGGTGGCGGGCGGCATGCTGTGGACATGTACCGGGAGCGGCGGTCGCTGGTGGACGGTGCCGTGGTGTGGACCCACGGCACCATGTCCGACGGGGAGGGGCGCGTCCTGCCCGACGGGTGCATGGATCTGCTGCTGTGGGACGGCGCGCTGGTCGTCGCGGGGCCCGACACGCGGGCGCATCTGTTCACGCGGGCGGCCGGGTCCCGTATGACAGGCCTCCGTCTCCCGCCCGGCGCGGGCCCGCTCGTGTTCGGCGTACCGGCCCACGAGGTGCGCGACCGGCGTGTGCCGCTCGGCGAGCTGTGGCCGTCAGCCGCGGTGCGGGTGCTGGAGGAGCGGGTCGCGGAGGCCCCGGCGCCGGGGCGGGCCCTGGAGGGCATCGCGGCGGAGCGGCTCGCCGGGCGGGAGCCGGTTTCCAGCGGTGACGTGGCCGGACTGCTCGCGCGTGGACGGGGAGTGGCATCAGTGGCCCAGGTCCTGGGCCTGAGCGAGCGGCAGTTGCACCGGCGTTGCCTGGACGCCTTCGGCTACGGGCCCAAGACCCTCGCACGGGTACTGCGCATGCAGGACGCGCTGCGCCTCGCGGCCCGGGGCATGCCGCCCGCCCAGGTGGCCGCCGTCGCGGGGTATGCCGACCAGGCCCACCTCTCGCGCGAGGTCAGGGCTCTGGCCGGGGCGACCCTGGGCGAGCTGTCGCCTCAGGGGAGCGCGGCGAACAGGTCCACCCCGTTGCCGTCGGGGTCGGCCACGACGGCGTAGCGCTGACCCCAGAAGGCGTCCCAGGGTTCCTTGTGGCTCTCGTATCCGGCGTCGGTCAGCTCCGCGTGGAGCCGGTCCACCTCGGCGGGGGAGTCGCACAGGAACGCCAGGCCGATGCGGCCGCTGCCCTCGGGGCCGGGGTCCCAGCCCGGGTCGAAGGAGCGGATGGTCTCCTCCGTGTCCCAGGCGATCCGCAGCCCGCCGGGCAGCGCGGCCTCGACGTGCGGTTCGCCGTCGGCGGAGGCGGGGATGTCCAGACCGAGCCGGCGGTAGAAGGCGAGGGTGGCCGCCATGTCGGCGGCGACGAGCCCGATGAGATCGAATCGTGGTGTCATGCGCCGCACGTTAGGCGGGGCACCGCCCGAAGGTCTTGAACGAATCGGACGTGCCGCGTGCGCGACGGGACGGACCCGGCCGGTGTACTAACGGACCTGGAGGAACTCTCGAGCCCCACGCAGTCGTGTGTGTATGCCCCGCTGGGTGGCGTTGCTGTCGAGGCGGACATCGAGGGCCCCGGACATGAGGGTGTCGGCCCGGCGCCCCGCAGGCAGCCGGGTTGCGTCCAGTCCGTCGCGTCGGGCGATGAGACCGCCGAGTTCGTGACGGCTGAGCGCGTCCGCCCCGCCGAGGTTCCCGGGCGCTCGAAGGTCGAGCTGGTACCAGGAGGCTCCGGCCGAGCTGCCCGGGCGGGAACAGTACGTTGCGGCCGTCTCCCATCCCACAGCCGTCGCCTGCCGCACAACTTCCGTCCCGAGGAAGCCGCTACCGCCGATGATCAGAACCTTCACAGCGTCCTACGGTAGACAGCCCAGGTCTGCTCCGGGTGTCCGGAGCTCGAACGATCGGTCAGGCCGCCGACGCGCCGACGCGCCGACGAGCGCAGGAGCGGAGCCCCGGTCCCGATTTCGCTTGGGACCGGGGCTCTTCCGCTGACGGGGCGGCACTCCGGCCGGACCTGTGTGGGGCAGGTCGACCGCCGCGTCACGGCGTGCGGCCCCGTTCAGGCCGACTGCTGTTCGATCGCCGCCGGGTCCATCCACACGACCTCCCAGTGGTGGTCGTCGAGGTCGTAGAAGCTGCGCCCGTACATGAATCCGTGGTCCTGCGGGTCGCCCGCGGGGCTGCCGCCCGCGGCCAGGGCCTTGTCGCACAGATCGTCGACCTGCGCTCTGCTCTCGGCGCTCAGCGCGATCATCGCTTCGGTGCTGGTCCGGGAGTCGGCGATGTCCTTCTTCGTGAACGACTTGAAGAAGGGCTCCGTGAGCAGCATGACGAAGATGTCCTCGCTGATCACGAGGCATGCGGCGTTCTCGTCGGAGAACTGGGCGTTGAAGCCGTAGCCGAGCTGGGAGAAGAAGTCCCTGGACTTGGCGAGGTCCTTCACGGGGAGATTGACGAAGATCTTCGTGGACATGAGCCGCCACCTTCCGCTGGTTTCCGTGCGCTGCCCGGGTTTCTGCCGGGTTGCGGGGCTTTCCCCGCTGTTGTGTGGACCATCGAGGCAGCGGCAACTCATCGGTGCCGGTGGAGTTTTCCGCGCGCTACTTCTGCGGGGACGGCGGAGAGGGGCACAGCAGCAGCGTGACGAAGCCGAGCGTTCCCCGGTAGCCGCGCAGCCAGCCCTCGCGGTGTTCTGCCGCGACCCTCAGGGCGAGGCTGCTGATCACTTGACGGTCCATGGCGGGCAGTGTGCCGTCCTGTCCGTCCGGCGTCGTGCGAATTTCTCATCGGTCCGCGCCCCGGCGGGCGTCCGCCAGCGCCTGGTCCACGCCGCGTTCGTGCGGGCCGAGGAAGTGCGGGGCCGGGGTGACGCCGGCGTCGAACGCGGCCTTGGCCGCGCCGGGGATCTCCCGCAGGCCGCCCGCGTACCAGGTGGCGTCGCGGGGCTCGGGCACGGCCACGCCGTAGGAGTCGATGCCCGCGGCGCGGCACAATGCGGTGGCGCGGCGGATGTGGAAGTCCTGACTGAGCAGGAGCGCCCGCCCGACGCCGAAGACGCGTGCCGCTCGCGTGCAGGAGTCCCATGTGTCGAAGCCCGCGTAGTCGGCGGCGATGTGCCGCTCCGGAACGCCCCGTTCGGTCAGGTAGGTGCGCATGGCGTCCGGTTCGTCGTACTCCTCGCGGCTGTTGTCGCCGGAGACCAGTACCGCCCGCACCTTCCCCCGTTCGTAGAGGTCGGCGGCCGCGTCGAGCCGGTGGGCAAGGTACGGGGAGGGCTCGCCGTCCCACAGGCCGGCGCCGAAGACCAGGGCGACGGGCGCGGACGGCGCGTCGGCGACCGAGGCGTGCGGGCGCACGTCGTCCGTGGAGAGCCGAAGCCAGGTGACTGGCAGCAGACCGAGGACGCAGCACACCATCGCCGCCTGTACGGCACGTCTGCGGCGGGCGGTCAGGCCGGCGCGGACGGGATGTCTGTCGGGCACGTCTCCTGCGACGCGTCGGTGGCACCGCCCGGTTGCGCAATCGGCCACCGAAGGCGGGGCAGGGCCGGACGGGAGTCCGGGGCTCGGCGTGTACGGGGATGCCGGGGCTCGCCCCTCATGGCGCAGGCCGCGCCGTGCCCAGCGTGCCGGATCTCCCCAACTCCGTGGGTGCGGCGGGCCGTTCGGGCTCGGTTGGCTCGGTTGTCGGCGTTGCGAGTTCCACCCGCACCGCGCAGACCTTGAACTCCGGCATCCGCGAGTCCGGGTCGAGTGCCGGGTTGGTGAGGGAGTTGGCGCGACCCTCGCCGTGCCAATGGAAGGGCATGAACAGGGTGTCGGGGCGGATGCCGCGCGTGATGCGCGCCGGTGCCACCGCGCGTCCGCGGCGCGAGACGACCGCCAGCGAGTCGCCCTCCTCGGCTCCCAACCGGCCCGCGAGCGACGGGTGCAGCTCGACGAACGGGCCGGGGGCCGCCTCGTTGAGCGTGGCGACACGCCGCGTCTGCGCGCCCGACTGGTACTGGGAGAGCACGCGTCCCGTCGTCAGGCGGAGCGGATAGCCCTCGTCGGGCTCCTCGTCGGCCGGACGGTGCATCACGGGGACGAAGCGGGCCCGTCCGTCCGGTGTCGCGAAGCGGTCGAGGAAGAGGCGCGGGGTCCCGGGATGCGGCGACCGGGAATCGTCGTCATCGCCGGTCTGTTCCGGGCAGGGCCAGAAGACGCCGTCCTCGGCCGCGATGCGCTGATAGCTGATGCCCGAGTAGTCCGCGGGGCCGCCCGCCGACGCGCGTCGCAGCTCGTCGAAGACTTCCTCCGGTGCGGCGGGGAAGCCCTTCTCCCAGCCGAGACGCGCGGCCAGTTCCTCCAGGACCTCCAGATCCGTGCGCACGCCCGCGGGCGGGTCGACGGCCTTGCGACGCAGCAGCACGCGGCCCTCCAGGTTCGTCGTCGTACCCGACTCCTCCGCCCACTGCGTCACGGGAAGCACGACGTCGGCGAGGCGCGCCGACTCCGACAGGACGACGTCGCACACAGCGAGGAAGTCCAGTGAACGCAGCCGCTGTTCGACGTGCGCGGCGTGAGGGGCGGAGACGACGGGATTCGAGCCCGCCAGCAGCAGAGTCCGTACATCACCGCCGAGCGCGTCGAGGAGTTCGTACGCGCTGCGCCCGGGGCCCGGCAGGGACGCCGGGTCGACACCCCATACCCGGGCCACGTGTTCGCGGGCCGCGGGGTCGTCGAGTCTGCGGTAGCCGGGCAACTGGTCGGCCTTCTGGCCGTGTTCGCGGCCGCCCTGCCCGTTGCCCTGCCCGGTGAGGCAGCCGTAGCCGGACAGTGGGCGGCCCGGACGGCCCGTCGCCAGGCAGAGGTTGATCCAGGCGCCGACCGTATCGGTGCCCTTCGACTGCTGCTCGGGTCCGCGCGCCGTGAGCACCATGGCGTGACCGGCGTCGCTGAACAGCCTTGCGGCTCGGCGCAGTTCGGGCACGGAGACCCCGGTGATGCGCTCCACCAGCTCCGGCCAGTGAGCCATGGCCGCACTGCGGGCCTCGGGCCAGCCGGTGGTGCGGGCCTCGATGTACCCGGTGTCCGTCCCGCCCTCGGCGACCACCAGATGCAGCAACCCCAGCGCGAGTGCCAGATCCGTGCCCGGCCGTGGCGCGAGGTGCAGGTCGGCATGCTCGGCCGTCCGGGTGCGGCGGGGGTCGACGACGATCAACGTACCGCCGCGCTCGCGCAGTTCGGTGAGGTGGCGCAGTGCGGGCGGCATCGTCTCGGCGAGGTTCGAGCCGACGAGCACGACGCAGTCCGTACGGCCGACGTCCTCCAGCGGGAACGGCAGTCCGCGGTCCACGCCGAAGGCCCTCGTGCCGGCCGCTGCGGCGGAGGACATGCAGAAGCGGCCGTTGTAGTCGATCTGCGACGTGCCGAGCACGACGCGGGCGAACTTGCCCAGAGCGTAGGCCTTTTCGTTCGTCAGTCCGCCGCCGCCGAAGACGCCCACCGCGTCGGGGCCGTGCTCGTCGCGCGTACGGGCCAGGGCCGCGGCGACGAGATCCAGGGCCTCCTCCCATTCCGCCGGCTCCAGTTCACCGGAGGACGAGCGACGCACCAGGGGCCGTGTGAGGCGGGCGTGCGGTGCCAGGACCTCCGTGGCCGTGCGGCCCTTCACGCACAGCGCGCCACGGTTCACGGGGAAGTCCGGGCGCTCCGCCACCTCCAGGCCGGGAGGCTCCGCGGCCTCGTCGCCTCCGTCCGCGCGGCGCAGCGTCATGCCGCACTGCAGCGCGCAGTACGGGCAGTGGGTGTCGGTCCCGGAGCGGACGGCGAGGGGGTTCGCGTGCATGGCACCACCGTGGAACCCGCCTGTTACGGACGGCCGCGGCCCAGGTAACGGGCCTGGCAAGGCGTCCTCAGCGCAGCGACGTCGCACCGGTGAGGTCGCAGGTGTGAGCGCGACGAAACGAAGCGGGCGGGCCGGCGCAACAGCACGGCAAACACCGCGCGGCAGCCTCGATCCATGAACGCGTCGCCCACACCGGAACCCACCCCCGGGCCCGGTTCCGAATTCGGACCGGCACTCGGGTCCGGCCCCGAACCCGGACCCGGACCGCTCCACGGCCTCGACAGCACGGCGCAGCTCATGACCCGACTCACCGCACAGCTCCACACCCAGCTCGCCTCGGTACGCCCGCGCCCCGCCCCGACGCTCGTCGCCGTCGCGCACGGTTCCCGCGACCCCGGCGCGTTGGCCACGGTCACGGCACTCCTCACGTCCGTACGGGCCCTGCGTCCGGGGCTTCGCGTCGAACTGGGCCACATCGAACTGAACGAGCCGCGGCTGCCGCAGACCCTGTCCGCGCTGCGGGCCCGCGGCGAAGTGGTCCTCGTGCCCCTGCTGTTCGGGCGGGGGCACCACGTCAAGCACGACATCCCGCGTGCCCTGGCCGCCGCTTCGCACCTTCGGGGCAGGGTCTCGGAACCCATCGGGCCCCACCCGCTGCTCGCCGAAGCGCTGCACGACCGCCTGACCGAGGCGGTCCGGCGCGCGGGATCCCTTCAGGCCGAGGACGGCCTCCGTGGTGGGGAGGCCGCCCATGGGCAGGCCGCGCCGGACGCGGTCGTGCTGGCCTCCGCGGGTTCACGCGACCCCGAGTCCGCCGAGGGCGCACAGCGCATCGCGGCCGCACTGCGCGAACGGCTCGGCGGTACCACACCGGTGCTCCCGGGGTACGCCTCGGCCGCCCGGCCGACCGTGGCCGAGGCCGTGCAGATCCTGCGCGCCGCCGGGCACAGCCGCATCGCCCTCGCCTCCTGCTTCACCGCTCCCGGCCACTTCGCCGCCCGTTGCGCGGCTGCGGCCCCGTGGACAGCCGCGGCGCCGATCGGTGCGCATCCCGCGCTGGCCCGGCTCGTCCTGCACCGCTACGACGAGGTGCGCGCGGCAACAGCCACGGGGCGGCGGCTCGTGCACGCCTAGGCAGTGTCCTAGGCGTGCACGGGCGGACTGTTTCACGGGTGATGTCAGTGGTGCGGCCTGGCCAGGGCCGCCTCAGGACGCCCGGCTCTCGCGCCTGGGCTGCCTGACCCCCCCAACCGGCAACAACTGCACGCTGGCATGCGCGGTTCAATGGTTCGCACATTTCTCCCGATCGCGCCAAGAAACGGTCCCCTGTGTGGCCGTCCCCGCCCAGGGCCCGCTCCGCCGCCCGTGCCGCTACCGTCGGCGTATGCACGGCACGTACGACACAGAGGCCTCCGGCCCCGACGGCGCTTCCGGCCACTACGGCCCGTCCGACATCGAGCGCTGGGCGCCCGAGCCCGACAAGCGGCCAGGGCGCACCGCCTTCCAGCGCGACCGTGCGCGCGTGCTGCACTCGGCCGCGCTGCGCAGGCTCGCCGGCAAGACCCAGGTCGTCGCGCCGGGCACCAGCGCGCAGGCGTGGGACGCCAGTCCGCGCACCCGCCTCACGCACTCCCTGGAATGCGCACAGGTCGGAAGGGAACTGGGCGCGGCGCTCGGCTGCGACCCGGACCTGGTCGAGACGGCCTGCCTCGCGCACGACCTCGGGCACCCGCCGTTCGGGCACAACGGCGAACGCGTGCTGAACGAGATCGCCGCGCCCTGCGGCGGCTTCGAGGGCAACGCACAGTCGCTGCGCCTGCTCTCCCGGCTGGAGCCCAAGCGCTTCCTGGACGTCGACCCAGGCCCGCACTCCGGCGGGGGAGCCGCTCCGGCAGGAGACCCCGCCGAGGGTGCGGCCACGGGCCCGGACGGTTCCGGAGACCGTGCCTTCCGCATCCCCGTCGGCCTCAACCTCACGCGCGCGGCACTCGACGCCGCCACCAAGTACCCCTGGACGCTGGGCTCCCGCCCCGGCGACCCCTCGTCGCCGAAGTTCGGCGTCTACGAGGACGACCTTCCCGTCTTCGACTGGATCCGCCGCGGTGCCCCCAGCGACCGCACGTGCTTCGAGGCGCAGGTCATGGACTGGTCCGACGACGTGGCCTACTCCGTGCACGACGTCGAGGACGGCCTGCACGCCGGCCATCTCGACCCCAACGTGCTCCTCGCCGAACCCGAACGCCGCGACATCCTCACCGTCGCCGCGGAGCGCTACGCACCTGACGCCGGTCACGGCGAACTCGCCGAAGCCCTCGACCGGTTGCTGGACCAGGAATGGTGGCCGCACGGCTACGACGGTTCCGCCGTTGCCCAGGCCCGGCTCAAGGACGCCACGAGCCAGCTCATCGGCCGCTTCTGCCTCGCTGCCGAGGGGGCGACACGGGCCGCGTACGGATCCGGAGCGCTCACCCGCTACGCCGCCGAACTCGTCGTACCGCGCGGCGTCCGGCTGGAGTGCGCGGTGCTGAAAGCCGTCGCGGACCGCTATGTGATGCAGCGTCCGGACCTGGAGCGGCTGCGGGCCGATCAGCGCGTCGTGCTCGGCGAGCTCGCGGACGCGCTGACCAAGCGCGCACCCGAAGGTCTCGACCCGCAGTTCCGCGCGCTGTTCGGGGAGGCGGAGGACGACGCGGCACGGCTGCGCGTCGTCGTGGACCAGATCGCGGCCCTGACCGACGTCTCGGCGCGCTCCCTGCACAGACGCCTCACGCGGGCCCACCTCTAGACACCCCCTGGCCGCCGCCGCGGCCGGAGCGGCCCCGGCCGTGGTCCGTTGGTGTCCGGTTGTGCCCGCCACGGGCACGGGTCCTCTTCCCGCTGCCCGTTCTTTGCGGGACGCTCGCTCCTGGACGTTTCCGTCGGGGGGTCAGGTCAGCGAGGAGGAACCAAGTGGTCGACGCACACCGGACGTTCGTCATCGTCGGTGGAGGGCTTGCCGGGTCGAAAGCCGCCGAGGCCCTGCGAGCCGAAGGCTTCACCGGACGGGTCATCCTGATCGGTGACGAGCGCGACCACCCCTACGAACGTCCGCCCTTGTCCAAGGGGTATCTGACGGGCTCCGACGAGCGCGAGAGCGTGTTCGTGCACGAGCCGGCCTGGTACGCGGGTGCCGACATCGAACTGCACCTGGGCCAGACCGTCGTGCGCCTGGACCGCGACGCCAAGAGCCTGGAACTCGGCGACGGCACCCGCCTCCACTACGACAAGCTGCTTCTCGCCACCGGCGCCGAACCGCGCCGCCTGGCCATCCCCGGTACCTCGCTCGCCTCCGTGCACCACCTGCGGCGCCTCGCGCACGCCGACCGTCTCCGCGGCCGGCTGACGGCACTCGGCCAGGAGAACGGCCATCTCGTCATCGCGGGAGCCGGCTGGATCGGGCTGGAGGTCGCGGCGGCCGCACGCGGGTACGGGGCGGAAGTCACCGTCGTCGAGCCCGAACCGACCCCGCTGCACTCCGTGCTCGGCCCCGAGATGGGCATGCTCTTCGCCGACCTTCACCAGGAGCACGGCGTGCGCTTCCACTTCGGGGCGAGGCTCTCGGAGATCGTCGGAACGGACGGAATGGTGCAGGCCGTACGGACCGACGACGGCGACGAGCACCCCGCGCACGACGTGCTGGCCGCCATCGGCGCCGCACCCCGCACCTCGCTCGCCGAAACCGCGGGGCTGGAGCTGGCCGAGGGGGGCGGCGGCGTGGCCGTGGACTCGGCGCTGCGCACCTCGGATCCCGACATCTATGCGGCAGGCGACGTCGCGTCCCTGCGGGAGACCCCGTGGGGGACGTCTCTGCGCGTCGAGCACTGGGCGAACGCCCTCAACAGCGGCCCGGCCGCGGCACGTTCGATGCTGGGGCGGGAGGTCGTCTACGACCGGGTGCCCTACTTCTTCTCCGACCAGTACGACGTGGGCATGGAGTACTCCGGCTTCGCTCCGCCCGGCACCTACGACCAGGTGGTGTGCCGAGGAGACGTCGCCAAGCGCGAGTTCATCGCGTTCTGGCTGAGCGACAACCGCGTACTGGCGGGCCTCAACGTGAACGTGTGGGACGTGACCGGTGCGGTCCAGGACCTGATCCGCTCCGGTACGCCCGTCGAGCCGGACGCGCTCGCCGACCCGGGCGTCCCGTTGAGTGACCTCGGCCGCGGCGACCGCCAGGAGAAGGGATGAGAGCGCCGACGCGTCGGCGCTGAGCCCAGGACGCCGCAGGCGGCGAGCGGTTGGCGAGCGGCTGGGCACGGTCCACGGCACCGCGCCCGGGCAGACGGGGGTGTCGGCGGGCGGCCGTACAATTCCGGTGTGGCGGGCAGGATCAACGACGAGGACGTGAAAGCGGTGCGGGGCGCGGTCCCGATCGACACCGTGGTCTCCGAGTATCTCCAGCTGCGCAACGCCGGCGGCGGCAATCTGAAGGGCCTGTGCCCCTTCCATGACGAGAAGTCGCCCTCGTTCCACGTCAGTCCGGCCAAGGGTCTCTTCCACTGCTTCGGCTGCCAGGAGGGCGGCGACACCCTCGACTTCGTGATGCGGGTCGACCACCTCTCCTTCTCCGAGGCCGTCGAGCGCCTCGCAGGCCAAGCCGGCATCACGCTGCGGTACGAGGAGGGCGGCTACGGCCGTGCCAGTCAGCAGGGCGAACGCACCCGCCTCGTCGACGCGCACAAGGCGGCCGCCCAGTTCTTCTCCGAGCAACTCCAGGGCGCCGAGGCCGAGACGGGCCGCCGCTTCCTGACCGAGCGCGGCTTCGACCAGTCGGCCGCCGAGCACTTCGGCATCGGATACGCCCCGGCGGGCTGGGACCATCTCGTGCGGTTCCTGCGCGGCAAGGGCTTCTCCGACAAGGAGCTCACCGCCTCCGGGCTCGCGCAGGAGGCGCGCAACGGGCGTCCCATCGACCGGTTCCGCGGCCGGCTGATGTGGCCCATCCGGGACATCACCGGAGACGTCGTCGGCTTCGGCGCCCGCAAGCTGCGCGACGACGACAACGGCCCGAAATACCTCAACACGCCCGAGACGGCGATCTACCACAAGTCCCAGGTCCTCTACGGCATCGACCTCGCCAAGAAGGACATCGCCAAGGGCAACCGCGCCGTCGTCGTCGAGGGCTACACCGACGTCATGGCCTGCCACCTGGCCGGCGTCACCACGGCGATCGCCACGAGCGGCACGTCCTTCGGCGAGGGCCACATCAAGATCCTCCGCAGGCTCCTGATGGACAACTCCGGCTCGGAGGTCATCTTCACCTTCGACGGCGACGCAGCCGGGCAGAAGGCGGCGCTGCGCGCGTTCGAGGACGACCAGAAGTTCGCCGCCCGTACCTCCATCGCGATCACACCGCAGGGCATGGACCCCTGCGAGCTGCGGATCGCCGAGGGCGACGAGGCCGTGGCGAAGGTCGTCGAAGCCCGTTCCCCGCTCTTCGAGTTCGCGATCCGCTCGATCGTCGGGCAGCACAACCTCGATACGGCGGAGGGCCGTTCGGCAGCGCTGGAGCAGGCGGCGCCCGTCGTCGCGCAGATCAAGGACCCCTCGATCCAGCACGAGTACGCCGTGCGCCTCGCGGGGCTCCTCGGCATCCTCGATACGCAGTTCGTGGTGCGTCGCCTGGGCCAGCTGGCGCGGCGCCGCGCGGCGAGCCCGTCCGCGCCGCGAGCGGGCGCGCACGCGTCCGGCTCCACGCCCACGGGCCCCGGGTCGGGAACCGCGGCGCCGTCCGCAGCCGCACGCGGGGGCGGCCCCGCCCTCAACCTGCGCAGTCCCGCCCGTCGCGTCGAGCGTGAACTGCTCAAACTCGCCCTGCAGCGCCCCGAGTTGGTCGCACCGGCCTTCGACGCCTATGAGACCGACGAGTTCACCGCACCGCCCTACGCCGCCGTGCGTGAGGCGGTCGAGGCCGCCGGCGGTGTGACCGGCGCCGACGACGAATTCGTCGCCAGGGTGCGTGCCGCCGCTCCCGACGACACCGTGCGCGCCCTGGTGCACGAACTGGTCGTCGAGCCGCTGCGCAGCGCCCGCGGCCGCGAACCGGACGAGATGTACGCGGGGATGCAGCTCGTCGCCGTGCGCCTCGCGGCTGTCAACGCCCGCATCGCCGACCTCGAAAGCAGCGCCCGGCGCCTGGAGGCCCAGCGCGACGACGAGCGTTCGGCGGCCGTGCGCCAGGAGATCTGGACGCTCACGCAGTACGGCCGCTCCCTCCAGGAACGCGGCGCGGCGGCGCTCTGACGCGGTCCGCCTCCCGCGGCGGCAGCCTCCGGTGCATTGGTCCGGCCTGCGGTGACGCCTGATTTCCCTCCTGCGAAGGCCGGACGGCCGTAGTGGTACGTATGCGACAAGTGACGCCCATCTCAAAAACTGGGCGCACGACCCTCGTGGCCGGAGTGTGTCGTACCCCACACTGGTGGGCGGTGCTTGAGTCCTCGGAGCGGAGTGTGCCGGCCGCACTTGCCGGAACGCCCCCGCGGCTCCGAACAGCAGGTACGCCGCCCCCCGAACCGGCAGCGAGCACACTGGAGGTCGCCCCCGTGCAGACCCGGACCCTGACCAGCGCGGCTCCTCCGGCCGCCCCGACGGTTCCATCCCTGGCCGCCGCGCCCGCTCCTGCGGCGACGCCCGTCCGGCCTCCCTCCGCACGGCCTCCGGCCGCCCCGCCCGCCGACGCACCAGTCGCTCCCGCCCCGCCGGTTTCGCCGTCGATGGAGCCGGAGACCGAGATTCCCGCCAGGCAGGAGAAGAGGGAGGCCGCCGGCAGCGGTACCTCCGCCGATCTCTTCCGGCAGTATCTGCGCGAGATCGGCCGCATCCCGCTGCTGTCCGCCGCCGACGAGGTCGAACTCGCCCGCCGCGTCGAGGCGGGTCTCTTCGCCGAGCAGAAGCTCGCCGAACCGGCCACCCATCCCGACGGACGTCTCGCGCACGAACTCGACCAGCTCGTCGTGATGGGCAGGATCGCCAAGCGGCGCCTCATCGAGGCGAACCTCCGCCTCGTCGTCTCCGTGGCGAAGCGGTACGTCGGCCGCGGGCTGACCATGCTCGACCTGGTGCAGGAGGGGAACCTGGGGCTGATCAGGGCGGTCGAGAAGTTCGACTACGCCCGCGGCTACAAGTTCTCGACGTACGCGACATGGTGGATCCGGCAGGCGATGTCCCGCGCGCTGGCCGACCAGGCCCGCACGATCCGCGTGCCCGTGCACGTCGTCGAGCTGATCAACCGCGTCATACGCGTCCAGCGCCGGCTGCTCCAGGAGCGGGGCGAGGAGCCGACGCCGGACGAGGTCGCCGTGCAGCTGGACCTCACCGGCGAACGCGTCACCGAGGTGCTGCGCCTCGCTCAGGAACCGGTGTCGCTGCACGCGCCGGTCGGCGAGGAGGAAGACGTCAACCTCGGTGATCTCATCGAGGACGGCGACGCCCCGTCACCCGTGGAGTCCGCCGCCTTCCTGCTGCTGCGCGAGCATCTCGAGGCGGTGCTCTCGACGCTCGGCGAGCGCGAACGCAAGGTCGTGCAGCTGCGCTACGGGCTGGACGACGGGCGGCCGCGCACCCTGGAGGAGATCGGCACCCTCTTCGGCGTCACCAGGGAACGCATCCGGCAGATCGAGTCCAAGACCCTCGCCAAGCTCCGCGACCACGCCTTCGCGGACCAGCTGCGCGGCTACCTGGACTGACGCTCGACGAGGCTGGGCCTTCAGCCGGCTTCAGTCGACCTCCGCGACGGCGGCGGCGAACTGCGACCGGTACAGGCGGGCGTAGGCACCGTCCGCCGCCAGCAGTTCGCTGTGTGAGCCCTGTTCCACGATCGACCCGTCCTCCATCACCAGGATCACGTCGGCGTCCCGGATGGTGGAGAGCCGGTGGGCGATGACGAAGCTCGTACGGCCGTGCGCCAGCCGCGCCATGGCCCGCTGGATGAGCACTTCCGTGCGGGTGTCGACGGAACTTGTCGCCTCGTCCAGTACGAGGATGACCGGGTCGGAGAGGAAGGCGCGGGCGATGGTGATCAGTTGCTTCTCACCGGCGCTGACGCCCGTGCCGTCCTCGTCGAGGACCGTGTCGTAGCCGTCGGGCAGGGTGCGGATGAAGCGGTCGGCGTGTGCCGCGCGTGCGGCCTCCTCGACCTGTGCGCGGTCGGCACTCTGCGCGCCGTAGCTGATGTTCTCCGCGATGGTGCCGCCGAAGAGCCAGGTGTCCTGGAGCACCATCCCGATGCTGGAGCGCAGGTCCTCACGGATCATCCCGGCCGTGTCCGTGCCGTCCAGCAGGATCCGGCCGCCGCGCGTCTCGTAGAAGCGCAGCAGCAGATTCACCAGCGTGGTCTTTCCCGCGCCCGTCGGTCCGACGATGGCGACGGTGCTGCCCGGCTCGACGGTCAGCGACAGATCCTCGATGAGCGGCCGGTCCGCGTCGTAGCGGAAGGAGACCCGGTCCAGTTCGACACGGCCGCGCACCTTCTCGGGACGGGCCGGGTGTTCCGGCTCGGGCGTCTGCTCGTCCGCGTCGAGGATCTCGAAGACGCGTTCCGCGGAAGCGACCCCGGACTGCACCATGTTCGCCATCGAGGCGATCTGGTTGAGCGGCTGCGTGAACTGCCGCGAATACTGCACGAACGCCTGCACGTCGCCGATCGACAGCGCACCCGAGGCGACCCGCAGACCGCCCGCGACGGCCACCAGCACGTAGTTGAGGTTCGCGACGAACATCATCGCCGGCTGCATGATGCCGCTGACGAACTGCGCCTTGTAACCGGCGCTGTACAGCGCCTCGTTGTGCTCGCGGAAGGCCGCGGCCGACTCCTCCTGCCGCCCGAAGACCTTCACCAGCGTGTGACCGGTGTACATCTCCTCGACGTGGGTGTTCAGCTTGCCCGTCTCCGACCACTGCCGCACGAACTGCGGCTGCGCCCGCTTGCCCAGCCGCGTCGCCACCAGCAGCGACAACGGCACCGTCACCAGCGCGACGAGCGCCAGCAACGGCGAGATCCAGAACATCATCACCAGCACACCCGCCACGGTGAGCACGGAGTTGACGATCTGTCCCAGGGTCTGCTGAAGGGTCTGGCCGATGTTGTCGATGTCGTTGGTCACGCGGCTGAGGACCTCACCGCGCGTCTGCTTGTCGAAGTACGACAGCGGCAGCCGCGAGAGCTTCGCCTCGACCTGCTCCCGCAGCCGGAAGACCGTGTGGTTGATCGCCCGTACGGACAGGCGCCCGCTGACGAACATCATCAGGCCCGCCGCGGCATAGATGGCAAGAACCACCAGCAGCACGTTGCCGAGTGCAGCGAAGTCGATGCCCTGGCCCGGCGTGAAGTCGGTGCCCGAGAGCATGTCGGCGACGCCGGAGTCGCCTTCGCTGCGCATGCCGTCGAGGACCTGCTCACGGCTTGCGCCCTCGGGCAGCTGCTTCCCGATGAAGCCCGCGAAGATCAGGTCGGTGGCGTCGCCGAGGATCTTCGGGCCGAGCACGCTGAAGCCCACGCCGACCAGCCCGAAGGCCACCATGCCGGTGAGCGTGGCCCGTTCGGGCCGGAACTGTCCCAGAAGGCGTTTCGCCGATCCGCGGAAGTCCGTGGAGCGCCGGGGCGGTGCACCGCCGCCGAGCATCCGTGCGCCGGGGCCACTCACGCTGCCTCCTGCTCGGTGAGCTGGGAGAGGACGATCTCCCGGTACGTCTCGTTGCCCTCCATCAGTTCGTGGTGCCTGCCGGTGCCGGCGACGCGGCCCTCGTCCAGCACGACGATGCGGTCCGCGTCGCGGATCGTGGAGACCCGCTGGGCGACGATGAGGACCGTCGCGTCCGCCGTGCGGTGGGTGAGGGCGGCACGCAGCGCCGCATCGGTCGCGTAGTCGAGAGCGGAGAAGGAGTCGTCGAAGAGGTAGACCTCCGGGCTGTGCACCAACACCCGTGCGATCGCGAGGCGTTGACGCTGACCGCCCGAGACGTTGTTGCCGCCCTGCCCGATCGACGCATCGAGCCCGCCGTCCATGGCGGCGACGAACTCGCGTGCCTGCGCGATCTCCAGCGCGTTCCACAGCTCCTCGTCGGTCGCGTCGGGGCGCCCGTAGCGCAGGTTCGATGCGACCGTCCCCGAGAACAGATACGGATGTTGCGGCACCAGGCCCACCTTGCGTGCCAGCAGTCGCGGATCGAGCGTCCGCACGTCCTCGCCGCCGACGAGCACCGAGCCCTCCGTGACGTCGAACAGCCGCGGCAGCAGGCCCAGAAGCGTTGACTTGCCGCTGCCGGTGGAACCGATCACCGCCGTCGTCTCGCCCGGACGGGCCATCAGATCGACGCCCTGCAGGACCGGCGCCTCAGCCCCGGGATAGCGGAACCCCGCGCCCCGCAGCTCCAGCACGCCGTGGCGGCGCAGCTTCCGCACGGGTGCGTCGGGCGGCACCACGCTCGAAGAGGTGTCGAGTACCTCCGTGATGCGGTCCGCGCACACCTCCGCGCGCGGAACCATCATGAACATGAAGGTGGCCATCATCACGGACATGACGATCTGCATCAGGTACGACAGGAACGCCGTGAGCGCGCCGATCTGCATCCCGCCGCTGTCGACACGGTGCGCGCCGAACCAGACGACGGCGACGCTGGAGACGTTCACGACGGTCATGACGGTCGGGAACATCAGCGCCATCAGCCGTCCGGCGCGCAACTGCACATCGGTCAGCCCGCTGTTGTGCTCGTGGAAGCGCCGCTGCTCGTACTCGTCCTTGACGAAGGCCCGGATGACGCGGATGCCGCCGATCTGCTCACGCAGCACCCTGTTCACACCGTCGAGCCGCTTCTGCATGGTGCGGAAGAGCGGACGCATGCGCCGCACGATCAGGCCCACCAGCACGGCCAGCACCGGTACGACGCCCACCAGCACCGAGGAGAGCGGCACGTCCTGGTCCAGTGCCATGACGATGCCGCCGACGCACATGATCGGCGCCGAGACCATCAGCGTGAAGGTCAGCAGCACCAGCATCTGCACCTGCTGGACGTCGTTGGTGGTGCGGGTGATCAGGGACGGGGCGCCGAAGTGCCCCAGCTCGCGCGAGGAGAACGTCTGTACCCGGTCGAACACTCTCGCCCTGATGTCCCTGCCGGCCGCGGCGGCGGTCCGCGCCGCGAGGAGCACGGCACCGATGTTGCAGACGACCTGCACGAAGGAGACGCCGAGCATGACAGAGCCGTAGCTGAGGATGTTGCCGGTGTCACCGATCACGACACCGTTGTCGATGATGTCGGCGTTGAGCGTGGGGAGATAGAGCGTGGCGGACGTCTGCAGCAGCTGCAGCACCACCAGCACGGACGCCGGGCGACTGTACGGGCGCAGATGCTCACGGAGCAGGCGTATCAGCACAAGGGTCCCCCGTACGGAAAAGAACTTCGATGCAGAGCGAAAGCGGGCGATCGACACTACTCGTGGCCGGAGTGGCGTGTACTCCTATTTTCGAAGCGCCGCCCGGCGCGCGCCCCCAACTCCGGGCAAAGACCGTGGTGATCGCTGCCGGCTGAATCCGCTCTCCGCGCCGGTCAGGCGTCGAAGGCGCCGGGGTGTGTCTCCTCGCGCACGGCCATGTACTGCTGCCGGACCGCCTGCCCGGCTGCCAGATCCTCGCCGGGGTCGAACACCTCGCACTCCGCGGCGGGCCACTGCGGCGGTTGCGCACCGCCCCTGAGGGCCCAGGCCGCCTGCCGTGCGGCGCCGATCGCGGTGTAGTCGGCCGGCCTGGGCACCACGACCTGCGTGCCGAAGAGGGCGGGTGCGGCCATGTACACGGCCGGCAGGCCCGCGGCCGGTCCCAGCAGGAAGAGTCTTCGTACCTGAACGCCTCTGTTGCGCAGCACGTCCAGCGCGTCGGCGAGTCCGCACAGCATCCCCTCGACGGCAGCCCGCGCCAGATGCTCCGGCTTCATGCTCTCCAGACGCAGACCGTGCAGCGATCCGGCGGTGTGCGGGAGATGCGGGGTGTGCTCGCCCGCGAGATACGGCAGCAGAACGAGCCCGTACGCACCGGGGCTCGACCCCTGTGCCAGGTCCGAGACCCCCTTGATGTCCGTGCCGAGCAGCTCGGCCGCGCCGCGCAGCACACGCGTCGCGTTGAGGGTGCGCACCGCTGGCATGTGCAGGCCCGTGCCGTCGGCGTACGACGTGATGATGCCGCTCGGATCGGCCAGCGCCTCATGGTGCACGGCGCACACCGAGCCCGATGCGCCGAGGGAGAGCACGGCGTCTCCCATGCCCAGGCCAAGCCCGAGCGCCGCGGCCATCGTGTCGCCCGTGCCCGCGGAGATCAGCAGGCCCTCCGGTGTGCGCCCGGCGGGCTCGGCGGGCCCGATGACCTCGGGCAGCGCGATCCGGTGGCCGAGGGCGAGTTCGACGAGGTCGGGCCGGTAGTTCTCCAGTGCCGCGGACCAGTACCCGGTGCCCGACGCCTCCCCGCGGTCGGTCGTGCGCCGCGACGGCCGGTCCATCAGCTGCCACACGAGCCAGTCGTGGGGCTGGAGCACCTCGGCGACCCTGGCCGCGTTCTGCGGTTCGCTGCGTGCGAGCCAGCGCAGTTTGGAGACGGGGTGACCGGCCTCCGGCACGGAGCCGACGGCCTCCGCCCATGCGTGGCGGCCACCCAGAGCATCGACGAGGTCCGCGGCCGCCGGCTGCATCCGTCTGTCGTTGCCGAGCAGGGCCGCCCTCACCGGATTGCCACCCGAGTCGAGCGCTATCAGCCCCTGCTGCTGACCGGCCACTCCTATGGCCTCGACATCGGAGAACTGCCCCGAGCCGGCGGCCCGGCCCAGGGACAGCAGCCAAGACTGGGGATCGTCGCGATCCGCGGGATGCTCGGCGTAGCCGTGCTTCACCACGGCTCCGGAATCCACGTCGCAGACGATGATGCGAGTGAACTCGGCGGAACTCTCCAGACCGGCGACTATCCCCATGCCGGAATGATGCCCTACGTGCCCCCGCGCCCGGCCGCCGCCCTCGGCCCCGCGGCCGCCCCGGAACCGGCCCCTGGCCGGGCGCGGTCTGCTCACGGGAGCGGATGCGCCCTAGCGTGTTGGGGGTGGAGACCTATGTGAGCAACCCGCTGCGGCAGTGCTCCCCGGACGAGCTCAGCCGCCGTACGAGCGCGAAGTGGCGTGTGCACCCTGCCGACGTGCTGCCGATGTGGATCGCGGAGATGGACGTGCCGCTGGCGCCTCCTGTCGCCGAAGCGCTGCACGCGGCGGTCGACGCGGGAGACACCGGCTATGCGATGGGGGAGCCCTACAGGGAGGCGCTGGACGGCTTCGCCGAGCGGCACTGGGGCTGGAGAGTGCCGCAGGAGCGGGCGGCGATCGTCCCCGATGTGATGGCCGGGGTCGTCGAGGTGCTCAAGCTGATCACCTCACCCGGCGACGCCGTCGTCGTCAACTCGCCCGTCTATCCGCCCTTCTACCAGTTCGTCTCGCACATGGACCGCCGCGTGGTGGAGGCGCCGCTGACCGCGGAGGGTCGCCTGGACCTGGACACCCTCGCCGCGGCGTTCCGTACGGGCGGGGACGGCGCGGGCGCTGCTGCGTATTTGCTGTGCAGCCCCCACAACCCGACCGGTACCGTCCACACCGCCGAGGAGCTGGCGGCGGCGACGGAGCTGGCGAACGCCTGCGGCGTGCGCGTCGTCGCCGACGAGATCCACGCACCGCTCGTGCTGCCCGGCGCCCGCCACGTCCCCTATCTGTCGGTGCCCGGGACGGAGCGGGCCTTCTCGCTCCTCTCGGCGTCCAAGGCGTGGAACCTGGCGGGACTGAAGGCGGCGATGGCCGTCGCCGGCGAGGAGTCCGCCGACGAACTGACCCGGATGCCGGAAGAGGTCAGCCACGGCCCCAGCCATCTGGGCGTCATCGGGCACGTGGCGGCGCTGCGGCACGGCGACGCCTGGCTGGAGGCTCTGCTCGCCGGACTGGACGAGAACCGCAGACTGCTCGCCGGGCTGCTGAAGGAGCACATGCCGGAGGTGGGCTACCGCTCCCACGAGGGGACGTTCCTCGCGTGGCTGGACTGCCGTGCGCTGGGCCTCGGCGACGACCCGGCGGCCGCGTTCCTGGAACGGGGCCGTGTGGCGCTCATCCCCGGGCCGGCGTTCGGCACCGGCGGCGCCGGATACGCGCGGCTCAACATGGCGACGTCGCCGGAGACCCTGGAGGAAGCGGTACGGCGGATGACTTCGGCGGTCTGACGATCCGTCGCGTACGGTCCCGTCGGCGGACACGGCAGACGAAAGCTCCCCGTACGGCGATCCGTACGGGGAGCTTCGCAAAACCCCCGTCAGCCGAGCAGGCTCAGCAACGCTTCGACGAAGCGCCGTTGTTGGGCAGCGGGTCGCCCGCCTTGCGGACGGAACCCACGGCTGCGGTGCACTCGGACACCGTGCCCGTGCCGTAGGACCAGAACTCCTGGCCCGTGGTGTTCAGCCAGGACCTGCCGCCGAGCACCTCGTCCTGGGAGTAGCTGTAGACCGCCGCGGTGACGTCGTAGTCGCCGGCGGTCTCGCGGAAGCTGTCCCAGACCCACACGTAGCTGTAGTTCTCCGCGCAGTCCGGTGAGTAGAACTGCTTGACCGAGGCGATGGTGACGCCGCCGCGCTTGACGTACCCGGTGGTGCCGATCTGGTACGCGTCGTCACAGACGTCGGCGGCCTCGGCCGCCTTGCTGTTCGGGTTGCCCTTGGCGGAGGGTGCGGTGGACTTGGCCACGCTCCGCTCGGACGGCTTGGGTGCGGGCCCGCTGCCTGCGTAGGCGGCTCCCGCGGGGACCGCAAGCATCGCGCAGGTCAGCGCGGCGATCGCGGTCTTGGCGTAACGAAAGCGCATTACTCCCCCTCTTGTGCTGCAAAGCATGACTCATCAGGACAGAGGATCCTTGTGGGCTATTGCCCGAAGAATCCGACATCCAGAAAGACACCCGGAGTGGCCGAGGGGTTGTACGGGTTTTTCGACCGGTCCCGTCGCCGCCGGCGTCGTGACACCTCAACGGCCCGCCCCCGCCGTGCTGTCGGGCCGCTTGAGGAGGGAATGCGGCTCAAGTCCGCTGACAGGCGGGGGAGTTGCGGACGGTACGAGGTCGCCGGCTGCCGGAAGTGAGGTCCGGGAGGGTCGGGACCGCTCCGCCGGCCGGACGGTGAGCTGCCCGGGCGGTGCGTTTCCCGGGCGGTGCCGCCCGGGAAGGCCGGAGCTCCCGTGTGCACCCGGGAGCGGCCCTGCCCGGCGCGTGTCACGCCGCCGACCGCAGATCCGCGAGGACGCGGTCGCGCAGCTCCTTCGGTGCCACCCCGAGCTGCTGGAACATCCCTTGCGAGATCTTGTCGTCCCCGCGCAGCAGTGCCAGCACGACGTGCTCCACGCCGATGCGGCGGTCCTTGCGCGCGATCGCTTCCCGCAACGACAGTTCGAGCGCCTTCTTCGCCCGGCCGGTGAAGCGGATGTGCCCCGAGGGCCCGGGTGCGGACGCCGGTACGCCCAGGCTCCCCGCGCTCTCGGGGCGAACACGCTTGAGGAAGCGGCGCCTTCGAGGCGTGCCCGCCTCCGGGTCGCGCGCCGGGGTGTCCAACGCGCCGTCCCCGAAGGCGTTTTCGGCACGCCGGCGGATCTCGTCCAGGTCGATCCCGAACGCCTTGAGTGCTTCCGCGTCCTGTGGCCCCAGCGCGTCACCCTCGGCCCCTCCGACGACGCTGGAGACCGCGGTGCGGCAGCTCTCCGCGCTGACGCCGAGCCGGACGAGCGTCGCGGCTCCCGGCTGTTCGGGAAGGCGCAGGGCGGCGAGGAGAAGGTGCTCCGTGCCGATCCAGTCGTGGCCGAGGCTTCGCGCCTCCTCCTGAGCTCCCACGACGACCTCCCGTGCCGACCGGCTGAAACGTTCGAACATCGCCGCCTACCTCCTCGCGTGCTTCTTGTGTACGGCCTGCCGGCTCACGCCGAGCGCGGCCCCGATGTCGTCCCAGGACCAGCCCTGGGTGCGGGCGCTGTCGACCTGGAGCGCCTCCAGGCGCTCCGTCAGCCGCCTCAGCGCCGCGACCGCCCGCAGTCCTACGCGGGGATCGCTGTTCAGGGCGGCCTCGGCTGTGTCCACTGCTTCACGTGCGTCCGATGCGGCCATGGTGTCAACCTTGGATGACAAGCCTGCCTTCTGTCAACCAATATTGACAACCTGATTCCGCGGATGCGGATCCGCGGGACGGTGTGCGGTCCGGGCGGCTCTAGCATGGAGTGAATGCAGTCGGATGTATTGAAACAATCGCCGGACGAGGAGCAGGTGTGCCGAAGCAGGTGGATCACGACGCGCGCAGGACGGCGATCGCCCAGGCGCTGTGGAGGGTCGCGCGCGTGCGTGGTCTGGAGCGGGTGAGCCTGCGCGAGGTGGCCACCGAGGCGGAGATGTCGCTGGGGCAGCTGCAGCACTACTTCGCCAACAGGCAGGACCTCATGAAGTTCGCCATGGAGTTCATGAGCCGCAAGAACGTGGAGCGCGTCACCGAACGGCTCATCACCGTCGGCGGTACGGAGCACGCTGCCAGGCTCCGCGCCATCGTCATGGAGATGCTGCCGATCGACGAAGACGCCCGCGTGGGAAGCCTGTTGAACATCGACTTCCTGCTGGAGGCCGCGCGCAACGACGCCCTTCGCGATCACGTGAAGCAGCGGACGGCTGCCCTCCGCGGGCTGCTGGAGGGGCAGATCGCGCTGGCCGTCCAGGCCGGCGACATCTCTCCCGATCGCGACGCCCGCGCCGAGGCGGCGCTGCTCATCGCCCTGGCCGACGGGCTGCGCACCCATTTCCACCTCGGTACGCACACCGCAGTCGAGGTGGTGTCGCTGATGGAGCAGTACGTGGCGCGGCTGCTCGGCGGTCCCGGCGAAGAGGAACGGCGTTGATCCAAGTCAACTGCCTTGCTACGTTGTTTCCATACAGGCGACCCGAAAAGGGGGTCGCGATGACGGAGCAACGGCACCTCTGGCTGCGTCCCGCCCACGCGCCCGGCGACCAGACCGTGGCGCGCGCCGGGTGAGGCGGACACGCGTCACGCGAGGCCGCCACCGCCCTCGCCGGGCTGCGCGTGGCATGGAGCGTGGTGCGCGACCGCTCCCTGAACCTGTTCGCCACGGTCGTACTCGTCGCCTTCGGTGTCGGAACCGTCCTCACCCTCGTCAGCGGTGACACGGAGTTCCTCCTGCTCAAGAACTCGTTCACCACCGGCGCGATCGGCCTGGTCTTCCTGGCCACGGTCCTGTGGGGCCGCCCGCTCACGCTGGCGGCCGCGGAGAGCTTCAACCCCGCGCGTGGCGCCGAGTTCCGCGAGCAGTACCGCACCGACCCGCGAGTGCGCCGAGGGCACCGCCTCTCCTCCGCCGTCTGGGGTGCTGGACTGCTGCTGGAGGCGCTGGTCCGGGTGCCGCTGGTCCACCTGCTCCCGGTCAGCGTGATGGTCGGCCTCAGCGAAGTCCTCATGATCGCCACCTTGGCCGGCCTCACGACGTGGAACGTCTGCTATGTCCGTCTGGCCCGCCGACGATGTTCGCGCGCTCTCACGGCGGAGCGGGCCGTGACCGTGGGTTGAGCGTCCCGGCTCCGGCACGCCTGGCGTCAGGCGCCCCGCATCCGGCGCCGGAGATTACACCGGTGAACCCCGAGGCACCATTGGGCAGTTGGGGGAGTCGTCGCACGAATCGCACGCCCCCGCTCATCGGTTCCTGCACCGTCCGGCACCGGGAGCGCGGTGCAGGAGCAAACGGCCGGACCGGCCGGGCAAATCCGGTGGGCAGCCGGAGAGCACCTGTCGCGCCTCGTCGGGAGCGAGGGGCCGGGCGAGCGCTCCGTGAGCAACCGTCCGCCGGGAAAGCCCTGTTGGCCTCATCCGCCGACGCGGAGGCTCTGCCGTGGGGCGCTCCAGGGCGGAAGCCCGGCCGTCCCGCAGCGCCTCGATGACCACTCGTCGAGGACCGAGGCCGGATCGTCCAGGCCGTCCCGCCTGGTCGGCCGGGGGCCCCGGGGTCGGCGTGCCGACGGGCCGTCGGGCCGACGTCCCGTCGGATGACGTGGCCTCAGAGGGCTGGAGGAACGGCGCGAGGCGCCCGCTTCCGGGCGCCTCGTCGGGCATGTTGAGTGGGGCGGGTGGGACTCGAACCCACGGCCGACGGATTATGAGTCCGCTGCTCTAACCGGCTGAGCTACCGCCCCGTTCGCCGGGTCACGCACATGTGTGCGCGCCGCGTCTGCCGCAGCATAGCTGCTCATACGATCTCCCGCCCCTGCCGGGTGGTGCCGTACGGGAGGGAGGACTACGGGCACGCGGTGATCGGTTCCCGCCCGCCCCAACGGACTTGCCCGGCAAAGAAAAAGAGCCCCGGGGAGGGCTCTTTCGGTTGCTCCCGCGACTGGACTCGAACCAGTAACCTGCCGGTTAACAGCCGGCTGCTCTGCCGATTGAGCTACACGGGACTGCGCTGCTCGGACGCGCCCACTTGGTCATGGGCCGCGTTCCTTGGCCGCGGGCATACATTAGCGCATGCCAGGGGGTACTCCGAAATCGGTATCGGTTCGGCCTCGCGTCCGCGGGTAACCGATGGAACCGAGAGATCCGAGAGAAGGGTGGAGCCATGCGCTACCGGCTCACGTTCGTTGCTGGACTGGCCGTCGGGTACGTGTTCGGTACGCGTGCCGGCCGCGAGCGCTACGAGCGGCTGCGGCTGACGGCACAGCGCCTGTCCGAGAATCCTGCCGTGCGCAACGCCACCGAGAGCGCGGCGCAGACCGGCCGTGAAGCCGCGTCGAAAGCGGCCGGGATCGTGACGGAGAAGGTCGGGCACCGGCTGCCGGAATCGGTCAACGAGCGGGTCCGCTCGCTCCGCGACCACAGGACACCCATGGACGACGACTGGGGCTCCGGCAGCAAGTAGCCCGTACGGAGAGCGCCGCGGTGGGCGGGCGGAACAGTGTTCCGCCCGCCCACCGTCGTGTGCGGACGGCGCGGCGGATCCGGATCTTCCTCCGGCGCGCCGGAGCTGAGGGGACGTCGCTCAGGAGCCCGGAAGCGGTCTGACCAGACCGGGATCGAGCAGAGGCGCCATCAGGTCCCCGTTGTTCTCCAGCCGCAGGGGCAGTTGTTCGGCGAGGAAGACGAGCTCCTCCGCGCTCCTCGCCGCGTTCAGCTCCTCCCAGGTCAGCGGGGTGGAGACGCTGGGCTGCTGCTTGGCGCGGAGAGTGTAGGGGGCGGCGGTGGTCTTGGCGGCGGCGTTCTGCGAGTGGTCCACGAAGACCTTGCGGGGGCGCAGCGCCCTGGCCATCTTGCTGAGCGCCAGATCGGGCATGGCTGCCTCGGCCTCCAGGGCGATCTTCTTCGCGTACGCGGAGACCGCCGAGGACGGGGTGACCTCGACGGGTGCCAGCAGATGCAGCCCCTTGCCGCCGGAGGTCTTCGGGAGCACAGTGATGTCGTCCGACGCGAGCCGCTCCCGCAGCCACAGTGCGACGGTGCGGCACTCGAGGACGCCGGCTCCCGGGCCGGGGTCGAGGTCGAAGACGAGCCGGTCCGCCCGTGCCTCGTGTTCGACGCGCCACTGAGGGGTGTGCAGCTCCAGCCCTGCGAGGTTCGCCGCCCACACGAGGGTGGCGAGATCGTGGATGAGTACCTGGTGCAGCGGGGTGCTGCTGACCGCGGTGATCTCGTGGACGGTCACCCAGTCGGGGGCGCCGGGCGGCACGTTCTTGGCGAAGAAGGCTGCGGAGTCCACACCGTCGGGATACCGCAGGAAGGAGACGGGGCGGCCCCGCAGATGCGGGAGAAGCGCCTCCGCGACGGTCACGTAATAGTGCAGTGCCTCACCTTTGGTGAATCCGGTGGCCGGATAGAGCACCTTGTCGAGATTGCTGAGAGCGAGACGGCGGCCCTCGACCTCCGTGTACGGCATACCCTGAGAGTCCCATAGAAGGGACGAACCATGCGATCCATCTGGAAAGGGTCCATTTCCTTCGGGCTGGTCTCCATACCGATCAAGGTGGTTTCGGCCACCGAGAGCCACAGCGTCTCCTTTCACCAGGTGCACACGGCCGACGGCGGACGCATCCGCTACCGCAAGGTGTGCGAACTGGAGGAGCGCGAGGTGCCTCGGGAGGAGATAGGCAAGGGATTCGAGACCGGCGACGGCACGACCGTGCAGCTGACGGACGCCGATCTGGCGGCGCTGCCGCTGCCGACGGCCAAGACCGTGGAGATCCTGGGCTTCGTCCCCTCGGAGGACGTGGATCCGATCCAGCTCGACCGCTCGTACTACCTCGCAGGTGACGGCCGCTCCGCGACCAAGCCGTACGCGCTGCTGCGGGAGGCGCTGAAGCGCTCGGGCAAGGTGGCGGTCGGCAAGCTGGCGATGCGCGGGCGGGAGAGCCTCGGGCTGCTGCGCGTGTACGAGAACGTGATCGCGCTGCACACCATGCTCTGGCCGGAGGAGATCCGTTCCGTCAGCGGCGTCGCGCCCGAGGAGGACGTCACCATCCGTGACGCGGAGCTGGATCTCGCGGACACCCTGATGGAGACGCTGGGGGAGCTGGACTGGTCGGAGCTGCACGACGAGTACAGGGAAGCCGTGGAACAGCTCGTCACGGCGAAGATGGAGGGCGTCGACACCGCAGCGGCGGGTAAGGAGGCGGCGGCCCCGGGCAAGGGACAGGTCGTGGACCTGATGGCCGTACTGGAGAGCAGTGTGCAGGCCGCCCGGCAGTCCCGGGGAGAGGGTCGCGAGGCGGCGGCCCCCGACGCCACGGTGCACGAGCTGTCGAAGCAGCGGGGGACCAAGAAGTCGGCCGGTACGAAGAAGGCCCCCGCGAAGAGCACGGCGAAGAAGACCTCGGGAGCGAAGAAGACCGCCGCCAAGAAGTCGCCGGCCACGGCGAAGAAGGCGGCGTCGAAGACGACGGCGAGGCCGGCCGCGAAGAAGACCGCCGCGGCGAAGAAGACCTCCGGCACGAAGAAGCCCGCCGCGAAGACCACTGCGAAGACCACCGCGAAGAGCACGGCGAAGACGGCCGCGAAGAAGACCGCCCGCGCGCGGAAGTCCGCCTAGGAGCTGCCGGTGCCGCCCGAGCGGCGAGGGCTGTGCAGGGCCGGGCGAGCCCTCGGCATTGTCGGCGCTGTCGTGGCGTGACTAGTCTGTTCGCGATGCCGACCGACTGTCGGTATTTCGAACCGACGGTAAGCGCGAAGCGAGCAAGGGGAGGGCGGGGGACATGGGACGTCTTGTGCCGGCCGTGACCAGGGCCCTGGACGTACTGGAGCTCTTCCTCGACTGCGAGGGGACACTCTCCGCCCCCGAGATCACGCGCAGGCTGCAGCTGCCGCGTACGACGGTGCACGAGCTGGTGACCACGCTCACCGCGCGCAGCTACCTGGAACAGCCACCGGACCAGCCCGGACGCTACCGCCTCGGCGTGCGCGGCTATCAGCTCGGCAGCCGCTACGCGGAACAGCTGGACCTGGCCGCCGAGGGGCAGCGGGTGGCGCGCAGCGTCGCCGACACGTGCGACGAGACCGTGCACGTGGCCATCCTCGAGGGCAGCGACGTCATCTACATCGCCAAGGTCGACAGCACGCACGCGGTGCGCATGGTCTCGGCCGCGGGCCGCCGGCTGCCCGCCCATTGCACGTCCGTGGGGAAGATGCTGCTCGCTTCGCTGCCCGACGAGGAGCTGGAGGCGACCCTGGCCGGCGGAGGCCCGCTCGTCTCCATGACGCCCGCCTCCATCACGTCTCCGCAGGAGCTGCGGAAGGCGCTGGCGGAGATCCGCGAGCGGGGCGTGGCCGTGGAGCAGCAGGAGTCCAACCCCGACGTGAGCTGTGTGGCGGCGCCCGTACGGGACTCGGGCGGGAAGGTCGTCGCCGCGCTGAGCATCTCGGTGCCGACGGTCCGCTGGAGCGAGGAGCGGCGGGGCGAGCTGGAGGGCCTCGCGGCCAAGGGTGCGGCGGAACTGTCGGGCCGTCTCGGGCATCGGTGACGGGCGTACGGAGAAGACATCCCGTACAGACGACACGGGCGTACGGAAGGCCGTACGGAAGAGGGAGTGAGCGGCGTGCCTGAGAGGCCGACGGCAGCGGTGGCGGTGGCGGTACGGACGCAGGCCTGGCTCGGTGAGGGGCCGACCTGGGACGGCGCACGGCGGCGCCTGGTGTGGGTGGACATCCTCAACTCCCGTGTGCATACCTTCGATCCGTCCGACGGTGCCAGCACCGTCATGTCCACCGAACAGCATGTGGGGGCCGCGAAGCCGAGGGCGGGCGGCGGTCTCGTCGTCAACCTCCGTGACGGCATAGGCCTTTACGGCCCGGACGGTGCGTTCTCGTGGCTGCACCGCGAGGTGGTGCCCGGGCGGCGCGGCAACGACGCGGCCGTCGCCCCGGACGGTGCGCTGTGGGCGGGCACCATGACGTACGGCGAACAGACGGGCGGCGGCGACCTCAAGCGCGTGACCGGGGACGGGGCAGCCGTGACGGTGCTGCCGGAGGTCACGGTGAGCAACGGCATCGGCTGGAGCCCCGACGGCTCGCTGATGTACTACAACGACACCCCCACGCGCCGCATCGACGTCTTCGACGTGCCCGCGGAACCTGGCGCTGCCGGGTCGGACGTCTCGGGGAGGCGTGCGTTCGCGGAGATCGAGGAGGGCGCCGGCTATCCCGACGGGCTGACTGTCGACGCCGACGGCTGCGTCTGGGTGGCGCTCTGGGACGGCGGTGCCGTCCGCCGCTATACGCCGGACGGCAGGCTGGACCTCACGGTCGAGGTGCCCGTCCTGCGCCCCACGGCCTGCGCCTTCGGCGGACCGGACCTGCGGGATCTGTATGTGACGACCGCGAGTGCCGGAGCGAATCCAGCGGCGAACCCCCTCGCGGGCTCGCTGCTGGTGCTGCCGGGGGCCGGGCAGGGGCTGCCGCAGCCGGCCTTCGAGGGCTGACCCGCAGGGTGAGGAACGGGATCCCTCCGCCGCGTCACTCCTCCCCGGGCTTCCTGTCGCCGAGCATGCGCTGCAACAGGTCGCGCAGCACGGTGCGTTCGTCCGGGGTCAGCCCGGCCAGCGGCTCATTGGCGAAGTCGAGGGCGGCGCGGAGCCTGTCGGCCATGTCGATGCCTTCCTCGGTGGCCGCGGCGAGCTTCACGCGGCGGTCCGCCGGGTCCGGGCGGCGCACGGCGAGACCGCGTGACTCGAGACGGTCCACGATCCCGGTCACGTTCGACGGTTCGCACTTGAGCTGACGCGCCACCTTGCGCATCGCCGTCGGTTCGCGGGCGAGCAGGGCGAGGACGCGGGCCTGGGCGCCGGTCAGCGAGTGGCCGGCAGCGGCCAGCTCGTACTCCTCGTGGTAACGCGCTACGACGGTGCCGATCAGTTCGACGACCTCGCGTGTCACGGGGTCGGTGTCGAATCTGCGCGTACCGGCGGATGTGTGGGGGGTCATGGCGGCAGTCTAGCGCTTTACTTGACAACATGAAATATCAAGGTGTTAGGTTGTTTCAGTCACTGAAACATATTCGTCGAGAGGCCCCCACATGAGCTCGCCCGAATCCCTCCCCGCGACAGGCCGCGAATGGCACCTCGTCTCCCGGCCGCAGGGCTGGCCCGTGCCCGGTGACTTCGCGCTGCGTGAGGGTCCCGTCGCGGCGCCCGCCGAGGGAGAGGTCCTGGTCCGGAACCTGCATCTCTCCGTCGACCCGTACATGCGCGGCCGGATGAACGACGTGAAGTCCTACGTCCCGCCCTTCAAGCTCGACGAGCCGATGACCGGCGGGGCGGTCGGCATCGTCATCGCCTCGAAGGCAGAGGGATTCGCCCCCGGCGACCATGTGCTGCACGACCTGGGCTGGCGGGAGTTCGCCACGCTGCGGGCCAAGTACGCCACCAAGGTCTCGGCCGAACTCGCCCCGCTGACCACCTACTTGGGTGTGCTGGGCATGCCCGGTCTCACGGCGTACGCGGGACTGCTGGAGGTGGCGTCGATGAAGAAGGGCGACGCCGTCTTCGTCTCGGGCGCCGCCGGGGCGGTCGGCAGCCAGGTCGGGCAGATCGCGAAGCTCAAGGGCGCGTCGAAGGTGATCGGCAGCGCCGGGTCGGACGAGAAGGTGCGCGTGCTCACGGAGGAGTACGGGTTCGACGCGGCGTTCAACTACAAGTCCGGCCCGGTGGCGGCCCAGTTGAAGGAGGCGGCTCCCTCCGGGATCGATGTCTACTTCGACAACGTCGGCGGTGAGCACCTGGAAGCCGCCATCAGCTCGCTCAACGTGCACGGCCGCGCGGCGATCTGCGGCATGATCGCGCAGTACAACGCCACCGAGCCCCCTGCCGCGCCGCGGAACCTCGCCATGGTCATCGGCAAGCGGCTGCGTCTGCAGGGGCTGCTGGTGATGGACCACCAGGACCTGATGCCGCAGTTCTTCGAGGAGGTCTCGGGCTGGATCCGCTCCGGCGAGCTGAAGTACCGCGAGACCGTCGTCGAGGGCGTGGAGAACGCCGTGGACGCCTTCCTCGGTCTGCTCAAGGGCGAGAACACCGGCAAGATGATCGTCACTCTCGCCGACTGATCCACCGACCGACCTGAGTACATGCGGAGCTGCCGGCCCATCCGGCGCTCCGGACGCACACACCTGCGCCGACGCCCCGCCGTGGCGGTGGTTAGGCTCGGGAACGGCCGGACGGTCCCGGGCGCGAGACCTCCGGCCACGCCACCGAAACAGGAGGATCCATGTCCATCCAGCCCATCGACGTCAAGTACACCGCCGTGGCCACGGCAGAGAACGGCCGCGACGGTCGCGTCGCCAGCGACGACGGCAAGCTCGACGTCGTGGTCAACCCGCCCAAGGAGCTGGGCGGCAGCGGTGAGGGCACCAACCCGGAGCAGCTGTTCGCCGCCGGCTACAGCGCATGCTTCCAGGGCGCCCTCGGCGTCGTGGCCCGCAAGGCGAAGGCAGACATATCCGGGTCGACGGTGACGGCCAAGGTCGGCTTCGGAAGCCTGCCCGAGGGCGGTTTCGGGCTCAAGGTCGCGCTCGAGGCGCACATACCGAACGTCGACGAGGCCACCGCCAAGGAGTTGCTGGAGAAGGCCCACCAGGTGTGCCCCTACTCCCACGCCACCCGCGGCAACATCGAGGTCATCCTCGGCGTCGCCTGACGCACTGCACTGCACTGCACTGCACAGCAACTGCGGGGCGGTGCACGCGCGTTCCGGCGCCACCCGCACCGCGTCCGAGGGCCGCACGGCACAGCCGTGCGGCCCTCGCGCTTGTTCGTCGACCGGCAGCCTTGTCGCCCGGCGGGGCCGGGCGTCTAGGAGCCGACCCTGCGCTTGTTCCACACGTCGAATCCGACGGCCGCCAGCAGTACCAGTCCCTTGATCACCTGCTGGTAGTCGGTGCCGATGCCGACGAGCGACATGCCGTTGTTGAGGACGCCGAGCACCAGACCGCCGATCACCGCGCCGAGCACGGTGCCCACGCCGCCGCTCATCGAGGCGCCGCCGATGAACGCCGCCGCGATGGCCTCCAGTTCGAAGTTGATGCCTGCCTGCGGCGTGCCCGCGTTGAGCCGTGCCGCGTACACACATCCCGCCAGAGCCGCCAGCACGCCCATGTTCACGAAGACGAGGAACGTGACGCGCTTGTCCTTCACTCCGGAGAGCTTGGCCGCCGCCTTGTTGCCGCCCAGCGCGTAGACGTGACGGCCGATGACGGCGTTGCGCATCACGAAGCCCAGCCCGATCAGCAGCACGCACATGATCAGTAGGACCACCGGCACACCGTGGTAGCTGGCCAGGGTCAGCGTGAAGGCCACGACGGCCGCCACGATCGCCGTGCACTTCAGCACCCACAGATTGAACGGCAGCACCTCCAGCTCGTACGCCAACTGCCGCCTCCTGTCGCGCCATTCCTGCACGAGCACGAAGGCGATGACGACGAGACCGATGACCAGCGTGGGGTTGTGGTACTGGATGTACGGGCCCATCTCGGGGATGAAGCCCTGGGCGATGTCCTGGAAGCCCTTCGGGAAGGGGGCGATCGACTGGCCTTCCAGCAGGATCTGCGTGCCACCGCGGAAGAGCAGCATGCCCGCCAGGGTCACGATGAACGACGGGATGCCGATGTATGCGATCCAGAAGCCCTGCCAGGCGCCGGCAGCGGCACCGATCAGCAGCGACAGGACCAGGGCGAGCACCCATGGCATGTCGTGTTTGACCATCATCACCGCGGCGGCCGCCCCGACGAAGGCGGCGAGCGAGCCGACGGACAGGTCGATATGGCCGGCGATGATGACGATCATCATGCCCATGGCCAGGATGAGGATGTAGCTGTTCTGCTGGACGATGTTGGAGACGTTGTTCGGCAGCAGCAGCGAGCCGTCGGTCCATATCTGGAACAGCACGACGATGAGCGCGAGTGCGAAGAGCATGCCGTACTGGCGCATGTTGTTGCGTACGGCGTCCATGAGCAGCATCCCCGCGGACGCCCCGCCGGAGCCGGAACCAGAACCGGAGGGTGGCTGCGGACTTCCGTCCGGGTGGGCTTGCGTATCTGTCGGTGTCGTCATGGGTCGGCCCTCAGCTCTTCTCACTCGTGCCGTCGGCAGGGGTGGTGGTGCTCGTGGGTGTGCTGGTGTCGAGGGATTCGGTCATGTGCCGCATCAGGAGTTCCTGCGTCGCTTCCTCACGCCTGACCTCGCCGGTGAGCCGCCCCGCCGACATCGTGTAGATCCGGTCGCACATGCCCAGCAGTTCGGGCAGTTCGGAGGAGATGAAGACCACCGCCTTGCCGTCGGCGGCGAGCTTGTCGATGACCGTGTAGATCTCGTACTTGGCGCCGACGTCGATCCCGCGCGTCGGCTCGTCGAGGATGAGCACGTCCGGTTCGGCGTGGATCCACTTGCTCAGGACGACCTTCTGCTGGTTGCCGCCGCTGAGCCGCTGCACCTGCTCATGGACCGTGGGTGCCTTGATGTTCATCGACCGGCGGTAGCGCTCGGAGACCCGCCGCTCCTCGTGCTCGTCGACGACGCCCCGCCGCGTGAGTCCGCCCAGCGAGGCGAGCGAGATGTTGCGGTTGATGTCGTCGATGAGGTTGAGCCCGTAGGTCTTGCGGTCCTCCGTCACGTACGCGATGCCGTGCGAGATCGCCTCCGGCACGGTGCGCGTGAGGACTTCACGGCCCTCCACGGACACGGTGCCGCCCTCGTACACGCCGTACGAGCGCCCGAAGACGTTCATCGCCAGCTCCGTGCGCCCCGCGCCCATCAGCCCGGCGATGCCGAGGATCTCGCCGCGCCGCACCTCCAGCGAGACGTCGTCGACGACCTTGCGCTGCTGGTCGATCGGATGCCGCACCGTCCAGCCGGACACGGCCATCGCGACCCGTCCCGCGTCCTCGCCCGTGTACGGGGTGCGCGGCGGGAAGCGCTGGTCCAGGTCGCGGCCGACCATGCCGCGGATGATGCGATCCTCGGAGATCTCCGGCTCGTCGCCCGGGTGTTCGCGCACCGTGAGCGTCTCGATGGTGCGGCCGTCGCGCAGGATGGTGACGGAGTCGGCGATCTGGCGGATCTCGTTCAGCTTGTGGGAGATGACGATGCAGGCGATGCCCTGCCCGCGCAGCTCCCCGATGAGCTCGAGGAGTTTGCGGCTGTCCTCGTCGTTGAGGGCGGCGGTCGGCTCGTCGAGGATGAGCAGCTTCACCTCCTTGGAGAGCGCCTTGGCGATCTCCACGAGCTGCTGCTTGCCGACGCCGATGTCGGCGATGCGGGTCTGCGGCTTGTCCGGCAGGCCGACCCGCTTCAGCAGTGCGTCGGCACGCCGCAGCGTCTCGCCCCAGCTGATGATGCCCCGAGTGGCGTGCTCGTTGCCGAGGAAGATGTTCTCGGCGAGGGAGAGGAAGGGCACCAGGGCGAGTTCCTGGTGGATGATGACGATGCCGCGCTGCTCGCTCGCCCGGATGTCCTTGAACGCGCAGGGCTCGCCGCCGAAGAGGATCTCGCCCTCGTAACTCCCGTGCGGATGAACGCCGCTGAGCACCTTCACCAGCGTCGACTTGCCCGCGCCGTTCTCGCCGCAGACGGCGTGGATCTCACCGGCCCGCACCGTCAGATTGACGTCGGACAGCGCCTTGACCCCGGGGAAGGTCTTGGTGATTCCGCGCATCTCCAGGACGGTGCCGCCGGTCCCCGCCGGCGCCGACTGCTCTGCCGGGGCCGTCACTTGAGCTGTCCCGCCGTGTAGTAGCCGTCGTCGACGAGGCGCTGGGTGCTGTCCTTGTCGATGCTCACGGGCTTCAGCAGGTACGAGGGCACGACCTTCTTGCCGTTGTCGTACGTCTTGGTGTCGTTGACCTCGGGCTTCTTGCCTGTCAGCACGGCGTCGCCCATCTGAACGGCCTGCTTGGCGAGTTTGCGGGTGTCCTTGTAGACCGTCTGCGTCTGCTGCCCGCGGATGATCGACTTCACGGATGCCAGCTCCGCGTCCTGCCCGGTCACCACGGGGAGGGGCTTGTCCCCGCCGCCGTAGCCGGCGCTCTTGAGGGCGGAGAGGATGCCGATCGAGATGCCGTCGTAGGGGGAGAGGACCGCGTCGATCTCCTCCGAGCCGTAGTTCTTCGACAGCAGGTCGTCCATCCGCTTCTGCGCGGTGCCGCCGTCCCAGCGCAGCGTCGTCGCCTGGTTCATCTTCGTCTGCTTGCTGCGGACGTGGAGCTGCCCCTTGTCGATGTACGGACGCAGCACCTTCATCGCGCCGTCCCAGAAGAACTTGGTGTTGTTGTCGTCCGGGGAGCCCGCGAAGAGCTCGACGTTGAACTCCTCGTCCTTCTTCTCGTCCAGCTTCAGTTTGTCGACGATGTAGCCGCCCTGGAGCTCGCCCACGCGCTCGTTGTCGAAGGAGGCGTAGTAGTCGACGTTCGGTGTTCCCAGGATGAGCCGGTCGTAGGAGATCACCGGAACGCCGGCCTCCTTGGCCCGGCGCAGCACGTCCGTGAGCGCCGAACCGTCGATGGCGGCGACGACGAGCAGCCGGTGCCCCTTGGCGATCATGTTCTCGATCTGGGCGACCTGGTTCTCGACCTTGTCGTCGCCGAACTGCAGGTCCGCCTTGTAGCCGGCGGCCTTGAACTGCCGGGCCATGTTCTTGCCGTCGGCTATCCACCGCTCCGAGGACTTGGTCGGCATGGCCAGTCCGACCGTGCCCCCCTTGCCCTTGTCCGGCTTGTAGCGGCTGCCGCCCTTCGCCTCCTGGCCGCAGCCGGCCAGCGAGGCGGTGAGCAGCGCGGCGGCTGCGAGGGCGGCCACCGGGGCGGTTCGCCGGCGCTGTCGTGGTGCTGGAATCGGGGTGCGTGTGCGGGTGCCCATGTGTCAGTTCCTCTCGGGGAGGGGGAAACGCTGGAGCGTGCCGGGCAGTCGTGAGCCGAGCGGTGACATTCCGCCGTCGGCTCCGAGGCGTGCGAGCAGATCGAGGGCGAGCCTGCCCCGGCGTACGCGTTCGCGCGCGCCGCGGAGGGTCAGATCGCGCAGATGCGCGCCGTACGGGTAGATGCCCGGCGCCTTGCTGAGGCCGAACTTGAGGTAGATGGGTGCGCCGCGCCGGATCAGCTCGGCCGCCTCGTACATCCGGACGTAGCCGCCGAGGTCGTCGGGCGCCTCCAGATAGAAGTCCATCGGGGCGGCACTGACTCGGCGTATCTCGGTGATGTGCGCGAGCGTCAGATCGGACGGGATGTTGAGCGAGTCCGCACCGAGACGCTCGTGCACGCTGTACGCGGCGGGGTTCACCGGGCCGATGAGTGCGGAGACCTTGAGGGTGGTGTCGGCGGGCAGTTCACCGCGGGCACGCAGCTGGTGGAGCGTCCACAGCACGCCCTCGTCGGCGACCAGCAGGCAACGCACGCCCAGTTCGGTCGCCCGCAGGGCGTCCTCGACGCAGCCGGCCACGGCGTCGTGGCCGCGGGCGCGCAGGCCGCCGCCGCCGGAATCCGTGCGGGTCGACGCTCCGACGTCCCATGTGCCGCGCGGACCGGTGAAGAGGCACAGCTCGATGTTCCGCCCGGCGCACGCGTCCACCATCTCCGTGATCTCCGCGTCGGTCAGCATCCATACGCCGCTGCCCTGGCTGATGCGGTGCACGGGCACGTCGAGGGAGGAAGCCTCCTCCAGCACGGCGGCCAGCGCCTCCGGCCCCTCGCAGGAGGGGACTTCGGTGCGCCAGGTGCCGCCGTCCGGGAAGGCGTGCGGTGAGGCGTCGGCCGGGTCGGGTTCGGGGGCGCCCATGCCCAGGATGTCCAGGGCGTCGGCGCCGGGACGGCGGGGTCCGGGGGGTCGGGTGGGCACGGTGCTCCTGACGGTCGGAAACTGGAAATGACGGTCGGGGACGGGGAGTTCGCATCCATATGGGGTTGTGTGGCGGTGGCGCGGTGGGTGTGCCGGTCCGAGGCGGTGGGCGTCGGGCGACGGTCAGGGCCTCAGCAGCACTTTTCCGACGGCCGGGTCGCCGCTGCCGACGAGGCCGATGGCCTCGCCGAAGGCGGTCAGGGGGAGTTCGTGCGTGATGAGCGGTGCGGGGTCGAGCAGTCCCGTGCCGAAGGCCCGTACGGCGTACGACCAGGCCGCGGACGGCGCGCCGAAGACCGATCGGACGGTCAGCTGGCTGACGGAGAGATGGACCGGGTCGATGCCCTGCGCTCCCGGCTCGAACATGCCGGTGAGCACGACGCGTCCGCCGCGCCGGGCGAGCTTGCAGGCGTCGTGGGCGGTGGTCGCCGCGCCGGCCGTCTCCACGACCAGGTCGAAGCCTTCGGTGCCGGTGCCGTCCGCCGCCCCGGGGGTACGGGCGTGCGTCGCGCCCATCGTCAGGGCCTGCTCCGCACGTTGCGCGCGGGGATCGACGACCAGCAGCCCGGCGGGGGAGTGCGCCGCGAGCAGCTGTACCGCGAGCAGTCCGAGTGTTCCCGTCCCGAGCACGGCCACCCGCTCGCCCGCGCGGGGTTCGGCCGCCAGCACAGCCGCCGCGACGACCGCGGCGGGCTCCAGCAGCGCGGCGGCACGCAGATCGGAGTCGTCGGGTAGGAGATGCAGCAGCCGCGCGGGCAGTACGAGCGAGTCGGCGAAGGCGCCGGGTTGGGTGAAGCCCGTCTCGTCGTAGCCGCTCATGCACAGGCTGGTCGCTCCCTCCCGGCAGCGGTCGCAGCGCAGACAGGCGCGGAACCCCTCGGCGACGACCTTCCGCCCCAGGAGCTCGGGGGAGGCGCCCTCGCCGACGGCCTCGACCGTCCCCGCCCACTCGTGGCCGGGCGTCACCGGGTAGCGGACGTAGCCTTCGGCGCGGGTGCCGTCGTAGACCTCCCGGTCGCTGGCGCAGATCCCGGCGGCATGCACGGCGACGCTCACCTCGCCAGGACCCGGCTGCGGCTGCGGTCCGGTGGCCAGCCGGTGCTGGCCGGGCCCGTCGATGACGACGGACCGTACGGACGGCGTGCCGCCTTCCTGGGGGCGACCGCTCACGCTCACTCGCCTCCTCCGGCAGCGGCCGGGTCCCGCTTCTCCCAGCCCTCGGCCCACAGGTCGAACCGGGCCTGCTGCTGGGGGAATTCGGCTGCCGCGTCGATGTCCAGCTCCACGCCCAGACCGGGAGCGGTGGGCAGCTGGAAGTAGCCGTCGACGACCTGCGGCGCTCCCTTGACGACCTTCTTGATCTCCGCGTCGGCGAAGTCGTTGAAGTGTTCCAGGATCTTGAAGTTCGGTGTGCAGCCCGCGACCTGAAGGGACGCCGAGGTCAGTACGGGCCCGCCCACGTTGTGCGGCGCGATCAGCATGTAATGCGTCTCGGCGGTGGCGGCGAGCTTCCGGGTCTCCAGGATCCCGCCGACGTGGCCGACGTCGGGCTGGATGATGTCGGCGGCCTGCGACTCGAAGAGCTCCCTGAACTCGATGCGGTCGTGGATGCGTTCGCCCGTCGCCACGGGCAGCTCCACCTTCTCCGCGACCTTGGCCAGCGCCTTGAGGTTCTCCGGCGGCACCGGCTCCTCCAGCCACGCCGGACGGAAGGGCGCCATCTCGTGGGCCAGCCGCACGGCCGTCGAGGGGCTGAACCGGCCGTGCATCTCCAGCATCAGCTCGGTCCCCGGCCCGATCGCGTCCCTTACGGCCTCGATGAGTGAGACCGCATAATGGGTGGCATCGTTGTCAAGCTCGAAATGCCCGGTGCCGAACGGGTCGATCTTCAGGGCCCGGTAGCCCCTCTCGACCACCGCCCGTGCGGCCTTGTGGTAGGCGTCCGGGGTGCGCTCGGTCGTGTACCAGCCGTTCGCGTACGCCTTCACCCGGTCCGTGACCCGGCCGCCCAGCAGTTGCCAGACCGGTACGCCCAGGGCCTTGCCCTTGATGTCCCAGCAGGCCATCTCGACGCAGGCGATGCCGGACATCACGATCTCCCCGGCCCGCCCGTAGTCGCCGTACTTCATCCGCCGCACCAGATCCTCCGCCGCGAACGGGTCGGAGCCGGCGATGTGGTTGGCCTCCGCCTCACGCAGATAGCCGACGAGAGCGTCGGTGTGCCCGAGCATCCTTGTCTCGCCGATTCCCGTGAGGCCTTCGTCGGTGTGGACCTGGACGTAGGTGAGGTTGCGCCAGGGAGTGCCGACGACATGGGTGGTTATTCCGGTGATGCGCACAGCGATCGGTCCTTCATGGTGCTGGACGTCGTTCGAGATTTCGACTCATGTTCGAAATGCTGTCTGCGCGAATCTATTGATGCACCGTGAGCGGCGTCAATGGGTGGTTCGGAGGTTCTTGTGGAGAGAGCGGGGAGGTACTGCCGCGCGAGGCGCGCGCTACCGCGGACGCTCTCCGTGCCGTGCGGTGATGCCCCGGTAGGCGAGTTCGGCAAGCTTGCGCTGCCCGGCCTTGCTGGGGTGGAACCAGTCCCACCGGCTCAGTTCGGCCTTGGTGAAGCGGTAGCGGAAGACCGCGCCCCCGTCGTAGCGGCAGCGCAGCATCTTCTCGCACTCCTCCTTCAGCGCGGAGTTGTACGCCATCACCCGCTCGTGCACCTCTTGGCGCCGCTCCTGGGCGGCGGGGGTTGTCGACATCGGGTCGCGCAGCATCGACTGGCAGATCCCCAGGCTCCAGACCCGCTCGCCCCATGGATCGCCGCGCCCCTCGGACCACAGCCGCTTGAGGTTCGGCACGCTGGCGACGTACACGTGCGCCTTCGGGCGTGACTCGTGCAGAGTGCGCAGCCCCGCACGGAAGTCGGCGCGGAAGTCCTCAACGGGAGTCATCTGCTCGACGGTGGGCCGGCACGCGTCGTTCGCGCCCGCCAGTACCGTCACCAGGTCGGGCCGCTTCCGCGCGGCGCGCTCCATCTGCTGGGGAAGATCGGACATCAGGGAACCGCTGACGGCGAAGTTCCAGCTGCGCCGCTGCGGACCGCCGTCGATGAGCCGTTCGGCGAGGCTCCGCACGGACGCGTCCGTACCGGTGACCCAGGACGCGCGGCTGCAGTCCGCAAGCAGTGAACAGGCGTCGAATCCCTGGGTGATCGAGTCGCCGACCGCCGCGATGGACTCCGGGTGCCGGTCCCAGGGAGGGGCGGGAGAGGGGCGCGTGGCGCCGGGAGGGCGCTCCCCGGTTGTGTCCCCACTTCCGATGCCCCACGCGCCGGCGAGGGCGAGACCTCCGGTGAGCAGGAGAGCCGCCGAGGCGAGCGCGACGGTCCGTCCACGACGTGTTATCCGCGCGCCGGTGCCCGGACCGCTGCCCGTGGCCCCGCGTCTCTCCGGCATCTTCCCCCTCGTTCCGCGCTGTCCTTGCGACGGTACGTCACCACTCGTCCACGGGTGCGCGATAGCTTGGGCCCGTGCTCTTCTGCGAGTTTCGCATCGGGCCGACGGGCCGGAGAGCGTGTTCGGCGACAGCAAAATATTACACCGCGTCACCTCATGTCCCCTTCGGGGAGAATTGGCGCCAATGGTGTTTACTATTCGTCACCACGGCGCTGATTGAGAAGTGCCCGGTGATGCAGGAGGTCAGGCGCCGGCCCGGCGCGTGACAGGCAGTAGTCGAGGCAGTCCGGTGAAGACGCCCTCGAACCGCACTGGAGGTTCCGGTGACGACACGTGGAGTTCTGTACGTGCACTCCGCGCCCCGCGCGCTGTGCCCGCACGTCGAATGGGCTGTGGCCGGCGTCCTCGGCGCCCGCGTCAATCTCGACTGGATCAGACAGCCGGCCTCCCCGGGCACCTGGCGTGCGGAGTTCTCCTGGCAGGGCGAGCCGGGCACGGCCTCCAAGCTCGCCTCCGCGCTCCGCGGCTGGCACCTGCTGCGTTTCGAGGTCACCGCCGAGCCCTGCACCACCGCCGAGGGCGAGCGCTACAGCTCCACACCCGAACTGGGGATCTTCCACGCGGTCACAGGGATGCACGGAGACATCCTCATTCCGGAGGACCGCCTGCGTGCGGCGGTGGGCCGCGCCTCACGTGGTGAGAGTGAACTCGAGGCGGAGATCGCCAAGTTGCTCGGCAAGCCGTGGGACGACGAGCTGGAACCTTTCCGCTATGCGGGCGAAGGTGCCCCGGTTCGCTGGCTCCACCAAGTGGTCTGAGCCCTTTCCGCCCGCTTGGCACTAGCCTTCCCACATGTCTGATCGGCTTTCCGTAGCTGTCCTCGGCACCGGGATCATGGGTGCCCCGATGGCCCGCAACCTGCGCGGTGCCGGACTCGATGTCCGCGTTTGGAACCGCACCAGAGCCAAGGCGGAGCCCCTGGCCGAAGCCGGGGCCCGCGTCGCCGACAGCCCCCGCGACGCCGTGGAAGGCGCCGACGTCGTGCTGACCATGCTGCACGACGGGCCCGTCACCGCCGAGACCGTACGTGCCGCGGCGCCCGGTCTGCGCCCCGGCACGGTGTGGCTGCAGTGCACGACCGCCGGCGTCGACGGACTTCCCCCGCTGACCCGGCTTGCCGGCGAGTACGGGCTCACCTTCGTCGACGCCCCCGTCCTCGGTACGCGGGGGCCCGCCGAGGCCGGGCAGCTCCTCGTTCTCGCGGCCGGGCCCGACGAGGCGCGGCGGGGGATCGAGCCCGTTCTGGACGCGATCGGCTCCCGCACGGTCTGGGTCGGCGAGGAGCCCGGCGCCGCGACCCGTCTCAAGCTCGTCTGCAACTCCTGGGTCCTGGCGGTGACGCACGGGACCGTGGAGGCGATGGCCCTCGCCGACGGACTGGGCGTCGACCCGCAGGACTTCCTCGACGCCGTCGAAGGCGGCACCCTCGACATGGGCTATCTGCGGATCAAGGCCGGAGCGATCCGCTCGCGGGACTTCACGCCGAGCTTCGCCGTCGCCACCGCCGAGAAGGATGCACGGCTCATCGTCGAGGCGGGCGAGGAGGCGGGCGTGCGTATGGACGTGGCCGCGGCGGGCGCGGAGCGCTTCCGCCGCGCGGCCGAACTCGGTTACGGGGAGAAGGACATGGCGGCCTCGTACTACGCGAGCTTCCCCTCTTCCGACGACGAGGGCGATCGGCCGGCAGCCACCTGACCGGACAGGAACGCATGAGGGGCAGCTCGCTGGGAGCTGCCCCTCATTTGTTGCCCGGCCATTGTCTGCCCGGCCGTCGTGTGCCGCGTACGGGATCAGACCGTACGGAAGGCCAGCACGACGTTGTGGCCGCCGAAGCCGAAGGAGTTGTTCAGCGCGGCGATCGTTCCCCCGGGCAGGGGGCGGGCCTCGCCACCGACGATGTCGGCGTCCGCCTCCGGGTCCAGGTTCTTGAGGTTGATCGTCGGAGGTGCCGTGCGGTGGTGCAGGGCGAGGATGGAGGCGACAGTCTCGATGCCGCCCGCACCGCCCAGCAGATGACCCGTCATCGACTTGGTGCCCGAGATGGCCATGTGGTCGGTGTCGTCGCCGAAGACCTTGCGCAGCGCCTTGAGTTCGGCGATGTCACCGAGGGGTGTCGAGGTGGCATGCGCGTTGATGTGCATGACCTCGGCGGGCTTGAGATCGGTCTGCTCCAGAAGGTTCTGCAGCGCGAGCGCGATGCCGTTGCCGCTGGGCTCCGGCTGCGTGATGTGGTGGCTGTCGGCCGAGATGCCCTGGCCGATGGCCTCCGCGTAGATCCGCGCGCCGCGCTTCTTCGCGTGCTCCGCCGACTCCAGCACGATGACGCCCGCGCCCTCGCCCATGACGAACCCGTTGCGGTCGGCGTCGTACGGGCGTGAGGCGCCCTCGGGGTCGTCGTTGTCCTTCGACATCGCCATCATGTTGCCGAACGCGGCGATGGGAAGGGGATGTATGGCGGCTTCCGTGCCGCCGGCGACGACCACGTCGGCACGGCCCGTGCGGATCATCTCCACCGCGTAGCCGATCGCCTCGGAGCCGGAGGCGCAGGCGCTGACCGGAGTGTGCACACCGGCGCGCGCGTTGACCTCCAGACCGACGTTGGCGCTCGGGCTGTTCGGCATCAGCATCGGCACCGTGTGCGGTGAGACGCGGCGTGCGCCCTTCTCCCGCAGGATGTCGTACTGGCCGAGCAGCGTGGTGACACCGCCGATGCCGGAGGCGACGACCGTACCGAGCCGGTCCGGCGAGATGCTGGTGTCCTCACCGGCCCTGGAGGTGAAGCCCGCGTCCGCCCACGCCTCGCGGGCCGCGATCAGCGCGAACTGCGCCGAGCGGTCCAGCTTGCGCGCCTGGGGACGCGGAATGATCTCCGTGGGCTCCACCGCGATCTCGGCGGCGATGCGGACGGGCAGGTCGTCCGCCCAGTCGTGGGTGAGAAGGGCGACGCCGGAACGTCCGGCGACCAGACCTTCCCAGGTCGATGCGCTGTCGCCACCCAGCGGTGTGGTTGCGCCGATACCGGTGACGACCACGGAGTGTTGGGTCGTACTCACTGGATTCATGTCTCCACTGGTTGAGGGTGAGCCTTGCGAACCACCTCGCCCGCGCCCCGGTACGGGTCCCGGGGACGCGGCGGATGGCGACGAACGCGCGGGCGTCGTCTCAGCTCTGGTGCTTGAGGATGTACTCGGTCGCGTCGCCCACGGTCTTGAGGTTCTTCACGTCGTCGTCCGGGATCTTGACGCTGAAGCGCTCCTCGGCGGCGACGACGACCTCGACCATGGACAGCGAGTCGACATCCAGGTCGTCGGTGAAGGACTTGTCCGGCTGGACGTCCTCGGTGGGAATCCCGGCGATCTCGTTCACGATCTCCGCGAGACCAGCAACGATCTCTTCCTGCGTGGCGGCCATCTCGGCGCTCCTTCGGTCTTCTGTGCTTACGAGTTGTCTTTTGCGAGGTCGCCACACATTGCCGCACGGCGCTGTACGGGCTGTGTGGATCTTGCCTAGGGGAGGGTAACTACCGTTGCCGCGTAGACGAGCCCTGCCCCGAAGCCGATGACGAGTGCGGTGTCACCGCTCTTCGCCTGTCCGGTCGCCAGGAGCCGCTCCATCGCGAGCGGGATCGAGGCGGCCGAGGTGTTGCCTGTCGTCTCCACGTCACGGGCGACCGTGACGTGCTCCGGCAGCTTGAGGGTCTTCACCATCGAGTCGATGATCCGCATGTTGGCCTGGTGCGGGATGAAGACGTCCAGGTCCTCCGAGGAGACCCCGGCGGCGTCGAGGGCCTGCTCGGCGACCTTCGCCATCTCGTAGACGGCCCAGCGGAAGACGGCCTGGCCCTCCTGGCGGATGGCGGGGAACTTCTCCACCTCACCCGCGCGGTAGGCGTCCCAGGGAACCGTCTGGCTGATGACGTCCGCCTTGTCACCCTCCGAACCCCAGATGCAGGGGCCGATCCCCGGCTCCGCGGCCGGACCGACGATGACGGCGCCCGCGCCGTCGCCGAAGAGGAACGCCGTGGAGCGGTCCGTCAGGTCGGTCAGGTCCGAGAGCCGTTCGGCGCCGACGACGAGCACGTACTCGGCGCTGCCGTCGGTGATCACGCCCTTGGCGAGTGCGAGCCCGTAGCCGAAGCCCGCGCAGCCCGCGTTGATGTCGAACGCGGCGGCCTTGCCCGCGCCCATGCGGTCGGCGATCTCGGTGGCGATCGACGGCGTCTGCTTGAAGTGCGAGACGGTCGAGATGATCACGGCACCCACCTGCTCCGGCGTGATGCCCGCGTCGGCGACGGCCTTGCCGGCCGCCTCCAGCGTCATCTCGGCGACCGTCTCGTCCGGGCCGGCCCAGTGGCGGGTCGCGATGCCCGAGCGCGAACGGATCCACTCGTCGGACGAGTCGATGTGCTTGAGGATCTCCTCGTTCGGCACGACCCGGGTGGGGCGGTAGCCCCCCACGCCGAGGATGCGCGAGTACGGGGAACCCTTGGTGGGATTGATCTTCGCGGTCATGCTCTCGAGCTCCTTGAGGCTCAGGCGGTCTGCGTGTGCTCGGCGATCAGCTCGCGCGCCGCGTCGAGATCATCAGGGGTTTTCAGCGCCAGGGTCCGCACGCCGGGGAGGCCACGCTTGGCCAGACCGGTGAGGGTGCCGCCGGGGCACACCTCGATGAGTGCCGTGACGCCCATCTTCTGGAAGGTCTCCATGCACAGGTCCCAACGCACCGGCGCGGAGATCTGGTTGACCAGACGCTGCACGACCTGCGGGCCGCCTTCGACGGCGGATCCGTCCAGGTTGGACACGTAGGGGAGGACGGGGTCGGAGACCTGCGTCCCCTCGACCGCGGTGGCCAGTACGTCGACGGCCGGTGCCATGTGGTGTGTGTGGAAGGCACCCGCCACCTTCAGCGGGATGACACGCGCCTTCTCGGGCTTGCTCTCCACGAGCGCCGCCAGTTGCTCGGCGGTGCCCGCGGCGACGATCTGGCCGCCGCCGTTGATGTTCGCCGGGGTGAGGCCGAGCTTCTCCAAGTGGGCGACGACCGCGTCGGGTTCGCCGCCGAGCACCGCCGACATGCCGGTGTCCGTGACGGCGGCGGCCTCGGCCATCGCGCTGCCACGCGCCCGTACGAGCGTCATGGCGTCGGCGGGCCGAAGCACACCGGCCATGGCGGCGGCCGCCAGCTCGCCGACGCTGTGGCCGGCCACCGCACCTGCGGCCTCGCCCACCGGACGGCCTTCGAGCAGGGCGTCCGCCGAGAGGAGGCTGGCGGCGACGAGGAGCGGCTGCGCCACGGCGGTGTCGCGGATCTCCTCCTCGCCGGCCTCCGTGCCGTAGTGGGCGAGATCCATGCCGATGGCGGCCGACCACTCCGCGAGCCTGTCGGCCACGCCGGGGAGTTCGAGCCAGGGAGTCAAGAGGCCAGGCTTCTGCGCGCCTTGGCCGGGAGCTACGAGTACGAGCACTCTTTCACTCTCCCTTGTGAGGTGCCCTCCGCGCCGGTGCGCAGCGGTACGAAGAACCGGGAGGCAAATTGTCGAGCCTCGACAAAGACGCCCTCTCCCGGTCAGGCTCCGTTCCCGAAGTCGCTGAGACGCCCCAGAATCAGCGCGACACGTAGTGTGAAGGCCGAGCGGACATCGGAGGGCGACCATCCGGTGACGTCAGTCACACGTCGCAGCCGGTAGCGCACGGTGTTGGGGTGTACGAACAACATCCGCGCGGCGCCCTCGAGACTGCTCGCCTGTTCCAGATAGACGCTCAGCGTCTCCAGGAGCGCGGAGCCCGCCTCCTCCAGCGGTCTGTAGATCTCCTCCACCAACAGCTCCCGCGCGGTGGGGTCGCCGGCCATCGCGCGCTCCGGCAGCAGGTCGTCCGCGAGCACCGGCCGCGGGGCGTCCTGCCATGCCGCGCAGGCGCGCAGCCCGGCCGCGGCGGCCTGTGCGGAGCGGGTCGCCGAGAGGAGGTCGCCGACGATCGGACCGGCCACCACGGGGCCAGGCGCGAACGGCCCGATCAGGGACTTCGCGGCGCGCAGCGGATCGTCGCTGCCACCTGCGACGACGACCAGACGGCTGCCCAGCACACCCGTGAGCACCTGGAGTTTCGCGTGCCGGGCGGCCCGCCTTATGGCCTCGACCGTCAGCTCGCTGTCCCCGTCGGGTGCCGTGCCGAGGACCACGGCGACGTGCTCAGGGGCGTTCCAGCCGAGTGCCGCGGCACGGGAGACGGCGCCCTCGTCGGCCTCGCCGGACAGGACGGCGTTGACGACCAGCGACTCCAGCCGCGCGTCCCACGCCCCGCGTGCCTCGGCGGCCTGTGCGTAGACCTGGGCGGTGGCGAAGGCGATCTCGCGTGCGTACACCAGGAGCGCCTCGCGCAGCACCGACTCGTCACCCGGAGCGGCGACCTCGTCGATCGCGGCCTCGACGACTTCGATCGTGGTACGCACCAGTTCGACGGTCTGGCGCAGCGTGATGGCCCGCGTCAGTTCGCGTGGCGCGGTGCCGAAGACATCCGTGCTGATGGCCTGCGACGTCTCGGGGTGCCGGAACCACTCGGTGAAGGCCGCGATGCCGGCCTGGGCGACGAGCCCGATCCAGGATCGGTTCTCCGGTGGCATGGCCCGGTACCACGGCAGCTGCTCGTCCATGCGCGTGATGGCCGCCGCGGCGAGCTTGCCGGAGGACTGCTCCAAGCGCCGCAGGGTCGCGCCGTGCGGGTGCTCGGCGTGCTCCGGGCGCTTGTCGGAAGGCGGGTTCGCGGGAGGATCTGTGGATTCGGGCACGTGCCCAGCCTGCCTCATCGGACCGTGGGCAGGGGGCCGGGGGCACTGCTGCGCTTCCGCGGAGCGGATTACGGTGGGCTCATGCTTCAGGTGTGGCGGGGGCCCGACCGGTATCGGGGCGGTGACGAGGCTGCGGGGATCGACACCCGGCACGCCTTCTCGTTCTCGGGTTTCTACGACCCCGACAACGTCGGGTTCGGGCAGCTCGTGGCCTGCAACGAGGAGCGGCTGGAACCGGGCGCCGGCTTCCCCGAACACCCGCACCGGGACGTCGAGATCGTGACCTGGGTGGTCGAGGGGGAGCTGGAGCACATCGACTCGACGGGCCGGACCTCGCGGGTCCGTGCCGGCGACGTACAGCGGATGGGCGCGGGGAGCGGCGTGCGCCACATCGAACGCAACGCGGGCTCCGGGCCGCTGTGTTTCGTGCAGATGTGGCTGGTCCCGGGCTCCTTCGGCAGCGGCACGGACGGGCAGAGCGGGCGCCGCGAGCCGGAGTACGAGGTGGTGCACGGCATCGCCGACGGGACGCCGTTCGCGGTCCCGCACACGGAGGCCGTGATGCATGTGCGGCGCCTGGCGGACGGTGAGCGCACGGCGGTTCCGGACGCGGCGTGGGTGTACGTGCACGTGGTACGAGGCGTGGCGGAGATCGGCTGGGGACCGGCCGACGGGGACGAGGCGACCCCGGGCGCGGCCGAGCGGGAGAGGCTGGCCGCCGGCGACGCCGCGCGCATCACGGACGCCCGTGACCTGGAGGCACGCGGCGCCGGGGGTCCCGTGGAGATGCTGATGTGGGAGATGCACGCGGAGCCCGGTTACGGCTGACATCACTAGCCGGCGGACGGTCGCGCCTGCCGCTTTGGTCGGCCGAGGACGGCCTGCTCGGCCTCAGCCCTGCGCGGCGCCGGAGCGCAGTTCCTCCAGGACCGCGTCCGTGAACGGCGGCCACGCGTCGATGGCCCACTGCCCGAAGTCGCGGTCGGTGAGGGCGACGCAGGCCGCTCCCGCGTCCGGGTCGACCCAGAGGAACGTGCCGGACTGCCCGAAGTGCCCGTATGTGCGCGGCGAGGACGAAGCGCCAGTCCAGTGCGGGGACTTGGAGTCCTTGATCTCGAAGCCGAGGCCCCAGTCGTTGGGCGTCTGGTGTCCGTATCCCGGCAGCACACCCTTGAGGCCCGGGAAGACGACCGAGGTCGCTTCGTCCAGGGTGGTGCGGCTCAGGAGACGCGGCGCGAGGAGTTCTGCGGCGAACCGGGTGAGGTCGTCGGCGGTGGAGACGCCGTCCTTGGCGGGGGAGCCGGGAAGCTCCGTCGACGTCATGGCCAGCGGCTCCAGGACCGCCTCGTGCAGATACTGCGGGAACGGTATCTCGGTGACCTTCGCGAGGTGATCGCCGAGCGCCTCGAAACCCGCGTTGGAGTAGATGCGGCGCGTGCCCGGCGCGGCCATCGGCTTGTCCTCCTCGAAGGCCAGCCCCGAGGTGTGCGCGAGAAGGTGCCGGACCGTCGAGCCGTCCGGCCCGGCCGGTTCGTCCAGTTCCACGGCCCCTTCTTCCACGGCGATGAGAACCGCGTAGGCGGCGAGGGGCTTGGTCACGGACGCGAGCGCGAAACGGTGACCCGTGCTGCCGTGAGCGGCGGTGACGGTGGGGGTCCCGGAGCCGGAGGCGGCGTCCGCGCCGGGCGCCGAAGAGACGACGGCGGCGGCAGCGGTCGGCACGGGCCAATTGTCGATCATCCGCAGGCTGTTCATGTGGCCGAGCGTACGTGACGCGATCCGTCCGGAATTTTGCGCTTGCTTGGAGTGCACTCCAGCTCCGTAGCGTTTCACTTATGACCGTGACGGAGACGGAGACAGCGGACGAAGCAGTCGAACCGGAAGTGTGCGCCGAGCGGGGGCGGCTGCCCCATCCCAGGCCGGACGGCAAGGACCGGTACACCATCAGCGAGGTCGCCGGGATCTGCGGGCTGAGCGCGCACACGCTGCGCTGGTACGAGCGGATCGGGCTGATGCCGCACGTGGACAGGTCCCACACGGGGCAGCGGCGCTTCACCAACAAGGACCTCGATTGGCTCGACCTCGTCGCCAAGCTGCGGCTGACGGGCATGCCGGTCGCGGACATGGTGCGGTACGCCGAACTCGTACGGGCCGGAGAGCAGACCTTCCCCGAGCGCTACGAGCTGCTGGTGGCCACGCGTGAGGACGTGCTGCGCCGAGTCGCCGAGCTGCGCGAGACCCTCGCGGTCCTCGATTACAAGATCGGCATCTACTCCGACGCCCGGCGGGCGCCGGAATCCGCCTGAGAGGGGCTGCAGTGACTTCGAATCCGAGCAACGACCAGAAGATCGCGACGACACGGCTCGGCGCGAACGGTCCCGACGTGGGCGTGCAGGGCCTCGGCTGCATGGGCATGAGCTTCGCCTACGGGCCCACCGAGGATCCCGACGAGGCGAGGGCCACGCTGGAGCGCGCGCTCGAACTGGGCGTCACCCTCTTCGACACGGCAAACGTCTACGGCCACCAGGAAGGCGACAACGAGAAGTTCATCGCGCCCTTCATCCAGTCGCACCGGGACGAGGTCGTCCTCGCGACGAAATACTCGCTGACGCGCGACCCCGAGGAGCCCACCAAGCGGGGCATCCGCAACGACCCTCCGTACATCAGGCGTTGCGCCGAGGACAGCCTGCGGCGGCTCGGCATCGAGGCGATCGACCTGTACTACATGCACCGGCGCGATGTGAATGTCCCGCTGGAGGAGTCCGTCGGTGCCATGGCCGAACTCGTGCAGGAAGGCAAGGTCAGGTACCTCGGGCTGAGCGAGGTGACGGCCGCCGAGCTGCGCACGGCACACGGCGTGCACCCCATCGCGGCGGTGCAGTCCGAGTGGTCGCTCTTCAGCCGTGATGTCGAGGCCGGGGTGGTGGGGACGGCCCGTGAACTTGGCGTCGCCTTCGTGCCGTACTCGCCTCTCGGGCGGGGCTTCCTCACCGGGTCCTTCGTGAATGCCGAGACGGAACTCACGAGCGACGACTTCCGTAACACGCAGCCCCGTTTCACCGGCGGCAACGCCGGCGCCAACGCGGCGCTGCTCGAACCCGTGCGGAAGATCGCCGAGTCGCGGGGTGCCACGCCGGGACAGATCGCGCTGGCCTGGGTGCAGCAGCAGGCCGCCCTGCGCGGGATGACGGTCGTCCCCATCCCCGGTACCCGCAAGCGGAGCAGGATCGAGGAGAACGCCGCGGCCACCCGCATCGAACTCTCCGGGGACGAGCTGGCGTTGCTGGAGCCCATCGCGGGTCAGGTGGCGGGCGACCGCTACGCGGACATGTCGTTCACCTCCGCCGGACGGGAATGACGGACGACGGCGCGGAGTCGGCAGGCCCTTCCGGGGACCGGCCGTCTCCGCGCCGTCCCGCCGTCGTCCCGTCGCTCAGAACGGTGTGAGGCCGCGCGTGCACGAGCCGGGCGGCATTCCCTCAGGTGACGAGCACTCGACGGCTTCGTACGAACCGAGCGTTATCGCGGCGAAGTTGGCCAGCGAGTCGGTGCCCGGCACGAGGTAGCCGGTGTGGCCGTCGGCGCGCGCGGAGGAGACGACGCGGGCGCCGAAGCTCTCCGAGACCGGGTCGCTGCCGTGCCCGAGGCCGAGGACCTCCACGTTCGGCACCCTGCCGATCCAGTCACCGGCGTCGCGGGCGGCCCAGACCCGCAGGGGAGTGCCGAGTTCGCCGACGGAGTCCGCGTGCATGCCGGGCGAACCGAAGACGATCAGGTCGGAGGCGTCGCGCCGCGTCAGTTCCCCGGCCGCCCTGCCGCACACGACGGAGCCGTAGCTGTGGCAGAGCACCGTGGGGACGGGCGCGCCCGTACGGGCGAGGCCCTGCAGGAAGCGCTCCAGCCGGGGTGCACCGGCGGTGGCGAGACGCGTGGTGGCCGCGTCCGGCCCCAGCCCGACGGGCGTCGTGTAGCCGGACCAGGCGATGACGGCCGTGCGCGTGCCGGGTTCCACGGACGCCATCCGGGCACGCAGGGACGCGGCCATGCCGGCCGGAGTCCCGTATCTGTTCGGGCCCTTGCTGTCGAACGTGGCCAGGTCGATGTCGGAGCCCGGCACGATCACCGCTGTGCGCTCGGCGCTGCCCAGATCGCCGTACACCTCGGCGACCTGGCCGCGCCCGCGCGGGTCGAAGGCGAGGATCTGGCGCCCGTGCCCGAGGAGCCGGGCGTAGCGGTCGGCCTTCGCCCGCGCCAGCCGGCGGTCCTGCGGCGTACGGGCGGAGTCGGCGGCACGTGCACGCTCACGCGCGGCCTCGGCACCGAGCGCGCGGCGGTTGGCCGCGTACCGCAGCTCCGCCGGTGCGCCGTCGAGATTGCCGGTCACGAGCGGGTGCCGCTGCAGGAGGGCCGCACGCTCCCGCGTTGCGAGATCTTCGAAGAAGGAGGCGATCCGCGCCGGCCGCGCCGCCGGGTCGGGGAGCGGGCGGCCGAGGGTCTCCTCGTCCGCGCGCCAGGAGGCCGTTCCCGGCGGCGGACCGGTGACGGCCTTCTGCGTCGACCCGGCGGCCCAGCCGGCGGTGGCCGCGACGACTGTCGCGGTGAGTGCGGCAGCTGTCAGGGCCCGCTTCAGGCGGCGCTTCATCCCCGTACCCCCTCCGGCGGCCGCCGGAGGGACCGGGGGCCTGTCGGGAGGAGAGTCGGACGAGGGTGTGCGGCCTCACGTCACACCGGGGAGCCAACTCCCGGGTGGTACCGGGGTATCGGCATGCCCTCCGCGAGGAGGAGACGGACCGCCGGAGCGTCAGCCCTCGCCCGGGGAGATCAGGCCCGACTCGTACGCGAAGATCACGGCCTGAGCCCGGTCGCGCAGCTGGAGCTTGGTGAAGATGCGGCTCACGTGTGTCTTGACGGTCTGTTCGGCGAGCACGAGGGCGTCGGCGATCTCGGTGTTGGACCGGCCACGTGCCAGCAGCTCCAGCACCTCCGTCTCACGGTCCGTCAATCCGTTGAGCCGCAGGCCGCGCGACGCGGACGGCGCCGGGCGCTGCCTGGCGAAGTCGGCGATGAGCCGCCGGGTGACCGAGGGGGCGAGCAGCGCCTCGCCCTCCGCCACGATCCGCACGGCCGCGATGAGATCGGCGGGCGGAGCGTCCTTGAGCAGGAATCCGCTGGCTCCCGCGCGCAGCGCCTCGTAGACGTAGTCGTCCACGTCGAAGGTGGTCAGCATCAGGACCTTGGGACGGTGGGCCTTTCCGTCCGCCGTGCAGGTGCCGCCCTTGGCGCCGTTGCCGGTGCCGAGCAGCTTCCTCGCGGCCTCCAGCCCGTCCATCTCCGGCATGCGCACATCCATGAGAACCACGTCGGGATGCGTGCGCCGGCACAGTTCGACGCCCTGCGCCCCGTCCGCGGCCTCGCCCACGACGTCGATGTCGGACTGCGCGGCGAGGAGCGCGGCGAAGCCCGCACGCACCATGGCCTGGTCGTCGACGATGATCACGCGGGTCGTCATGAGGGGTCGGGGTCCTTCCCGGTCGGTTGTGCCGGCAGCAGCGGTATGCGGGCGGCGACGCGGAACCCGCCGTCGGGAAGCGGCCCGGTGTCGAGCGAGCCGCCGATGAGCCGGACGCGTTCGCGCATGCCCACCAGGCCGTGTCCGGTGCCGGAGGTCTCCAGGGGCGGCGCTGGGGGGCCGGGTGCCGGGCCGTTGACGACCAGGACCGTCAGATGGGCGTGCGCGGAGTCCGGGGTGCGTTCGGTGCGCTTGCCGCCGCTGCCACCCCGGCCGTCCTCGACCGGTTCGCCGCGACCGCCGCTCGCTTCCGCCTCGCCACCGGTCACCGAGACGCGGGAGGTGGCCCCGGGCGCATGCCGTACGACGTTGGCGAGCGCTTCCTGCACGATCCGGTAGGCGGACAGCTGCACGGCCTGCGGCAGCCCGGACAGCCCTTCCTCCACGGACAGTTCGGTGGGCACGCCCGCCCGGACGGTCGCCTCCACGAGCTGACCCAGCCGGTCCAGGCCCGGCTGCGGTGCCCGCTCTCCCTGCGCCTCCTCGCTGCGCAGCACACCGAGCAGCCGCCGCATCTCCGACAGCGACTCGCGCGCGGTCTCGGCGATGGAGCCGAACTCCTCCCGCGCCTGCGGCGGCAGCCCGCTCAGCCGGTAGGGCGCGCTGTCGGCCTGCACGGTGATGACCGACATGTGGTGCGCGACGACGTCGTGCAGCTCACGCGCGATACGGGCCCGCTCCTCCAGCAGCGTGCGCCGGGCGCGTTCGGCCTCGCTGATCGTCTCCTGCTCCGCCAGACGCCGCTGCGCGTCCCCCCGCTCGCGCAGTGCCCCGCCGAGCAGCAGCACGATGCCGCTGAGCACCGTCATCAGGACGTTCGTGCCGTCGCTGCGCCCCTGCGCGAGGAAGCCGAGCGCGAGCGAGATCACGAGGGTGACGGTCCAGACGGCGATGAGCGTGCGGCGTCTCTCGCGCAGCGACAGCGCGAGGCACAGCACCAGATAGCCGATGATCTCCATGGGAGGCCATGGCCACGAGTTCTGCCCGGGCGGGGTGAAGAGCAGCAGCAGAGCCCCGGCCGTGTCCGCGACGATCACGACCCACCAGGCCTGGAGCGGCCGCGTGACGGCCAGGAGCAGGGGCCCGGCCTGCGCGAAGGCCAGCGAGACCGCCACAGCGCCCGGCAGTCCGTGGTCCTGCGAGAGCACGTTGGACGTGACCGGGATCAGCAGGGCGACCAGACCGATGAGGACCACGTACGCCCAGCGCCGCCCCCGCCCCTTGGATCCCGGAACGGGCGGACGCGCATCGGGGCCGGCCGGTGTCGTGAGGGCCGCCCAGAAATCGTGCAGCCCGCGCACGGCTGCCTGCGCGGGCAGGGAGAGCGGCTTCGCAGGCCCGCGTGACGGCTCGGTGGGCGAGGAGCCCGGTTGTCCCGGAGCGTCGGAGGCGTTCATCGCGCGATCAGAGTATGCGGTGGTCATGGGCCCGCACGTCATACGTGAGTACCGGGTGCACCCCGTACGTCAGTAGGGCGTGGCCCCCGGCGGCCGCGGAGCCACAACCGGCCGCCGCAGGCTCACAGTTCGGAGAGCAGGTCGGCCTTCTTCTTGGCGAACTCGTCCTCGGTCACGAGGCCGGCCTCGTGCAGCTCCCCGAGGTGACGTATGCGTTCGGCGATGTCCGCCGGATCGGCGCGGCCTGCGGAGCGCCCGGACCGGGACGGACGTGACGGCGGTGAGGTCTCGGGAAGGGGCGCCGGCTGGGCCGCCCGCACCGCCTCCAGCACCGAGGCCGCGAATGGCAGCGACTCGTGCACCAGCCCGTAGCCGATGCCGAAGACCACGGACGCCGGGTCCTTGTCGGGTTCCCGGTACTCCGGGGGCCGCCCGCCGCGCGGCGTCACGCGCAGATGGCCGCTCGCGATCTCCGGCGAACGCCATTCGACGCCCTCCAGCTCGCTCACCGGGAAGCTCTGGTCGCCCGCCTTCCACTTGCTGGACGAGGCACCGGTCCAGAACCAGCGGAAGAAGACCGTGCTGCCGTCGAAGGACGCCTTGCCGTCGTAGGCCTTGAAGCTGTGCGGAGGCGCGGGGGCGGCGACGAGATGGTGCTCGGAGGGCTTGTCGGCGTCCGCGCCCAGGACCGCGCGCAGCTCCGTGGCGTAGTAGTCGGCGAGCGTCTCGCGCTCGGCGGGCAGCACCAGCCGATACGGATCGCAGCCGTCCTTCAGCTGGCCGGCCGCGGCCTCGATCAGCGGGTCGGCGCCTGTGCGGGGCTCGGCACGCAGCACCACGGTGCCGCGCTTGCCACCCGGGGCGAGCTCGACGCTGCTCAGTGCCTCGTACGGGACGCGCCGCTCTCCGAGCACGTGGAAGAGCTTCGGTGTGCGGATCCCCCGTTCGAAGCGGATGAGCACGGAGTCGGCTTCGAACTCCCAGGCGGAGTGAATTCCAGCCAGTACGTCACCCATGCGGCCCATCGTATGCGCGAGGCGCCCGCTCGTCCCCCCACTCGACGCTACGCGCGTAATCGCCTTCATTTACGGGGCATATGCGCGCCTGTGCCGGGAATGCACCCCGCCGCTATGCGGTCTTGGTGGGGGCCCCGACGCAGCCGGGGTCACTGGTCGCACAGCTGACGGTGTCGTACGAACCTGTCGCGATCTCCGCGAAATTGTCGAGGCTCCCGGTGCCCGGCACGTAGTAGCCGGTGTGCCCGAAGGCACCGTTCGAGGAGAGCCTGCGGGCACCGAATCCGGGGGAGACGGGGTCGGCGCCGTGACCGAGGCCGCCGACCTCCATGTGGGGCACGTCGGCGATCCAGTCGTCCTTGTCGCGCACGGCCCAGACGTTGGCGTCGGTGCCGAGATCGTCGGCGTGGTCCACGCGCATTCCGGGGCTGCCGGAGACCGCGATGTCGGTGACGCGCGGTGGCAGCCCGTCCGCCGCGTCACCGCACACGACCGAGCCGTAGCTGTGGCAGAACAGCGCGATGTGCGGGCTGTGCAAGCTCTGCACGAAGTCGGTGAGCCGCTGCGCGCCCTCTTCGGCGAGGTTGCCGGAGGCGGCCTCGACGCCGAGACCCGTCGGTGCCGTGTAGTCGGCCCAGGCGATGGTCGCCGTGGATGCGCCCGGCGAGGCGGTGCGCTGCCGCTCCTGGAGCGCACGTGCCATGCCGGCGGGTGCGGAGTACGGGCGGTCGGACTTCTCGAACGTCAGGAGGTTGGTGTCCACGCCCGGAACGACGACCGACACCCGCTGCGCCCGGTCCAGATCGCCGAAGACCTCCGCCGCGCGGCCGCGTCCCGTCGGGTCGAAGGCGAGGATCTGGCGCGCCGGGTCGAGCATGGACTCGAAGCGCTCCATGCGGTGGCTCGCGGTCTGGCGCCCGTCGTCGGTCAGCCGCTGGTCGTTCATACGTTTGCGCTCGATGTCCCGCGCCTCGACCAGCGCCTTGTGGTTCGCGTCGTAGCGCAGCTGGACGGGGGCGCCGCCCAGGTTTCCCACGACGAGCGGGTAGCGGTCGGCCAAGCGCTCCTGCTGGCTTGTGCTCAGCGAACGGAAGAACCGGGCGACCGCTCCGGGCTTCTCGTCCGGGTCGGGCAGCTGGCGGCCGGCGATGGAGCCCTTCTTCCAGGCGAGCAGGCTCGCGGCGTAGGGGCCCGGCGTCCCGTCGTGCTCGCGGATCGCCGTCCACCCCGTTGTCGCCAGCAGGACCAGCACCACGGCCAGTGCGAGCACCGTGCGCCAGAAAGCAGTGCCCGGGGCTCCCGCGGACGGGAGGCCTGATCCGGACAGGGGGTTGCTGAGGGCCGGGAAGGAATTCACTGGACAGCAACCCTAGGAGACGGGGTCGAGTGCTCGTGTGCGCCGTGACCCATCTCACGTTTCGGCATGCCTGATTGGGTCAGTTTCGGACGGGCCTGTGGCTGTCGTGGTGTTGCGAGGTGTACGAGGTGGTTCTCGCCGGTGCGTTGCCGTCGGGCCGGGCCGCGAACCGGCCCGTGGCGCACATCAGTTGGATGTGGTCTCCCAGGCGCCTCGCGAGGTGACCCGGAGTCAGGACGACTCGGGGCGGACGGGGTCGCCGACGGGGTCGCCCCAATCATCCGAAAGGGCAGGTCCCAGCTGGTCGACGTACGACTCGACCATGTGCTGCGCCGCGGCCACCGTGAGGTCCCCGCCGAAGCTCCAGCGGCGGAAGGCGGCACGCATCACACCGGAGAACGCCGCCACGAGGACCCGCGGCCGGGGGTCGGTGTCCGGATCCACGCCCTCGCGCCGGGCGATCTCGGCGGCCAGCCGTTCCTCCATCTCCACGGCGTGGCGGAGTTCGACGGCCACGAGAGAGGGCGTGGTCTCGATGATCTGCCACATCCTCATGTACAGCGTGAGGGGGACGATCTCCTCGATGGCCTCGCCGATGCTTTCCCACGTCTCGTCGAGCGTGCTGCGCAGCACCTCGACGGGGGCGTCCCCGGGCGGCCGCGTGCGTACGGCCTCCACGTACCGCTCCGAGACGAGCGCCTGGAGGGAGAAGGCCACTTCCTCCTTGCTGGTGAAGTAGCGGAAGAAGGTGCGCTGGGAGACGTCCACGGCGGCCACGATCTCGTCGACGGTGGTCTCCTCGTAGCCCTGCTCGACGAAGAGCTCGCAGGCGGCACGGACGAGCGAGTCCCGGGTGCGCTGCTTCTTCCGCTCACGCAGACCGGTCACTTCGGCCACCTCCCAGTGGTTCGCCGTTGGTTCTCCAACGGCACAGCATGCACGGACCGGACGCTGTCGCGGCCGGGGTCGCGGACGTGGCTCTGCGGAATCCGCCGGGCCGCGGGTGGCCTGCCGGATGTGAGCAGCCTGACATCTACCGACGAATAATTTTGTTTGTCAATTGTCAGCGACTGTCATTAGCCTCGCATCATGAGCTCCCAGACCAGCACGCCCACGGGCCGGACCCCGGATCCGCCCGGCCCGCGTGAACCAGGCATACCAGGCGTATCAGGCGCACCGGAACCTCGCTCGGGTGTCCGCGGCCACCCGTGGCTGACCCTCGTGACCGTGGCGATCGGCATCACGATGGTCGCCCTCGACGGGACCATCGTCGCGATCGCCAACCCGGCCATCCAGAAGGACCTCGGCGCATCGCTCGCCGACGTCCAGTGGATCACCAACGGATATCTGCTCGCCCTCGCCGTCGCCCTGATCACCGCGGGCAAGCTCGGTGACAGGTTCGGTCACAGGCAGACCTTCCTGCTCGGAGTCGTCGGCTTCGCCGCGGCGTCCGGAGCGATCGGGCTGGGCGGCAGCGTCTCGCTGGTCGTCGCCTTCCGCGTGCTGCAGGGGCTCTTCGGAGCGCTGCTGATGCCCGCGGCGCTCGGCCTGCTGCGCGCCTCCTTCCCCGCCGAGAAGCTCAACGCGGCCATCGGGGTCTGGGGCGCGGTCATCGGCGCCTCGACCGCGGCCGGGCCCATCGTCGGCGGGCTCCTCGTCGAGAAGGTCAGCTGGGAATCGGTCTTCTTCATCAACATCCCGGTCGGTCTGGCCGCACTGCTGATGGGTCTGTTCATCCTCCGGGACCACCGGGCGGAGAAGGCCCCCCGTTCCTTCGACGTCCCGGGCATCGTGCTGCTGTCCGGCGCGATGTTCTGCCTGATCTGGGCACTGATCAAGGCGCCGACGTGGGGCTGGAGCGATGCGTCCACGCTGGGCTTCCTCGGCGGTTCGCTCGCCGCGTTCCTGATCTTCGGGCTCTGGGAGTCGAAGGCGAAGGAACCGCTGGTTCCGCTGAGCATGTTCCGCTCGATCCCGCTGACGGCCGGCACGGTGCTGATGGTGCTGATGGCCTTCGGATTCATGGGCGGCATCTTCTTCGTCACCTTCTACCTGCAGAACGTGCACGGCATGTCGCCCGTGGACAGCGGGATCCGGCTGCTGCCGCTCACGGCGATGATGATCATCGCCTCGCCCGTGGCCGGCGGGCTGATCTCCAAGGTCGGGCCGCGTGGTCCGCTCGTCGGCGCCATGCTGATCACCGCGGTCGCGATGTTCGGGCTCTCGACGCTGGACGCGGACAGCGGTGCCGCCGTCACCTCCCTGTGGTTCTCGCTGCTGGGCCTCGGCCTCGCGCCGGTGATGGTCGGCGCCACCGACGTCATCGTCGGGAACGCGCCGCTGGAGCACTCGGGCGTCGCGGGCGGACTCCAGCAGGCGGCGATGCAGGTGGGCGGAAGCCTCGGCACCGCGGTGCTGGGAGTCGTCATGGCCACCCGGGTCGACGACGCGCTGCCGGAGAAGTGGGCGGACGCCAAGCTGCCGCCCCTGCCGCCCGGCCAGGAGGACAAGCTCAAGGGCGCCGCCGAGGTCGGCGTCGCGCCTCCGGCACCGGCGGGCACCCCCGCGCAGATCGCCGAGGCGATGAAGGATGTCGTGCACGACTCGTTCATCTCGGGGATGGGGCTGGCCTTCATGTGCGCCGGCGTCGTGGCGGTGTTCGCCTCCGGGGTCGCCTTCTTCACCAAGCGCGGCACGAACGACGCGGGGCCGTCCGTGCACGTCTGACGGCGACAGGGCTGCGAACCTCGGGGCGGACGGTCGTGACCGTCCGCCCCGAGGTGTCTCCACGTCGCACGCACCGCGCTTGTGGATAACTCCACCACCGGTCCTGGTGAACCGGACGGGTTTCTCTTGGCCTTGCCCTGGCCCCCGTTCATGCTGGTCACGACGCCGGGTGCTCTGGCCCGGCCGGTACGGGGGAGTGGTCGGAATGCGCAGATACTGGCGAGGCATGTCCGGACGGGGCGAGCCCGCGATGCGGGGCGCGTACGGCAGGGGCCGGGGGGCGGGCCCTGGCCCCTGGATGGCGGCGCGAGGCGTGGCGGCCGGCGCGCTGGCACTGGGCGCCGTGGCCGCGGGGGCTGTGGCGGCGCCACCGCAGGCGCAGGCAGGGCCGAGGCTGGGTGACTGCGCGGCAGGTGAGCTCTGCCTGTGGCCGGATGCGCAGTTCCGGGGCGAGCGGCGTGAGTACGTGCTGAGGGAGATCTCCATCGGGAGCTGTCAGCGGCTTCCCGGGCATGCGGGGGCGGAGTCGTTCGCCAACCGCATGGGCCGCCCGGTCACCGTCTACGAGAGCGGTGAGTGCGCGGAGACGCGCGACTTCCACACCCATCCTTCGGGCTCATGGACGCCCGAAGGCGCTTACAGGGTGCGGGCGTTCAAGGTCTGGGAGCGCTGATGCGCCGCTGTCACAGCGCGGCGGTGCGAGCCGTGCGCGTGGTGCGGGTGCGGCGGTCGTTGTGGCGCGCACTGCGTACGAGCGTGGGGTGTCCGGGCCGAGTCGGCACGCCCCTCGGTGGCTGGTCCTTGTGCCGCGGCGCCGGACGCGCACAGCGCGACGGCCCGGTACAGCTGTGCCGTACCGAGCCGTCGCGCTCCGTTGCCGTACGTCCGGGGGCGATGACCCGGCCCGCAGACCCCGGGAAGCTAGGCGTCGCCGCCCGCCGCGCCCGGGTCCGCGGCCGCCACGTCCAGCAGCTGGTACCGGTCGAGGGCCTGCTTCAGGGCCGAGCGGTCGATCTTCCCCTCCCGTGCCAGCTCCGTCAGCACGGCCAGCACGATCGACTGCGCGTCGATGTGGAAGAAGCGCCTGGCCGCTCCCCGGGTGTCGGCGAAGCCGAAGCCGTCGGCGCCCAGGGACTGGTAGGTGCCGGGCACCCAGCGGGCGATCTGGTCCGGCACGGACCGCATCCAGTCCGAGACGGCCACCTTGGGTCCGTCGGCGCTCTGGAGCTTCCGCGTCACGTACGGGACGCGCTGTTCCTCCTCGGGGTGGAGCAGGTTGTGCTCCTCGGCATCCACCGCTTCACGGCGCAGCTCGTTCCAGGAGGTCGCCGACCAGACGTCCGCCTTGACGTTCCACTCCTCGGCCAGGATCTTCTGAGCCTCGAGGGCCCACGGCATGGCGACGCCCGAGGCGAGGATCTGCGCGGGGATCGTGCCCTTCGCACCCACGCTGTAGCGGTAGAGGCCCCGGATGATGCCCTCGGCGTCCACGTCCGCAGGCTCGGCGGGCTGCTTGATGGGCTCGTTGTAGACGGTGAGGTAGTAGAAGACGTCCTCGCCCTGCGGGTGCTCCGGCGTGGAGCCGTACATCCGCTGCAGCCCGTCCCTGACGATGTGCGCGATCTCGAAGCCGAAGGCCGGGTCGTAGGAGACGGCGGCCGGGTTGGTCGACGCCAGCAGCTGGGAATGGCCGTCCGCGTGCTGCAGGCCTTCGCCGGTCAGGGTCGTACGGCCCGCGGTCGCGCCCAATACGAAGCCCCGCGACATCTGGTCGGCCATCTGCCAGAACTGGTCGCCGGTCCGCTGGAACCCGAACATCGAGTAGAAGACGTAGATCGGGATCAGAGGCTCGCCGTGCGTCGCGTAGGCCGACCCCGCAGCGGTCGCGGCCGCCGTACAGCCGGCCTCCGTGATGCCGTCGTGCAGCATCTGGCCGCTCGGCGACTCCTTGTACGCCAGCAGCAGTTCGCGGTCGACGGACTCGTAGCTCTGCCCCAGCGGGTTGTAGATCTTGGCCGAGGGAAAGAAGGAGTCCATTCCGAAGGTGCGGTACTCGTCAGGCGCGATCGGAACGAACCGCTTCCCGATCTCCTTGTCCCGCATCAGGTCCTTCAGCAGCCGCACGAAGGCCATGGTGGTGGCGATCTGCTGCTGGCCGGATCCCTTCTTCACCGCCGCGTAGGCCTTGTCGCCGGGGAGCTTCAGCGGCTTGGAGCGGTTCACGCGCGTGGGCACGTACCCGCCCAGTTCCCTGCGGCGGTCGTGCATGTACTGGATCTCTTCCGAGTCCCTGCCCGGGTGGTAGTACGGCGGGGCGCCGGACTCCAGCTCCTTGTCGGGGATCGGCAGGCGCAGCCGGTCGCGGAAGCCCTTGAGATCGTCGATCGTCAGCTTCTTCATCTGGTGCGTGGCGTTGCGGCCCTCGAAGTTCGGCCCCAGCGTCCAGCCCTTGATGGTCTGCGCAAGGATCACCGTCGGCTGGCCCTGGTGCTCCTTGGCCGCCTTGTACGTCGCATACACCTTGCGGTGGTCATGGCCGCCGCGTCCCAGGTGCAGGAGCTGGTCGTCGGTCATGTTCTCGGCCATCGCCCGCAGCCGCTGGTCACCACCGAAGAAGTGATCACGGATGTAGGCGCCGCTCTCGGTGGCGTACGTCTGGAACTGGCCGTCGGGCGTGGTGTTGAGCTTGTTGACCAGCACACCGTCGCGGTCCTGGGCGAGCAGCGGGTCCCACGAGCGGTCCCAGACCAGCTTGATCACGTTCCAGCCGGCGCCGCGGAAGTACGACTCCAGCTCCTGGATAATCTTCCCGTTGCCGCGCACGGGGCCGTCGAGCCGCTGAAGGTTGCAGTTGATGACGAAGGTGAGATTGTCCAGCCCCTCGCGCGCGGCCAGAGAGAGCTGCCCCAGCGACTCGGGCTCGTCCATCTCCCCGTCGCCGAGGAACGCCCACACATGCGACTTGGAGGTGTCGGCGATGCCGCGCGCCTCCATGTAGCGGTTGATCCGGGCCTGATAGATCGCGCCGATGGGCCCGAGCCCCATCGAGACCGTGGGGAACTCCCAGAAGTCCGGCATGGACCGCGGGTGCGGATAGCTGGAGAGTCCGTTGGGCGCCTTGCTCTTCTCCTGCCGGAAGCCGTCCAGCTGCGCCTCGGAGAGCCGGTCGAGCAGGAACGCGCGCGCATAGATGCCGGGGGAGGCGTGGCCCTGGAAGAAGACCTGGTCGCCGCCGTCCCCCTCGTCCTTGCCGCGGAAGAAGTGGTTGAAGCCCACGTCGTAGAGGGAGGCGGAAGAGGCGAAGGTCGCGATGTGCCCGCCCACCCCGATGCCGGGGCGCTGCGCGCGGGAGACCATCACCGCGGCGTTCCAGCGGGTCGCGTTGAGGACCTTGCGCTCGATCTCCTCGTTACCCGGGAAGAAGGGCTCGTCCCGCGTGGCGATCGTGTTCACGTAGTCGGTGCTGCGCATCTCCGGTACGGCGACGCGCTTTTCGCGCGCCCGCTCGATCAGCCGGAGCATGAGATAGCGGGCCCGTCCCCGTCCGCGCTCGTCGACGGCGGCGTCGAGCGAGTCGAGCCATTCCTGGGTCTCCTCGGGATCGAAGTCCGGGACCTGGCTGGGAAGGCCGCCAATGATGATCGGGTTGCGATCGGATCCGGAAGCCACGCTGTTCCTTCGCTGGTCGTGATCTGTCTGCCTTGGTGTCGCGCCGACTCCATCGTCCACTGCCGCTGCGTCCGCGTCACCTCTACTGCGGGGTAACCCGGTTCCGTCTCATCAGCGCGCGAAGGGAAGGGTCAAATGGGGCGGCCGAATTGCCACCCTACGCCCGGCGTCGAAGAGTCGTGCGGCCGCTGGTGCACTCGGTGCGGAAGGTGGGAAACCGGTGTATATCTCTCCGGTCGATGTGGCGCGAATCACTGCTCATCGGGCATTGTGGGAGGACACGTAGGCGTTTGGGCGGGATGGATGGTGGGGTACTTGCGCGATCCGCCCTGCCCGTGTGGACTACGGCCATTGCCTCGCGTGCGCGCGGGGCGCAAGGCAGATTCCAGCAAGAGACAGGAGGCAATCCGTGAGCGCGACCGCGGACCACGCGGAGGAGCGGACCAACCCCGCCGCAAGGCTGGGTTTCCAGCCCGGACAGGTGGTCCAGGAGCTCGGGTACGACGACGACGCCGAGCAGGCACTCCGTGAGGGCATCGAGGCCATCACGGGTACGGAGCTCGTCGACGAGGACCACGACGACGTGGCCGATGCCGTGATGCTGTGGTTCCGCGAGGATGACGGCGACCTGACGGACGCGCTGGTGGATGCCACCACGATGATCGACGCGGGTTCTCCTGTCTGGCTGCTGACCCCCAAGACCGGCCGCGAAGGCTACGTCGAGCCGAGTGAGATCGGTGAGGCGGCGCAGACCGCCGGGCTCGCCCAGACCAGCACCGTCAACGCGGGCAAGGACTGGAGCGGAAGCCGTCTGGTCACGCCCAAGGCGGCTCGCACCGGCAAGCGGTAGCCCGGGGCCGCCTCGGACGCAGACCGAGGAAGCTGTCCCAGCAGCGAACCAGACACGATCGGGCCCCCGGCAGCTTCGCTGCCGGGGGCCCGACTCGCTCCAGGGGCGGAAGTGAAAGACTGCGCCGGCGTCCCGTGACGGCGAACCGCCGTTCCGTCAGGCGCTCCGCGGACGCCGCGGGAAGGCGCCGCCGTCTGCGGGTCCGCGACCACAGAACGTCTCCATCGACCGTCAGCACGGAAGGGGATCTTCATCCCATGGCAATCGAGGTCGGCACCAAGGCACCGGACTTCACACTGAAGAGTCAGCACGGCGAAGCGGTCTCGCTGTCCGACTTCCGGGGCAAGAAGAACGTCGTTCTGCTCTTCTACCCCTTCGCGTTCACGGGGGTGTGCACGGGCGAGCTGTGCGCGCTGCGTGACGAGCTCCCGTCGTTCGTCAACGACGACGTGCAGCTGCTCGCCGTCTCCAACGATTCGCCCTTCGCGCTGCGCGTCTTCGCCGACCAGGAGGGGCTGGAGTACCCGCTCCTGTCGGACTTCTGGCCGCACGGGGAGGCCTCCCGCGCCTACGGTGTCTTCGACGAGGAGAAGGGCTGCGCCGTGCGCGGAACCTTCGTGATCGACACCGAGGGCGTCGTCCGCTGGAACGTCGTCAACGCCATTCCCGAGGCGCGTGACCTGAACGAGTACGTCAAGGCGCTCAAAGCCCTCTGACCGAGGCCCTGGGAGCGTGGGGAACCGCTCACTAGGATCGATTCGTTGATCCGACAGCAACAGGAGCAAACCGCAACAGGAACGGGGGCACGTACACGGTGCTCCTTCGAACAGACACCTGGAGGACTCGTGGGAGTCAGCCTCAGCAAAGGCGGCAACGTCTCGCTGACCAAGGAGGCCCCGAATCTGACGGCCGTGATCGTAGGTCTGGGCTGGGACGCCCGTACGACCACGGGCTCGGACTTCGACCTCGATGCCAGCGCCCTGCTTGCGAACGGCGAGGGCAAGGTCGGCAACGACAAGAACTTCGTATTCTTCAACAACCTCAAGAGCCCCGACGGCTCCGTCGAGCACACCGGCGACAACCTCACCGGTGAGGGCGAGGGCGACGACGAGGTCATCAAGGTCAATCTGGCGGGTGTGCCGGCCGACGTGGAGAAGATCGTCTTCCCTGTCTCCATCTACGAGGCCGAGAGCCGCCAGCAGAGCTTCGGCCAGGTCCGCAACGCCTTCATCCGCGTCGTCAACCAGGCCGACAACAACGAGCTGGCGCGCTACGACCTGAGCGAGGACGCCTCCACGGAGACGGCCATGGTCTTCGGCGAGCTCTACAGGCACGGCGCGGAGTGGAAGTTCCGTGCCATCGGCCAGGGCTATGCGTCGGGACTGCGCGGCATCGCGCAGGACTTCGGGGTCAACGTCTGACGGATCCCGGCAGCCACCGGCGCCGCAGACTTCCGTGAACCGGAGGTGTGCGGCGCCTGGTGATGTCGGGACACTGGGGTGCATCAACACCGGGGAGAGGATCAGAACATGGGCGTGACGCTCGCCAAGGGGGGAAATGTCTCCCTCTCGAAGGCCGCACCGAACCTGACCCAGGTCCGGATCGGGCTCGGCTGGAAGGCCCGTTCCACCACCGGCGCCGCCTTCGACCTGGACGCCAGTGCTCTGCTGTGCGCGAACGGCCGGGTCCTCGGCGACGAGTACTTCGTCTTCTACAACAACCTCAAGAGCCCCGATGGCTCCGTCGAACACACAGGCGACGAGCTCGTCGGCGGCACCGACGGCGAGGACGACGAGACGGTTCTGGTGGACCTGCCGCTCGTTCCCGCCCATGTGGAGAAGATCGTCTTCCCTGTCTCCATCTACGACGCCGAGCCCCGCCAGCAGACGTTCGGGCAGGTCACCGACGCCTACATCCGCGTCCTGAACCAGGAGGACGGGCAGGAGCTGGCGCGTTACGACCTCACTGAGGACGCCTCCTCGGAAACCGCGATGATCTTCGGGGAGTTGTACCGGCGCGGGGGCGAGTGGAAGTTCCGGGCCGTTGGACAGGGGTACGCCTCAGGCTTGCGAGGCATCGCCCTAGACTTCGGGGTCAATGTTTCGTAAGCAAAGGTCATGTGTTCGTAAAGCGGATTGGGTAGCCCAGTGCTCTTGAAAACCTTCGGCTGGTCCTTCGGCGTCACGGCCGCGGGATTCGCCCTCGCCGCGTTGCTCTGGGGGTGGCAGGGTTTCGCCGTCGTGGCGATCCTCTCCGTCCTGGAGATCTCGCTGTCCTTCGACAACGCGGTCGTCAACGCCGGTGTGCTGAAAAAGCTCAACGCCTTCTGGCAGCGCATCTTCCTGACCATCGGCATCCTCATCGCCGTGTTCGGGATGAGGCTGGTCTTCCCGGTTGTCATCGTGGCCATCAGCGCCAAGATCGGGCCCATCGAGGCCGTCGATCTCGCGCTGGCGGACCCGGACAAGTACCAGCAGCTCGTGACGGACGCGCACCCGGCCATCGCGGCCTTCGGTGGCATGTTCCTCCTGATGATCTTCCTCGACTTCATCTTCGAGGAGCGGGAGTACAAGTGGCTCGCCTGGCTCGAGCGGCCCCTGGCCAAGCTCGGCAAGGTCGACATGCTCTCCGTGTGCATCGCCCTGATCGTGCTGCTGGTCTCCGCCATGACCTTCGCCGTCGAGGCGCACCAGCACGGCGGGGCTCACGCGGACAAGTCCGCCACGGTGCTGCTGTCCGGCGTCGCCGGTCTCATCACGTACCTGATCGTCGGCGGTCTCTCCAGCCACTTCGAGAACAGGCTGGAGGAAGAGGAGGAACGCGAGCACGAGGCCGAGGAGGAGGCCAAGAAGGAAGGCAAGGATCCGTCCCTCGTCGGAATAGCCGGCAAGGCAGCCTTCTTCATGTTCCTCTACCTCGAGGTGCTCGACGCCTCCTTCTCCTTCGACGGCGTCATCGGTGCCTTCGCGATCACCAACCACATCTTCTGGATGGCGCTCGGTCTCGGCATCGGCGCGATGTACGTACGGTCACTCACGGTCTATCTCGTCCGGCAGGGCACGCTCGACGACTACGTCTACCTGGAGCACGGCGCCCACTACGCGATCGGTGCGCTCGCGGCCATCCTGCTCGTCACGATCAAGTACGAGATCAACGAGGTGGTCACCGGCCTGATCGGTGTCGCGCTGATCGGCGCGTCCTTCTGGTCCTCGGTCCGGCGCAACCAGCGGGTCGCTCAGTCGAACGAGAGCGGCGGCGAGAAGGGCGAGGCCTCGGACGAGGAGGTCAGCTCCAAGGCGTGAGCCCCCTGTGATCCCGGAAGATGCGGCAGCTCGTACGCTCCGGGTGTCACGGTGGCCTGTTTGCGGAACGCTCTAACGGGGCGGCTCCGAGTCCCGACTCGGAGCCGCCCCGAGGCAGTTGGAGTTCGAGTGGGGGTGCGGGATGGTCTCCCTTTGGGAGAACTGGCGCAGCGGCGCCGGGATGCGTCGGCGCAGTGCGAAGTTCGACATGATGGGTGGCGGTTCGAGCTACGCGACCGAGCTGACCAAGCGTCACTCGTCGGTATCGCTCACCGAGCAGGGCGCCGACAACGGCAGCCTGCGGGTCAATCTGTCCTGGCGCATGCGGACTTCGGACTTCGACGGGAGAACCGGACGCCGCGGCTCGCTCCGGCATCCGTTCCAGGCACTGAAGCCGCAGGTCGTTCAGGCGCACACGCAGGGCGTCGTCAACGTCGACCTCGACCTCGCGTGCATGTACGAACTGGCCGACGGCAGCAAGGGAGTTGTGCAGCCGCTCGGCAACTTCCTCGGCGACTGGAACTCCCCGCCGTATGTGAAGCTCACGGGTGACGACCGCTTCGGCTCACCGTCCGGCGAGACGATCTATGTGAATCTCGACCACAAGGACGACATCAAGCGGCTGCTGTTCTTCGTCTACATCTACGACGGCACCCCCGCGTTCGACCGTACGCACGCGGTCCTCACGCTCTTCCCGAGCAACGGCCCGCGCGTCGAGGTGAGCCTCGACCAACGGGCCCCGCAGGCACGCTCGTGTGCCGTCCTGCTCATGGAGCACGAGAAGGACCAGCTGATGGTCCGCCGCCAAGTGCGCTACGTCTACGGCTTCCAGTCCGAGCTGGACCGGCTCTACGGCTGGGGCCTGCAGTGGGGCCGCGGATACAAGGCCGGCAGGACCTGACTCCGGCCCGGGCCGAGGGCGGCCGCCCCTCTCAGTTGTTCTGGAACTGGGGGCCCTGGGGCGGCAGCGTGAAGTCCGGGTCCGGCTGCGGGTAGCCGTAGGCGGGCTGCGGATATCCGTACGCGGGCCGGGTGGCGGGCGGCTGCTGGGGCTGCTGCGGGTAGGCGTAGCCCTGCGTGGGCGCCGCGGGCCCCGGCCCGGCCGCCGCGATGGGCGACGGCGCGGTGGGTGCGTGACCGGCGGCCGCCGGCCCCGGGGAGGGAGCAGCGAGGGGGAAGTCCTCGGGCTCCTGACGCTGCGGGGTCGCGAAGGCCGGCACGGTCGCGTCGTCCGTGGGAGCGGACGTCTGGGGCGGGACCGACGGTGCGGGCGGCGCGGCGGCAGCCGGCTCCGGCCGGGAACCGGGCTCCGGCTCCTCGACGGTGATCCCGTACTCGGTGGCCAGTCCGACCAGCCCCGTGTCGTAACCCTGGCCCAGCGCACGGAACTTCCAGTCCGTGCCGCGTCTGTACAGCTCGCCGCAGATCATCGCCGTCTCGGCGCCCGTCTCCGGCTCGATGTCGAACTGCAGCACCGGCTCGCCCTCGGCGGCCTGCCCGGTGCCTGCGTACACCAGCAGCCGCAGCTGCCGTACGTCGCGGAAGGTACCGCCGTCCGTCGAGGCGGCCAGCAGAACCCGGTCAACCCGGGGAGCGAGGGCACCCAGGTCGGCCTCGACCGAGTCGCGCATCCCGCCGTGCTCCTGCGTCTTGGCCACGTGGCTGACAGCGCCGGACGGGTGCCGCGGCTGGTTGTAGAACACGAAGTCCTCGTCGGAGTCGACGCGCCCGCTCTCGTCCAGCAGCAGCGCCGACACATCCACGTCGGGCACACCGGACCCGGCGAACCAGCACAGGACGGCGCGCACCGCCACAGTCTCCAGCTGAACGTTTGAGCCCTTCACCATGGCGTGCGTCATGGGCTCATCCTGCCTTCCGTCCGTGCGTCAGGACAACGCGGGAGGCCGGTGGTGGGCCGGTGTGTACCGGGTGGTAACACATTTTTCATCATCGATTGGAACCAATGGGCCCCTCCCATACGTACGATGAGCGGCTGCTTCTCGCCGCCGGACGGCACATGCGGTGGCGGGACGGGCTGCGCACGATCGACAGCGACCGCGTCGGCCCTGCCGGATGCCGCGCGAAGGAAATCGGGGTCATGCATGCGGCATTTCGGTCAACTCCCACCTGAGGTGCGGGGCGCGCTGTTCCAGCACGAACCCGCCGAGTTCACGGCGGAATCATCGGGGCGCAGGCTCGCCGCCGCGCTCGGCGGCACCCTCTACTGTCCGGCCACGCGCACGAGCCTCGCCGCCGACGTGGTCAAGCAGGCCCGGCGCGGCGTGGTGTCCATGGTGCTGTGCCTGGAGGACTCCATCAGCGACGCGGAGGTCGCGGCGGCCGAGGACAACCTGGTGCGGCAGTTCGAGCAACTCGCGGACGGGGACGCCGGTCTGCGGGAGCGGGACGTCCCGCTGCTGTTCATACGGGTCCGGGAGCCGGAGCAGATCATCGATCTCGTGGCGCGCATGGGCGCCGCGGCCGGACTGCTCTCGGGGTTCGTGCTGCCCAAGTTCACCGAGGAGCGCGGCATCCCGTTCCTGGAGGCGCTGGTGGAGGCCGAAGCCGCGGTGGGCCGGAGGCTGTTCGCGATGCCCGTACTGGAGTCCCCGGGCCTCATGCACCTGGAGTCCCGTGGCGGGACGCTCGCCGGCATCGCCCGGGCCGTCGACAAGTACCGGGAGCGGGTGCTCGCGCTGCGACTGGGCGTGACCGACTTCTGCTCCGCGTACGGGCTGCGCCGCACGCCGGAGATGACCGCCTACGACGTGCAGCTCGTCGCCTCCGTCATCGGTGACGTGGTCAACGTGCTGGGTCGTGTGGACGGCAGCGGCTACACGGTCACGGGACCGGTGTGGGAGTACTTCCGCCTCCAGGAGAGGATGTTCAAGCCCCAGCTGAGGCAGAGCATCTTCACCGGGCGCGCGGAGGAGCTGCGTACCGCGCTCATCGATCACGACATGGACGGACTGCTGCGCGAGATCGAACTGGACCGGGCCAACGGCCTGCTCGGCAAGACCTGCATCCACCCCTCGCATGTGCTGCCGGTGCACGCGCTGTCCGTGGTGAGCCTGGAGGAGTACAGCGACGCCACCGACATCCTGCGGCCGGAACGCAGCGGCGGTGGTGTCGTGCGGTCCGCCTACACGAACAAGATGAACGAGGTGAAGCCGCACCGGGCGTGGGCCGAGCGGACGCTCCTGCGCGCGGAGTTGTTCGGGGTGGCGCGCGAGGGCGTCGGCTTCGTCGACCTCCTCGTGGCGGGCGCGCGGGCCGACGGCGAGCCGGCGGAAGAGGGACGGGCGAAGGGATGAGCGAGGCTGTGAGCGGTGCGGTGTGGTCCGGCGAATGGGTCGCCGAGCGGCTGGAGGTGAGGCTGAGCGGCGAGGGCCTGCGGGACCTGATGGGCCTGGCACTGCGCCGCAACCCCAAGCGCGCGCACCTCCTCGTCTCGCGCGTCCTGGGCAAGCACGTGCCGGAGCGGCCCGGAACCGTGCGCGGGGTCGGCCTGCGGCTGGGACGGGACGTACGGACGCTGCTGGGCGACGCCCTCGCCGACCGTGCCGTGGTGCTCGGCTACGCGGAGACGGCCACGGGCCTCGGGCACTGCGTCGCCGACGGCATCGGTGGCGTCACGTACCTGCACTCGACGCGGCGGGCCGTGAGGGGAGTGGCCACCGCCGGCGGGTTCGAGGAGGAGCACAGCCACGCCACGTCCCATCTGCTGCTCCCGGAGGACCCCGGGCTGCTCGGCGGGGACGGGCCGCTCGTGCTCGTCGACGACGAGTTCTCCACGGGCCGCACCATTCGCAACACCGTCGCCGCGCTGCACAGGCGTCATCCGCGGGAGCGGTACGTCGTCGTGGCGCTGACCGATATGCGCTCCGCCGACGACGCGGCCGCACTGGAGAAGTTCGCGGCCGAACTCGGCGCGCGTGTGGACGTGGTCGCGCTGGCACGTGGGCGGGTCTCGCTCCCGCACGACGTGCTGGAGCGCGGGCAGCGGCTGGTGGCGGAGGCCGAAGCGCAGGCAGAGGCAACGGCCGTGTCGGTGGAGCCGCGGGCCGGGGCGGACGCCTCTGCCGCGCGCGTGCCGGGGCCGCGCCGTGTGAGCCCGGCGACCCCGGTGGACCTCGGCTGGCCGCTGCGCCTGCCCGACGGCGGACGGCACGGCTTCACGGCCGCCCACAGCGCACGCCTGGACGCGGCACTGCCCGGCATGGCCGCACGGCTGGCCTCCGCACTGGCGGAGACGGGCACCGTCGACGCCGTGCAGGACGCGGCCCGGGACGACCGGCCGGCCCCGCGCGTACTGGTGCTGGGCTGCGAAGAGTTGATGTACGCGCCGCTGCGCCTCGCCGTCGCCCTGGAGGAGCGGCTGGAAGGGAAGGCGGAGGTGCGCTTCTCCACCACGACGCGTTCGCCCGTGCTCGCCGTGGACGACCCGGCCTACGCGGTCCGCACGTGCCTCTCCTTCCCGGAACACGAAGAGACCGACGGGGACAAGGGCGAGGGGGCCGGTGAGCCCGGCGCCGCGACGCGCTATGCGTACAACGTCGCGCCCGGAGGCGACCCCGGGCGCCGCTTCGACGCCGTCGTCGTCGTGACGGACTCGGCCTCCGACACCGCGGCCCTGCACGCGCCCGGCGGACTGCTGAACCGGCTGCGCGAGCACACGGACAGCGTGCTGCTCACGGTCGTCCCGGCCTACCGTCCGCTGCCCGCACCGCTGCGCGGCCCGCACTTCTCCTCGTACGCACCCGACGAGGTCGGCTGGCTGCTGCAGGACCTGTCCGAGACGCAGCTGGAAGCCCCGACCGAGGAGCGCGAGGAGGCGATCCAGAGCGGCGGGGCGCACTACGCGGAGTCGCTGCCCGTCGAATACCAGCCGAGCCCGGAGTACGAGCGGCTCTTCCACAGCGCGCTGGAGGCATCCGCGGGCCGCGTCGCGCGCGCGGTCGGCACCGTCACGGAGACCGTGCTCGCCGAACGGGCGCCGCGAGGAACCGGCCGCCCGGTGCTGGTCTCGCTCGCCCGCGCGGGCACGCCCGTCGGCGTACTGATGCGGCGCTGGGCACAGCGGGCCCACGGCCTGGACCTGCCGCACTACGCGGTGTCCATCGTTCGCGGGCGCGGCATCGACGCCAACGCCCTGCGCTGGATCGCCTCGCACCACGACCCCGCCGACGTCGTCTTCGTCGACGGCTGGACGGGCAAGGGCGCGATCACCCGCGAACTCGCCGAAGCTGTCGCGCAGTTCGAGGAGTTCGACCCGGAGATCGCCGTGCTCGCCGACCCCGGGGGCTGTGTGCGCACCTACGGCACGCGCGAGGACTTCCTCATACCGTCCGCCTGCCTCAACTCCACCGTCTCCGGGCTGATATCGCGCACGGTGCTCCGCGCGGACCTGGTCGGCGCGGACGACTACCACGGCGCCAAGTGCTACCGGGAACTTGCCGGTTCGGACGTCTCCGGCCTCTTCCTGGACACGGTCACTGCCCGCTTCGACGACGTCGCCGAAGCGGCGGCCGAGGACGCGGCGGCGATGCGGTCCGCCGAGCGGGCCCCGACGTGGGCCGGCTGGAGCGCGGTCGAGCGGATCAGCCGGGAGTACGGCATCGACGACGTCAACCTCGTCAAGCCGGGGGTCGGCGAGACGACGCGCGTGCTGCTGCGCCGCGTCCCGTGGCGGGTTCTGACGCGACGCGGCGCGGGCTCCGACCTGGACCATGTGCGTCTGCTCGCCGAGCAGCGGGGCGTTCCCGTCGAGGAGACGGACGGACTGCCCTACAGCTGCGTGGGCCTGATCCACCCGCGCTACACGCGCGGGGCCACCGGCTCGGACGGGAGGGCCGCCGGATGACCGCCCCCACCCCACCCGGGACGGCGCGGGATCTCCCGCTCGTCGCCGGCGACCTCGACCGCACGCTGATCTACTCGGCGGCGGCCCTCGGCCTGACCGTGCCGGACAGCGAGGCTCCGCGGCTGCTGTGCGTCGAGGTGTACGAGGGCAAGCCCCTGTCGTACATGACCGAGACGGCCGCCGGACTGCTGGCGGAGCTGATGGACCGGTGCGTCTTCGTGCCCGCCACCACCAGGACCCGCGAACAGTACCGGCGTGTGCGGCTTCCCGGCGGACCCGCGCGCTACGCGGTGTGCGCCAACGGCGGTCATCTGCTCGTCGACGGCGAGGCGGACCCGGAGTGGAACGCTCAGGTGCGCCGCAGCCTCGCCGCCTGTGCCCCGCTGGACGAGGTGCGCGCGCACCTTCGCGAGACGTCCGCCGGCGGCGACTGGGTGCTCAAGCACCGTGTCGCGGACGACTTGTTCGCGTACCTCGTCGTCGACCGCCGACGGCTGCCGCAGACATGGGTGAAGGAGCTGGCCGCCTGGGCGGAGCCCCGCGGATGGACGGTGTCCCTTCAGGGCCGCAAGATCTACGCCGTGCCGGGACCGCTGACGAAGAGCGCGGCCGTCGCCGAGGTCGCACGGCGCACCGCGGCGACGCGTACCTGCGCCGCGGGCGACTCACTGCTCGACGCCGACCTGCTCCTCGCCGCCGGCCGGGGCTGGTTCCCGGGACACGGTGAACTGGCCGACAGCGGCTGGAGCGCCCCCCACGTCACGGCGCTGGACGAGCGCGGCGTCGCGGCTGGGGAGCGGATCGTCCGTGAGATGCACGAGGCGGCCGGTGCGGCGCGGGGGCACGGCGAAACCGGGCGGCGAGCGCACAGGCGTGGCAGCCGCGCAGGCTGAGTCCGTACCGGTGCCCCGGTCAGCTCGTGCCGGCGGTCCGCGCGGTCAGCCTGCTGAGCGTGGCATCCAGGCCCCCGTCGCCGGACTGGCGGCGGTTGAACGGGAGCTTCGAGAGCACCGCGGCCATGCCGCACGTGTTGCTCAGCGCGGAGAAGACCAGGCCGCCCCCGATCAGGAACGAAAGGATCCGGGCACCGGGAACCGCCAGGTCGAGCAGGATGCCGAGCACCACCAGCGAACCGGCGACCAGCCTGACCTGACGTTCCATCGGCCACACGGCGCGGGCGCCCGCAGGACGGTCCAGCGCGTGACCGCCACCGGACCAGGCCTGGGTCCCGCCCTCGAGCGACGCTGCCGTGATCCCCTCGTCCGCGAGGCGGCCGGACGCGACCCCGGACCGGGTTCCGGAAGCGCAGACGACGACGAGTTCGCCCTTCTCGGACGCTGTGCGCAGCGAGGGCAGCGCCTCGCCGAGACGGTCCAGCGGGATGTTGAACGCACCGGGGATGTGCCCGGAGCCGTACTCGCCGGGGGTGCGGACGTCGATGACGGTGGCGCTGTTCAGTCGCGGAGCGAACTCGTCGATGGTGAGGGGAGCGGTCGGCGTGGTCACAGTGGATCCTTCCGGTTCGGCCTTGATCGTGACCCTTCAGATCTGATCGCCTCAGCAGCACTGGGGAGCGGTCTATTCCGGATACGGCGGCCGAACCGCATCGCCTCCGGGTGATAATTCACCCATTTGTGGCATAGGTCGCGTATCGCAGGGTGGGGGCCTGCCCGTCGGAGGGGACGGAGCCCCCCTGGCCCACCGTCCCCGCTCCCGCCCGCCGCGCCGCATCACCCCGAGGTGCGCCGGACGGTGCCCGGGTCGACGCTGGAGCCATGTTGACGCTGGGCCGTCTGACCGCGGGTGCACCGCCGCTGCTGCAGTGGGCCAGCAGGGGAGACGCGCCCGGTGACCCCGGCAGGGCGGTGGAGAGGATCACGCGCTGCGGGCCCGACGGCCCCCCGGTCGGTGAGCGCACGGAGCGGGTGCTGCTCGTGACGTCCGCGGACAGCACCCTGGAGTGGGTGCGGCTCCGCGCGGAGAACGCGGCCGGAGTGGTGGTCTGCGGCGAGTTCGACGACCTCGACGAGGTGCCTGACTGCGGACTCGTTCCCGTCCTGACCCCGCTGGTCCCCGGCGGACCGGTGCGGGTCGCCGAGGCGCTCATGGGCGCCCAGATCGCGGCCCTCCAGGCCGAGGTCCGGCAGGTGGAGACCTACACCGATGTGGCCGCTCACGCGATGGCCGAGGGCAGAGGGCCTCAGGCGGTGCTCGACTGGGTCTCGCGGGAGGCCCGCGCGCAGGTGGAGGTGGTCGACGGCTACCGGGAGCAGGACTGGCCCGCGGAAGTCTCCAGGCAGACGGCCCTGCTGCGCGAGCTCGTACGGGGCCGGGAGCACGGCCCGGTGCGCGGGGTCGGGGACGGGCGGTACGTCGAGGTGTGGCCGGTCGGAGTCGGGCCGCCGCACAGGCTGCTGATCGCCTCCCGCGACGAACCTTGGGGAGGACGCGGCCTGTTCGGCCTGGAACAGGTGGCCGTGATGGTGGCCGGGCTGCTGCGCGAGGAGGAGGTGACGGAGCGCGAGCACCGCCTGCACGCGGCCGTGCAAGCGGCACGGACCTCTGCCTTCCAGTACCTGATGGTCGGCGACGTGACGTCAGCGGGCCGGGCGGTGGAGCCGCTGGCCCCCGGCCTGATGGCCGCCGGCGTGGTGCAGGTCGCGGTGGTGGAGAAGGCGCCGGGGGAGGAGCGGGAAGCGGTCGCGGAGGAGGTCGAGGAGGCTCTGCAGTGGGGACGTGCGCTGACCGTGCTCTGCCCCGTCGACGAGACCCAGCTCATCGTCATCTGGGACGGCGCCCAGGCCCCGGTGCAGACCGTGCTGGAGCCGGTCGCTGAAGCCGAACCCGACCGTGCCGTGGGAGTCAGCGGCCGCGGACCGCTGGAGCACGCCGCGCGCCTGTACGGAGCGGCGGCGGTCAGCGTGGAGGCGGCCCGGCGCACCCCCGGCGGGGTGGCCGTGCACGACGGACGGCCGCCCCTCGCGGAGCTGCTGGACAGCTCCGCCCGCGCCTGGGCCCGGGAGCTGCTCGCGCCGCTCGAGTGGAATCTCGCCGCGGCGGAACGGCAGCGGCTGCTGGAGGTGTGCAGCGCCGGAATCGCCATGGGGGCGCACGGCGCCGGGCGGCTCCTCGGCCTGCACCGCGAGACCGTGACCGCGCGGCTGGACGAGCTGACGGCACGCGTGAACCTGGACCGCTCACTGCTCGGGGACCGGGCGAAGCTGGACCTGGCGATGCGGCTGGCGGACCTGCCGCCGCCGGTGCCGGGCGTCGCGCCCGCAGGCGGCGTCCGCCGAGTGCTCGACCACGAGGGTGCCTCGAACTGGGGCCACGGCGTGCTGTCCGGACTGCCGCCACGGTTGCTCTCCGCGCTGGTGGCCTGGGTCGAGCACGAACTTGACCCCGAGGCGACGGCAGAGGAACTGGGCATCTCCAGCAGCACACTCGGCGGGTGGCTGCGTGAGGCCGGGACGTTCACTCATCTCCCGCTGCGCAAGGACAGGCCCGGCGCCGTACACGAACTGCTCTGGGCCCTGTACACGACGGGACGCATCCCCCCGTCCACCGTCACCGGCAGCGAGGGGGAGGCACGGCCGGCCGGTCCCGACGGGAGAGGGCAAGGCGCCGTCGCCGGCGTCGGCCAGCCCCGCACCGACACGCCCCATCCCGCCCGTCTCTACGACTACTTCCTGGGCGGCCGCACCAACTACGCCGCCGACCGGATCGCCGCCCAGCAGACCGTGGAAGCCACTCCCACCATTGCCGTCATGGCCCGCGAGAACCGCGCCTTCATGCTCCGTGCCGTGCGTCATCTCGCCGGGCAGGAGGGCATGCGTCAGTTCCTCGACCTGGGCGCCGGCATCCCGACGGAGCCGAACCTGCACCAGGTCGCCCAGGCCGAGGCCCCCAGCGCGCGCATCGTCTACGTGGACGACGATCCCGTCGTCCACGCCCACGCCCAGGCCCTGCTGGCGGGCAGCCCGCTCGGCCGCACCGCGTTCCTGCGAGCCGACGCCGCGGACCCGTCCGGCATCCTCGCGTCCTCCGAGGTCCTCGAAAGCCTCGACCTGGACCAGCCGGTCGCGCTCTCCCTCGTGGCGCTGCTGCCCTTCGTCACCGACGACGAGGCCGCGCACGAGATGATCCGCGGCTTCACCGGTGCGCTGGTTCCGGGGAGCTTTCTGACGCTCTCCCACCTCACCGGGGATTTCGATCCCGAGGGGATGGAGGTGGTGTGCCGGCAGCACGAGAAGCTGGCCGGCATCCGCATCAAGGCCCGCTCGCACGGCGAAGTGGCGGCGCTCCTGGACGGGTTGGAGCTCGTGAACCCCGGAATCGTCCTGGTCCACCGGTGGCGCTCGGACCGCTCCGAGGAAGACCTGGCCGGCGACGACGTACGGATCGGCTCGTACGGCGCGGTCGCCCGCATTCCGTAGAACGACGGACGCGGGCGCAACCTCGGAGGGGCGGTCACCGAACGGGCGGAAAAACCGATACCTCCGGTGGAAGGGTGAATGGCAGGATCGAACGCCCGCACCCAGCGCAGGAGGCTGCAGTGACTCCAGCCCGGCCCCGGCATCTGCGGGCCGACTGCGCGAACTGCTTCGGCCTGTGCTGCGTCGCGCTGCCCTTCGCCGCGTCCGCGGACTTCGCGTTCGACAAGGACGCCGGCCGGCCCTGTCCCAACCTTCGCCGCGACTTCCGCTGCGGCATTCACGACCGGCTGCGTGAGCGGGGCTTCTCCGGCTGCACCGTCTACGACTGCTTCGGCGCGGGCCAGCAGGTCTCGCAGTACACCTTCGGCGGACGGGACTGGCGGCGCGAACCCGCCACGGCACAGCGGATGTTCGAGGTGTTCCCGGTGATGCGGCAGCTGCACGAGCTGCTGCTGTATCTGACGGAGGCCGTCGCGCACCCCGCCGCCCGGCCCCTCCGCGGCGAACTGCGCCGAGCCCTGGACGACATGACACGTCTGACCGGTGGCACAGCGGACGAACTCGCTGCCACGGACGTGCATTTGCACCGGGAACGGGTCAACCAACTGCTGCTGCGCGCCAGCGAACTCGTAAGATCCGGGCCGCACGGCCTCGGCAGCAGTCACATGAGGGACCACAGGGGCGCCGACCTCACCGGAGCCCGGCTCGCCGGCGCGGATCTCCGAGGGGCGTCACTGCGAGGAGCCCGGCTGATCGCCGCAGACCTCCGTCGGGCCGACCTGCGTACGGCAGATCTGACGGGAGCCGATCTGAGGGACGCCGACCTGAGCCGAGCGGACCTCACCGGAGCCCTGTTCCTCACCCAGCAGCAGCTCGACGCGGCGAAGGGCAGCCCGGCGACGCGGATTCCGGAGGGATTCGACAGGCCCGCGCACTGGAAGCAGCGTTCTCCCAGACGGAGGGCCTGAGCCCTCCTGCGCGGACCTGCTTTGCCGTCGGGTGTCAGCCGCAGCAACCGCCGCCGCAGCAGCCGCCGCCCGCAGGCGCGGCGCTCGCGGCGGGCGCCGACGCGGCGGACGTGCCGGCCACGGCGACCGTCGACAGGAGCTTCACGGTGTCCCCGTGCCCCTGAGGGCAGGCGGCCGGGGCACCGGATTCCGTCATGGGCCGGGCCAGTTCGAACTGCGTGTCGCACTCGCGGCAGCGGTACTCGTATCGGGGCATGCAGGAATGCTATCCGGCACACGGCAGTGGCGGCGCGCCCCCCGGAGGCGCAGCGGCGGACCTCACATGGGAAGCCGGCCGACCGCAGGCGTCAGTGCCCGGCCGCTCTCTGTTCCCGGATCTGTTCGACGACCCGCTGCACTGTCTCCTTCACGGCGTCCAGCTCGGTGAGGAGGTGCCAGTAGTCGGGATGGCGTCCCGTCAGCGCGGCCACGGCACGGTCGACGCGTGCGACGGCATCGTCCAGAGGCCCCGCGTGGGACGGATCCGGGGTGCTGCGGCCGGCCATCGCCAGCCGCTGGGCGTCGCGGATCGCGAAACGCGTGCGCTCGACCTCCTTCGTGTGGTCGAAGGAGACTTCGTTGAGCCGCTGCAGACGGTCCCCGGCTGCCTTGATCGATTCGTCGGCCGAGTTCAGCAGCGCCCGCACTGTCGACAGCTGCGACGTCGCGTCCGCCCAGCGCTGCTCGTCCCGCGCCTTGCGGCCCTCCGCCAGCTTCTCCTCCGCCTGCCGCACGGAGCGGGCCGCCTGGTCGGGGACCTGCTGCAGGTCCTGCCAGCACGCCGCGCTGAAGCGCCGCCGCAGCTCGCTGAGAACCGGCTCCACCTGGCCCGCGCGGGTGTGCAGGGCCTGCGCGCGCGTACGGAGCGAGGCGAGTCGCTTGTCGATCTCCGCCGCACGCTCAGGCAGACGAGCCGCCTCGCCGCGTACGGCCTCGGCCTCGCGCAGGACCCGGTCGGCACGCCGCAGCGTCTCCTGCACACCGTGCTGACCAGCGCCTTCGTTGAGTTTGGTCAGATCGGGCGAGAGCGCCGCGAGCCGGCCCGCGAGGTCGTCGGCCTTGAGCCCGGAGTCGCGGGTCGCGTCCAGCGCGTTCGACGCGGCGAGCAGGCCCTGCTTGGCTCGCTCGACGGCGGGAGCGAGGCGCGCCAGCTGCGTCTCGGCCTGCGACAGCAGCGGCCCCAGGCTCTCCCCGAACCGCTGCAGTTCACCCCTGACGCGCTCCAGGTCCTGCCGCACCTTGCCCAGCTCGGCCCGCGCGCGGGCGGCGGCGCCCGAATCGAGGTCGTCCCGGTCCAGGTCGTGAGCGTCCACGACGGAGATGTACTCCTGGCTGACCTGATCGATCCGGGAGCCGAAGTCCGCGAAGTCCGCCACCGCCTTGCGGGCAGCCGGGGAGTCGTCGACGGCGTTCAGCGTCTCGATGGAGATCCGCAGATCACGCTGTGCGGTGTCCAGCTCGTAGAAGGCCGCCGCGGCGTCGTCCTTGGCGGCTTGCGCATCGGCACGCTGGTGCTCCGCACGGGCGCCGCCCCAGCCCCAGCGGCGTGTACCGCCGCCGTTCATAGCCGCCACCGAACCTCTCCCCGCGTCCCCACGTGCCGCATCAGTGATCGCCGGTCATTCTCCCACCCTGTGCCAACGAACACACGAGCCAGTTCGTTCAACGATACGTGCAAAAGGCACCGAACAGATCGCGGACGGACCGCGCTCCCGACGCGAACCGGACCGCGCTCCCGACGCGAACCGGACCGTGCTCCCGGCGGAAGGCCGTGCGGCCGAGGGGGCAGCGTCAACAAGGGTTTGCGCCCTCGGGCGCGGGACAAGGTAGTCTGTGGCCTCGTTCTCGGGCGCATAGCTCAGCGGTAGAGCGCTTGCCTTACAAGCAAGATGTCACTGGTTCGATCCCAGTTGTGCCCACCGGGTAGACACCCCCTCTGATCAGCATTCGAAGGGCCGTCCACGTCGTTGCGTGGACGGCCCTTCGAGCGCTTGTCGCCGGTCGGGGAACCGAACAGGGAGCCAGTGCCGCTCGGTGCTACGTCACGGCGGCTCCCCTCGCCGTCTCCTTCGGCGAAGATGGCGTCCAGGACTTCGGCCCCCTCGGTTATCACAGGACGCACCTCCTCCGTACGAACTCCCACCGAGAGGGAGAGCACGACATACGTGTGTGTACGGGTTCCCTTGTCGGAGCCGAGAATGGCCTTCGCCTGTTCCAACGTGAGGGACTTACTCGGACGACCGGAGCGACCCTCCGGTGTGGTCACCAACTGCGCCACGTTGCGCAGCACCTTGTGCCTGCGATGCGGAGTCCGGCGAGGTAGATGGTTGCGGTCTTCTCGTAGCGGGTGGCGATGCCGCGCCACTGTTTCAAGCGGGTGATGGTCCGTTCCACGGCGGTGCGCTGTTTTTCTCGGTCGAAGGCCGGTGGTCTTCCGCCTTTGCTGCCACGTCGAAGTCGGTGTGCGCATCCACTGCTTTGATGCGCCGGCTATTCCCAGCCACCACCGCTTAGGTGCGTCGACGGCATGCCCGACGTTCATCGGGCCGTTACGTCGCGAATGCGCTGCCGGCTGCGGTGACGTGGCAGCTCACAGCCGGTCCGCGGATACGTACCGAAGTCTTGACGCCCCTTCGTACCCGGGCCTAGTTTCAGCCCATGCAAACGTTTGACCATGATTACCGGCATTCCCGTGCAAACGATTGTCCGGGGTGTGGCGCATGGTGACCATCCGGGACGTGGCCGCCGAAGCCGGCGTCTCCATCACCACCGTGTCCCGCGCGCTCAACGAGAGCGAACGCGTCGGCCCGGCGACCCGGGACCGGGTGCGCAGCGCGGCGCGGAAGCTGGGCTACGAGCCGAACGATCTCGCGCGCAGCCTGCACGGCAAGGCGACGGGCACGATCGCGGTGCTGGTGCCCGACATCACGAACCCGTTCTTCCCGGAGCTGGTCAACGGGATACAGGAGACCGCCACGGAGCACGGTCGGCTCCTGCTGCTGTGCCAGACCTCGGAGGACACGGACGTCGCCGTGCAGGAGCTGCTGCACCTGCGCCGGAAGCGGGTGGACGGAGTGGTGCTGGTCGGCGGTCTCGCCAGGGGCGAGGAGATCTCGGCGGCGCTGGCGGGGATGCCGGTGGTGACCGTGGACCGGGACACCAGCATCGACGGGGCGTGGGTGGTGCGCAGCAACCACCGGCTCGGCGGCCGCCTGGCGACCGAGCACCTGATCGAACTCGGGCATGAACAGATCGCCCACATCCGGGGCCCGGCGCATCTGTCGGTGGCCGAGGACCGGCACGACGGGTACCGGGACGCCCTGCACGATGCCGAACTCGCCTACGACGCCTCTCTGGTGGTCGAGGGCGGCTTCCTGGAGCAGGGCGGGTACGACGGGCTGCGCGCTCTGCGGCGGCGTCGGCGGCCGTTCAGCGCCGTGTTCTGCGGAAACGACCTGATGGCGATCGGCGCGCTGCGGGCGCTGGAGGACGTGGGGCTCGCCGTGCCGGAGGAGGTCAGCATCGTGGGGTTCGACGACATCCACCTGGCTTCGTACCTGCGTCCGGGCCTGACGACGGTCCACCAGCCGATCCAGGCACTCGGCCGCCGCGCCGCCGCTTTGCTGATCGACCGGGCGATGGACGGTCACGAGCCGGCCGTGGAGATGTTCGACGTGCACATCGTGCGGCGCCAGACGACCGCACGGAACCGCGGGCGGGCGGTGCGGTGATGGGCGGCGTGACTGTGCTGGGGAGCCTCAACGTCGACCTCGTCACCACCGTTCCGCGGTTGCCGCGCCGGGGCGAGACCGTCGCGGGCGGGAGCCTGAGCCGGCTTCCCGGCGGTAAGGGCGCCAACCAGGCCGTGGCGTGTGCCCGTGCCGGAGCGTCGGTGCGCATGGCCGGCGCGTGCGGAGAGGACGACGGGGGCGAGCTTCTCCTCGGCGCGCTCGAACGCGAGGGGGTCGACACCTCGTTCGTACGCCGCAGGCAGGACGTGCCGACCGGGACGGCCACCATCCTGGTCGAGAGCTGCGGCGAGAACGTGATCGCCCTGACCCGGGGTGCCAACGGCCACATCGACGACGGCGACGTCACGGCCGCCTGCGAAGCGCTCGGTGCCGGGGACGTGTTGCTGATGCAGTGGGAGATCCCGCTCCCCGTCGTACGCCGTGCCGCCTCGCTGGCCGCCGTGCGCGGGGCCACCGTCGTGGTGAACGCGGCACCGGTGCCGCAGGACCCGGACCAGCCGCAGGACCCCGACCTGCTGCTGGCGCAGGTCGACGTACTCCTCGTCAACGAGCACGAGGTGCGCCAGCTCGCGGCGGCCGACGGAACCCCGGCGGCCGACGGAACCCCGGCGGGGGACCGCACGGCCGAGGACTGCGCCCGCTCGCTCGCGGCCCGGCACGGTTGCCTCGTGGTCGCGACCCTGGGCGCCCGCGGGGCGATCGCCACCCGCGGCGAGCAGCCGCTCTTCTTCCCCGCACCGCGCGTTCAGGCAACGGACACCGTGGGAGCGGGGGACGCCTTCGCGGGCTACCTCGCCGCGGGGCTGAGCCGCGGAGTGGACGAGGAGGCGGCCATCGGGACGGCCGTCCTCGCCGCCTCGACGGCCGTGACCCGGCCGGGAGCCCAGGAGGCCATGCCCCGGCACACCGAACTCGGCAACCCACGCTCCACCGGAGGAACATGATGCGCCTGGCACTCGGCAACGACCACTGCGGTCTCGGAATCAAGGACCACATCAAGGGCGTCCTCGACGAGTTGGGCGTCGAGGTGACGGACGTGGGCACGCACACGACGGAGCCGGTCGACTTCCCCGACATCACGCGGCTGGTCTGTGAACCGGTCCGTAACGGAGAGGCCGACCGCGGAGTGCTCCTGTGCGGTACGGGGGTCGGCGCGTGCATCGCCGCCAACAAGATCCCCGGCATCCGCGCGGCCCTGTGCCACGACACCTTCTGTGCTCATCAGTCCGTGGAGCACGACGACGTCAACGTGCTGTGCATGGGTGCCTGGATCATCGGCCCCGTCACAGCCGAAGACGTGCTCCGCACCTTCCTGGGCGCCTCCTTCCACACCGACGAACACTTCCGCAGGCGCGTGGCCAAGCTGCACGAGATGGAACTGGCCGCCGCCCGCGAGCTGGCCCTGGGAGCGGAGCACCAGGCCACAGGCACCGAGTTCGAGCACCGAGCACCACGGAGTGATGCGTCATGACAGATCAGAACCAGGCGAGGGCGACGGGCGAGCACCTCACCTATCCGGAACCACCACACAGACTGCGACGGCGCCTCACCCTCGTGGGAGCCGCGACCGTTCTCGGCCCCGGCGCCATCATCGCGTCGGCCAACATAGGCAGCGGCGAGATGATCTTCGCCTCGCGAGGCGGTTCGATCTTCGGCTACGCGCTGATATGGGCGTTCGTCGTGGCGGCGATCACGAAGGCGGCGCTGGCGTACTCCATGAACCGCTACACCGTGGTGGCCGGGGAGCACCCGATGACCCGGTGGGCCACGGTCTTCCCCGGCCCGAAGGGCTGGTTCCCGATCGTCTTCGGAGCGACGTCGATCGCCGTCGTGCCGTCGTGGATGAGCGGCCTGGGCCTCGGCATCGGCGATCTGATCGGCGAATCCACGGTCGGCACCGGAGCGATGTGGGCCTCTCTTCTCATCGTCCTGTCGGCGGTGCTCTCCTGGGTGGGCGGCTACGACCGGCTGGAGACGGCGCAGACCGTCATCGTCGGGTTCATGCTGCTCGCCATCGCAGCCAGCGTCATCGTCCTGGAACCCGACTGGCTCGGTGCGCTGCGCGGATTCGTCCCCTCGGTCCCCGAGTACGCGACGTGGCTGGAGGCCGACTACCCGGACATCGCCGAGCGTTCGGTCTGGCTGGAGGTCGGCGCCTACCTCGGAGCGGTCGGCGGCGGCACGTACGACTACATCGCCTACGCCGGGATGCTCCGCGAGAAGAAGTGGGGCCTGCTCGCGCACCGTGACGTGAAGACGTTCAGCGAGCGGTTCGCCGACGCCGGCCGCGGTTCGTACCTGCCCCTGTCTCCGGACCCGGAGGAGGCCGAGAAGGCACGGGCATGGTCCCGGGTGCCGCTCGGGGACGCGGTCCTCTCCTTCTCCGCGATCGCGGTCTTCTCCATCATGTTCATGGTGAACGGCGCGTCGTTGCTGTCGGAGGAACGGCTGGTTCCTTCGGAGGACCAGACCCTGACCCACCAGGCCGGATTCCTCACAGCCGTCCATCCGACCTTCGAGTACCTCTACTTCGTGGCCGTCTTCTTCGCCTTCTTCGGCTCCCTCTACGCCTTCTGGGAGATGTACAGCTACACGGCCTACGAGAGCCTGGGCGCGGTCTCCGACCGAGTACGCCTGGCGGGCCAGCGGTCCGTACGTCCCTACCTCTATGGCTACATGCTGGTGACGTCGCTGATCCTGGTGTGGACGGTGGGCGAGCTCGTGGTCATCGTGACGCCGGCGTCCGTACTCGGCGGCCTGCTGATGAGTGGGGTCTTCTGCCTGGCCATCGTGTGGACGGAGAAGAAGGTGCTTCCGCCGCAGTACCGGCTGAACACCGCGGCCCGCTGGTGGGTGATCATCTCGGGGATCGTGCTGTTCCTGCTGGGCGTGGTCTCCACCTGGGAACTCTTCGCGTAGGGAGAGAGCGATGCGACCTGGAACCCTCATCATGGCGGCCTGCCTGGCGCTGGTGTCCTGCCTGCGCTTCACCGAGCAGGCCTACGGTCTCGCGGCGCTGTTCGCCGTCCTGGCGCTGGGCGCGCTCGCGCTCGGGGCACGCCCCGGGCGGACGGCGTCGCCGCCGCCCGCCGAATTCCCCTCGGCCGGCAGCGTGAAGGCGGCTTGGGCCACGCACGCGAGGAACGCACGCACCTGGCGCGCTATCGCGCTCTTCGGCTTCGCGGCCAGCGCGGTCGGCGCGTTCGTCTTCCCGCCGATGGCTCTGGTCGTGGCCGGGCTGTCGGTGTACGCGGTGCACCGGATGCGCCAGTCACGGCAGTCCACGTACCTGCTCGGGAAGGTGACCGACTGAGATGCGGACCGGATTCGTCGGCCTGGGCACCCTGGGAACACCCATGGTGCGTGCGTTGCTCGGCGGCGGCTGGGCCGTGCGCGTGTACGACGTCGACGCGCGCCGCGTGGAGGCCTGCGCGCGGGCCGGCGCCGAGGCGGCCGGTTCGGTCCGGGAGCTGGCCGGTCAGGAACTGGTGGCAGTGGCGGTGCCGGACGACGACGCCGTGACCCTCGTCCTGGCCGGCGACGAAGGGCTCTTCGCGCTGCTGGCTCCTGGTTCAACGGTCGTGCTGCACAGCACCGTGCGGCCGGAGACGGTGCGCCGTCTGAGCGAGCTGGGCAGCCGGCGCGGCATCCACCTGCTGGACGCCCCAGTCAGCGGCGGACCGGCGCGCGCGGAGAGCGGCGACCTGACGGTCATGGCCGGCGGCGACGGCGACGCGTTCCGGCGCGCGGAGCCGTTGCTGCACACCGTGGGCTCGGAGGTGGCACACGTCGGCCCGTCCGGAGCGGGCGCGGCGGTCAAGCTGGCCAACCAGCTGATGCTCTTCAGCGCCCTCGCCGGAGTGCACGAGGCCCTGGACCTGGCTGCGGCGTACGCCGTCCCCGAGGAGGCCGTCCTCGACGTCGCCCGGACGAGCCTCGGCGACTCCTGGGTGGTGCGCAACTGGGGCTTCTTCGACGGGATGGCGGCCGATTACGACCGCGGCGGCACGCCCGTACGGGAGCGGTCGTGGAGCAAGGACCTGTGGGACGTCGTCGTCACCGCCCGCGACGCGGACCTGCGGCTGCCCGTGGCAGGTCTGCTGGCACAGCACCTCACCGAGGTGGTCGAGGGCCACGCCCGCAGGAGCCGGCGCGAGCGGTGAGCGGCCATCCAGGCGAGCCATCCAGGGAGCCAGAGGTCACAACACTGACTACAACTCGCTGGACGGTAGCGGACCATCCACGCGTGAAGCTTCTGGTGAGAGGCGGCTTCGGGTCTGCTGCAGGGTCTGGTGACATCTGACCTGCCCCACCTCTCAGGTTCCGTAAGAGGGCCGTCGGTGGCGGGGCCTCGGCGAACGACCTCGAAGAAGCCGACAACATCGATCTGCTCACGTCCGGGCCCGTGCTGAACGGAACGGCCTGGCAGGTCACGGTCGAAAGCCTTAACAGCGGCACCACCGAGGGGCAGTTCTCTGCGGTCTGCGCGGATGTCGACGCCTGACATCTGATCCGCCGGCGGCCTGGCTCGTCCGTCAGGCCGGAACGGTCTCAGCGGTGCTGGGCCCTGGCCCGGAAGCGGGAGGAACACCTCCGGTTCGCGGGCCAGGGCCCTGGCATTCGGGGACGCCTACTGCCGCCGACCGCGGCGCCGGGCCCGGCCCCGGGTCACGTTCACCAGCGTGATGAGCCAGCCGTCGAGGCCGCACCGCCTGCCGCGCGGAGCGTCCGGACTGATAGCGCTGTTTGCGGAGCTGTCGACGGCGTGCAGCCACAACCGACCGGGCACCGGAGTGAACGCACGTGACCCTGGCGGGTCCTCCCGCCAGGACAGCGCCACCGTGTGGATGGCGCCGATCCGCGCGGTGACCCGCTCGGGCTCGCCGCCGGCCAAGCCGTGCAGGCTCATCTCGACCATCCCGTACATCCGCGCCCCCTTGGGCGGGGAGACGGGCTCCCGATCGACGGCCGTGCGGCGCAGAGCGGGCAGCTCGTCCGGGTCGAGCTCGGTGAGATGGTCCCGCCAGGTGGCCCCTTGGCCCTTGTCCAGGTCCATCAGCCCGAGCTCCCAGGCGACTTCGTCGTCGACGCGGAACGGTTTCCCGCAGCAGGAGTGCTCCCACTCCGCGTGGAACGCTTCCACTTGCTTCGCCACGCCGCCATCGTGCCCCGTCGTCCGGGTGGGGGCACCTGGATTACCGGGCCGCGGCGACTGCACGGACAGGGCGGGCGGTCCTGGTGGTGTGCGCGGGAAGCCGCTACGGGAGTGCACCTCCCCGGAAGGGGCGTCGGCGGATGTCACAGGGCGGGGACTGCTGTCCGTCCTAGGTGTGCAGGCGATTCTCGATCGAGGAGCGGATGATGAACCTCGCGCTGTGGATCGCTGCCGGACTGCTGGCCGTGGTGGCCCTGACCGGCGGCATCAGCAAGGCGTTCGTGCCCAAGGAGAAGCTGGCTGCGGCGAAGGGCGGGGGATGGACGGAAGACGCGGGCGTCGGCTTCGTGAAGACCCTCGGCGTCATGGAACTCCTCGCCGCGGCGGGCCTGATCCTGCCCGCCGTGCTCGGCATCGCGCCGGTTCTGGTGCCGGTGACCGCGGTCTGCTGGGTCCTGCTGATGGTGGGCGCGATGGTCACCCATGGCCGACGCGGCGAGTTCAAGTTCGTGGCGCTGAACCTCATCTACCTCGCGCTTGCGGCATGCATCGCGTGGGGCCGCTTCGGCCCCGAGCCCTTCACCGGCTGATGGCCCCCGCTTCCTCCAATCCGCCGAGCTCCGCGGGCAGTTCGACGGTGTGCAGCACCCCGAGACGCTGGGTGGCGCGGGTCAGTGCGACGTACAGGTCGCTCACTCCGTACTCGGCCGGTTCCACGACCAGCACCGTGTCGAACTCCAGCCCCTTGGCCTGCCTCGCGTCCAGCAGCACCACGTCCCGGGTGAGGTCGGGCTCGGGCCCGTGACCCGCGTCCGGCAGCTCCGCCAGGAGCGACGCGTGCAGCGCCGCCGGGGCGACGACCGCGACCCGTCCGCCGTCCAGGGCCGCCGCGGCCTCCCGCGCCACGGCAGCGGCGAGGACGTCGGCGGCGACTCGCAGCGCCCAGGGCCGCACCCCGGTCGACCGCACCGAGCGGGGCGCGGCGAACGACGTGTCGTGCGCCCGCAGGAACCCGGCCGCCACCTCCATGATCTCGGCGGGCGTGCGGTAGTTGACCCCCAGGCGCACGTGCTCCCAGCGGTCGCCCACATACGGTTCCAGGATGCGTTCCCAGGAGCCGAGCCCGGCGGTTTCCGCGGTCTGTGCAGGGTCGCCGACGAGCGTCATGGAACGCGTCGGGATGCGCCGCATCAGCAGCCGCCACGCCATCGCCGAGAGCTCCTGCGCCTCATCGACGACGATGTGGCCGAACGCCCAGGTCCGGTCGGCGGCCGCACGCTCGGCGGCGCTGCGGTGGTCGGCCTCCTCGTGCCGTTCGGCCATGCGCTCGGCGTCGATGATGTCGTGCGCGGCGAGGACCTCGGACTCCTCGTCCTCGAACTCGTACGTCTCCGAGCCGGCGGACAGCTCCAACACGCCCTGTGCGTAGGCGATCCGCTCCTGACGCTCGGCCTCGGCAGCCGCCTGGGCCGCACTGTCGTCCGCGCCGAGGAGTTCGGCGGCCTCGTCGAGGAGCGGCACGTCGGCCTGCGTCCACGCCCCGCCCTGACGCCGGATCAACGCGGCCGACTCGTCGTCGAGATGGACCGGATCCGCGAGGAAGTCCGCGACGAACTCCTGAGGGGTGAGCTGCGGCCACAGCTCGTCGATGGCCGCGTGGACCTCCGGGCTCGTCGCGATCTCCTTGCCCATCTGGGCGATGTCGTCGGGCCCCAGCAGATTCGGCCCGCCGAACGGGTCGGCGCCGATCCGCTCGACCAGTTGGTCCGTGAGCGCGTCGATGACGTGGAACGCGAAGACGGGCCTGGCCAGGTTGTGCGGCAGCCCGCTCTCGCGCGCCCGCCAGCGCGCGTCCTCGGCCATCGCCCGTTCCAGCTGGAGCGTCCCGTAGCCGTCGTGGTCGATCTCCGTCGCCCACTCGGGCGCGGTCTGACGGTCACGCAGTGCCTTCGCCAGCACGCCGGCCATCGCGACGCGTCCCTTGACCTCCGCGGCGGCGGGACTGTCGGTGCCGGTGGCGCGCACACCGGGGAAGAGTTCGCCGAGTGTCGCCAGCAGCACCCCGGTCTCGCCCAGGGACGGCAGCACGTCGCCGATGTACCTCAGGAAGGCCGGGTTGGGGCCGACGATCAGCACTGCCCGACGGGCCAGCAACTCCCGGTGCTCGTACAGCAGATACGCCGCCCGGTGCAGCGCGACCACGGTCTTCCCGGTGCCGGGACCGCCCTCGACGACCATGATGCCCTGGTGCGGTGCCCGGATGATGCCGTCCTGCTCGGCCTGGATCGTCCGGACGATGTCGTGCATCCGCCCCGTGCGGGCGGCGCCCAGGGCGGCCAGCAGGACCTCGTCCGCGTCCGTGCCCTCGTGGCCGGTGCGGGTCGGGTCGCTGAGGTCCATCAACTCGTCGTGCAGCGCGGTGACGGTGCGCCCCTCTGTGGTGATGTGCCGTCTGCGCCGCAGGCCCATCGGGGTATGACCGGTGGCCAGGTAGAAGGGACGCGCCACCTCGGCCCGCCAGTCGATCACCAGGGGCGTACGGGACGGGTCGTCCTGACGGATTCCGATGCGCCCGATGTGGTGGGTTGCGCCGTCCCGGAAGTCGAGGCGTCCGAAACAGAGCCCGTTCTCCCCCGCGTGGATCGCACTGAGCAGCCCGGACTGCTCCGCCACCAGCACATCCCGTTCGAGCCTGGCCTGAAAACCGTTCCCGGCCTGCACGAGCGCGTCGCGCATCGACTCCTCGGCCTGCTCCCTGAGCTGGTCGAGGCGGGTGTAGAGGCCGGTGATGAATTGCTGTTCCTGCCGCATTTCGTCGGTTGACAATTCCACTCCTGACGGGATATGCTGCTCGCGGTTGAATTCTTCCGATGCCCTTTTATGTGTGGGCATGAAAGATTGAATATACGCGAGATCAAGCCCCGGATGCCAATTCATCCAGGGCTTTTTCAATGTCTCACCGCTCCCGTGTGGGGAGAGCATGCCTGCGAGCCCACCCTGCGGCTGGTCGTGAGGCACCGCACGTCGAAGGCCCGCCGCAGGATTCTTGGGTTCTAGTGATCGTCGCAACACCCCAGCCCAAGGGGTGCGATGGACTTCGAGATCCGGGAGATCCGGACGGTGGCTCAAGGGCCCAAGAAGCTGCTGCGTGAGCGGGAGGCATACTCCCAGCTCGTGCAGCAGGGGCTGAGCAACAAAGAGGTATGCCGGATCGTGGGCATCAACGAGAAGACCGGCCGACGATGGCGGAACGGCCGGAGCGCCGACCGCAGACAGAAGGCGGCACCACCGATCAACGCGGTGGTGCCGCCTTCCGGTCCGTCCCGGTAATTGCGTGAGGCGGACCGGATACACATCGCTGATCGGTGGCGGGAGAAGGCCGGCATCCGGCAGATCGCCGCCGAGCTGGGCCGCAGCCCGTCCACCATCAGCCGGGAGATCCGCCGCAACGGCACACCCTTGCGAGGAGACCGTTCCCGGTTGGCCTACCGGCCGCACGCCGCCCAGGCCCGCGCAGAGGCCCGCCGCCCCCGTCCCAAGCCCGGGCAAGATCGGTCAGAACTGCGCGTTACGCGACTTCATCCAGCGTCACCTCGCGATGCGGTGGAGCCCGGAACAGATCTGCCACGCTCTGCGTGCACGTTTCCCCGACCGGCCGGAGATGCACGTGGTCCACGAGACGATCTACCGGGCCCTCTACGTCCAAGGCCGCGGAGAACTCCGTCGGGAGTGAGACAAGCCTTGCGCACCGGCCGCGCACGGCGCCGGCCGCACCGCCAGTCCAACAAGCGGCAACCGCGCAGCATCCCGAACATGGTGATGATCAGCGACCGTCCCGCCGAAGCCGCCGACCGGGCCGTTCCCGGCCACTGGGAAGGCGACCTCATCATCGGCAAGAACGGGAAATCCGCGATCGGCACCTTCGTGGAGCGATCCACCCGCTACGTGATGCTCGCCCACCTGCCCGCCGATCACAGCGCGGCCAGCACCCGCGACGCCCTCATCGAGACCGTCAAGATGCTCCCGCCGCACCTGCGGCGGTCCCTGACCTGGGACCAGGGCTCGGAGATGGCCGCCCACCAAGCCTTCACCATCGCCACCGACATCCCCGTCTACTTCTGCAACCCCGCCAGCCCCTGGCAACGCGGCTCGAACGAGAACACCAACGGCTTGCTCCGGCAGTACTTCCCCAAAAGCACCAACCTCTCGGTCCACACCCGCGAGCACCTGGATGCCGTCGCCGCCGAACTCAACAGCCGCCCATGCAAAACGCTCGGCTGGGAAACCCCAGCCGAGCGCCTGCATAAACTCCTCGTGGCCTGATCAACACGACCACGTGTTGCAACGACCCCCAGAAAGCGCCATTCGCGGCGGGCCCTTCATGGTCCACCGTATGGGCGGACCGGTGCGGCGAACCGGGCGCTGCTCGCCTTCGGTTGGGCGCCGGTCAGCCCTCGGGGTGGAAGCGGAGGATGCCGGCGCTGCCGCCCTCCAGCCCGGTGCCCTGCGGCACGAGGGCCAGGTGGGCGCCGGTCCGCGAGGCCTCCCTCAGGAGCAGGGACTCCCGCTTCGCGGCCGCTTCCTCCTCCAGTAGCAGGGTCTCCAGGGCGCCGGTCTCGGCGGCCTTGAGGACCTGCGCGTCACCCTGCACCGCGTCCTGGTGGCCGAGCGCTTCCTGCAGCCGGGACGCGTTGTCCTGGAGCCGCCGCTCGATGTGCTCGGTGGCGATGCGCAGCACCTCTTCGTCCAGGGCATCCTGGGCTCCCAGGTCGGGTGCGCCGCCGCGCGAGGTCTCAACGACCTTGCCGTGCAGGTCGCCGGGCAGCTGGTCGCGCGAGGAGGTGCGGTCCTGTACCTCGCCGGCGAGGATCACCACGTCGGGTGTGAAGCGGTCGAGCGCGGAGGAGACGGCCGCAGCCAGGGCGTCGCCGTTCGCGACCGTGGCGTCATCCGTGCGGTGCCGGATGCGCCGGTGGGCCGGCTCTCCCGTGCGCGAGCGGTGCGAACCTTCGGCCGCACCGTCCTGCGCCCCGTTTCGGAGACTCCGTCAGGTCCCGGGCCACGACGAGCCTGCTCAACTTCGTCTCGTCATGCCCGGCGACGAGCAGCAGCACCCGGGCCGCGTGGGTGGCCTCCCGTACGTAGGCACCCGGTTGGGGAAGTACGCCCCAGCGGGCGTCGTCGCCCGCGCCCAGCGAGGCGTCCCACGGCTCGTCGAGAACGACCTCGCCACGGTCGGACGCCACGAGAACCCGGCCGTTGACCTGCTCCTCGCCGGCCTTGTCCCGCGCGAGCGCACTGTCGAGAGCCGTGAGCGCGGCCTCGTTGGCACCGTCGGCCGCGAGCCTCTCCCGCAGGGACTTCCAGCGAAGCCGGACCTGGTCCGCGGCGTCCTCGCCAGGAGAGCGGCCCTCCAGGTAGACGGTGGCGAAGGCTTCTCCTTCCGTGTAAAGCGGCTTGAGCGGAGTGAGTTCCACTGCTTGCTCCTTCGGCTCTGGGCTGTGCAAGCGGCTTTCTGTGGCCGGCCCCTGGGCCTCACCAGTAAGCCGCAGTGAACTTCGGGGGCCGAACGCAGCGTGAGGCCGCCGTCCGACTTGCCTCTCACCCGCCCGTCAAAACCCAAAGGAATCAATCAAGTCAATTCATGTATAAGGGGCTGAGCAGTGCATATCGGAAGTACGTGGATATTCTTCACCGGACAGCGGTGAATGAAACGAGGCCGGTTTCAGCGGCACGCACAGGGAAACCCAACACATTCACCCATCGGAAAAGGTCCGCTGCCCAGCCCTTTCCGTGCCCTGCATGCGAGAGAGGTTTTGTTCCGGCGATGTCGCCGGTGAAACCCGGAATGACGAAGACAGGTGTCCATTCATGCGCGAAGACGAATTCCTGGCACAGGTCCGCGACCTGGGCGACTACCAGGATCAGGACGAGGCCTACCGCGTGACCTACGCCGTACTGACGGTTCTGGCCTCCCGGATCACCGCGAGCGAGGCTCACGATCTCGCCGCGCAGATTCCGCCGCCCCTGGACGAGCCCCTGCGGGACGAGGACCGCGCTGACGGCGAACCCTTCGATCTGAACGAGTTCTACAGCCGCATCAGCGAACGCACCGGCGCCCGCCCCCACACCGCCGAATGGGACGCCACCGCCGTGTTGTCCGCGGTTTCTCACGCGGTTTCGGCCGGGCAGGTCAGGCATCTGGTCAGCCAGCTTCCCGACGATTTCGCCCCGCTGTTCCACAAGCAGGTGAACAGTCGTCGCTGAGGCGACGTCACCGCAGCGCGGATGCGGCTGCAGGAACCCGGGAACCCCGGACGTGGACCGCTTGGGGATTCCTTGCGCGGTTCCACGCGTGGCCCGTGCCACCCCGAACGTCGAGGGCCGCCGCGAACTTGCGGCGGGCCCTCGACGTGCTCAGATGACCGGCCCTGCGGCCGGGATGGGGTATCGCTCTCCGCCGTGACGGGCGGTCAGATCAGTTCCAGCCGCCGAGCGGGTCGCCGGACAGCTGGGTGTTGCAGATGTTGTATCCGCCCGAGGCGTGGCCCTTCTTCGTCTTGCCGTCGACCGTGACGGAGCAGTGGATGTCTCCACCGCCCTGGAGCTGGGCGTTGATGTGGTACCACAACGCGTCGTCCTTGAGCTTCATGGACTTGGTCATGGGCAGGCCCTCGCCCTGGATGGAATCGGAGTCGCTTCCGTAGTTGATGTCGACGCCGGCGGGCGCGGTGCCCCAGACCTTGAAGACCACCTTCTCCGCTCCGCCCTTGTCGGCCTCCGGCGTCGCCTTGGCCGCGTCCTTCGGCTCGTCCTTCGCCTTGTCCTCGGTGTTTCCGGACGCGGCTTGCTTGTCCGATCCGCTGTTGCCGCTCTCGCCGCCGCCCATCACGGCCGAGGCGAGCACGATGAGTATGACCAGAGCGACGATGCCGAAGCATCCGATGCCCAGGAACCTGCCGGTGGAGGATTTGCGGGGCTGCAGGGCGGGCGGGTACGTCGTCGTGGGGGCGCCCCAGCCGGGCTGCTGTCGGCTCATCGTCGTGTCTCCGTGGATGTGATGGAAGGGTGAAGGAGAGATGGCGATGATGTGACCGGTGGAGTGAGGTGATGGTTGTACGGCGTTCAAGTAATTCTGGTGACGGTTGCTGAATCGCCGAACTGGCCCCCACGGCCAGGGCGTTGGAGGTCCCGGCCCGCGCTGGCCACGGGAACCGGGGAGCGTGCCGGCTGCGTCTTCGGGGCGTCTCTGCCGCCGGGCGGAGGCGCTCCGACGGGGAACGACCACTCAGAGGGGAACCACGACGTGGGCATCCGCAAGGCACACAGGGCAGGGCTTGCCGGGCTGGCCGTCGTCGCGCTGCTGGCGACGGGTTACGGCACCGCACAAGGCGTCTCCGCCGCTGAGGACGTGCGGGGGGACACGGGCAGCGCCGACGTGCGACACGAGCCGGCCGCCGCGGCCGCGGACGACGACTACGAGTCGACGCTTGAGCTCGGCGACGGCCGCAAGGTCAACGTCCGGCTGGTGAAGGGCACCGGCGTGCAGGAGAGGCACCAGCCGGCCGGCGGCGGGAAGTGGAGCAAGTGGAAGACGCTCTACAAGACCAGGACGGACCTCTGCCAGGGCGTCGGCCTCGCCGAGCGTGAAGGCACGGTCTCCCTCATCGCCGACTTCGGGCTCTACTGCTCCGACGGTGAGCCGCCGACCGAGTCGGTCGCCGGGGTGGGCACCGGCGATCTGACCGACTGGGACATCGACATCACGAAGGACTTCGACGGCTGGCAGGACACGTCCATCAACGACGACGGCAGCAGGGTCGTCTTCCTCTACGACAGCGACTTCGGTCTCTACACGCTCCGCTGGGAGCGGAGTGAGGGCTTCTCGGAGATCGTCCGCCCGGAGGAGTGACCCGCCTTCCGTCAACTCCCCGAGGACTACGGGACGTTGAGGCGCGGGCAGTGCGGAGCACGCGTCCGTACGGACGCAGGACACGCCGGTGCCAGGATGCTGTGTCCCGGCGCCCGGCGTGTTCAGCATCTCGGCAGGGAGGGGCACCGGCCGAGAGATGAGGGATCGGATGAGAGCACTGACCCGCCTTTGCGCCACCCGCACCACCCGCGCCACCGGTTCCGCCCGTGGCGGCACCCACTGCGCCGTAACGGTACGGACCGGACTCGGCCGCGCCGTCGCCGTCGCGGCGGTCGTCCTGGCCCTGGCCGGTGCCGTGACCCCCGCCGCTCCCGCTCCCGCTGCCGCGCGGGCGACTGCCGAACCGCCGCCGCCCGCCCCGATGGCCGTCGCCCCGTACCTCTCGCTCGGCTGGGGAGACCCGCCGGACCCGGCGAAGGTGATGGAGGAGACGGGCGTGCGCTGGTTCTCGCTCGCCTTCGTCCTCAGCAGCGGCACATGCGAGCCGCGCTGGGACGGGTACCGGCCGCTGACCGGCGGCGTCGACGAGCGTACGGTCCGGGCCGTGCGGAAGGCCGGCGGCGACGTCATCCCGTCCTTCGGGGGCGGAGCGGGTCACAAGCTGGAGCAGAGCTGCCCCGACTCGGCGTCGCTCGCGGCCGCCTACCAGAAGGTGATCGACGCCTACGACCTCAAGGCGATCGACATCGACATCGAGATGAGCGCGTACCGGAGTGCGCAGGCGCAGCTGAAGATGCTCGGTGCGCTCGCCGCCGTACAGAAGGCGAACCCCGGACTGGTCACGTACATCACGCTGCCCAGCTACCGTTCCGGGCCCGACAGTTCGCTCATCGACCGGGCGGCGCAGACGGGTGTGGAGCCGGATGCCTGGAGCATCATGCCCTTCTCCTTCGTGCCGTCGGCGAAGGGCGAGGACATGGGACTCATCAGTACCCGCGCGGTGGACGGGCTCAGGAACCGGCTGGTGAACGCCTACGGCTACACGGAGACCGAGGCGTACAAGCACGGCGGCGTCTCCTCCATGAACGGGATCACGGGGGAGGGCGAGACGATCGGTGTCGCGGACTTCCGAACCATCGCCGCCCATGCGCGCCTACACAAGCTGGGCAGGCTCACCTTCTGGTCTGTCAACCGCGACCGGCCGTGCGGCAGCCGCCCCTACCCGGCCGAGGACCGGTGTTCGGGCGTGCAGCAGAAGCCCTGGGAGTACACCAGGACGCTGGCCCAGTACGGGCGGTGAATGCATTTTCCCTGAGCGGGGGCGCTGAATCCGGGGTGAACGCGGGCGGTGAACTCCGGGGCCGGGCACGGGCTCCCAGCGGGACGGCCGAGCCGTGGCATGCCGGGAGCGGGGTGGTGCGTCTAGGAGGAGCGCGTGCGCTTCCGGCGCGCCGGATCGTCAGCCGTCCGGCGCACCGCGTACGCCGCGAGCGTGCCGAACGTGAACAGCGCCAGCACCGAGACCGCCGTCCCGAGCCAGGTCGCTCCCAGCCAGCGGCCACCGAAGTAGCCGAGGCTCACGCTGTACGCGGCCCAAGTGAGCCCCGCCAGCGCCGACCACGGGACGAACTCCTTCGCGCGCCGGTGTGCGGCCCCCGCCGTGATGCTGACGAGGGAACGCCCCGCCGGCGCGAACCGTGCCAGCACCACAAGCGCGCCCCCGCCCCCGGCGAGCGCCTGGCCGAGCTTCTCCTGAGCGGCCTTCAGGCGGCGCGAACGGGACAGGGCGCGGTCGAAACGGTCACCGCCCCGCCGGGCCACGCGGTACGCGACGAGGTCGCCGAGCACCGAGGCGGTGGCCGCGCACAGCACCAGGGCGATGATCTCCGGGAGGTGCGCCGACTCGGCGGCGTCACGTGCGTGGCTGGGCAGGGCCGCGGCATCAGCGGCCGTACCCGCGACGGCGGTTCCGGCGGCGACGACGAGGACCCCGCTCGGCAGCAGAGGCACGAAGACGTCGAGCAGCACGGAGGCCGCGATCATCCCGTACAGCCATGGGGATCCGGTCACAGACCCCAGGATCTCCAGCACCGTTCGTCCCCGTACCTCTCGCGGTCGCTGTGCCGCCCCGTGCGTTCCCGGCCGGGAACGAAGTCAGTCAAATCAAGGTCTCTCCAGCGTACGCCCGCCGGTGACGCGGGGGACGGCTGGGACGTGCGGGATCGATCTCGGTCCTGTCTCAGCGGGATAACGGATATTCAGGGCCCGGGGGAACCCTGCTGGGAGCCTCCGGGTGGAAGGTCAACCTCCGCTATGGCCCGGCTCGTTGGGGGACGGGGACGGGGACGGGGGAGGCGACTGGGCCGGGACGAGCGTCCGCTCGAGAATCCGGTCCAGGCGGGAGCGGCTGCCGCGTCCCGCGCCGGGGACACCACCTGGACTGTCCGCGCCCTCGGGGACCGCCCGCGCCTGCTCCAGCCACAACTCGGCCGCCCGGCCGCGCAGTCGGAGCGTCATGAGCTGATTGCCGAACCAGGGACCCCCGGAGCGCTTCCACTTGACCACGGGACGCCCCGTGCGTCCGTGGCGTGCCAGTGCACGTCCCAGGCTGCGACCGGCGCGGCTCCAGCCGAAGCGGAACCCGGCGCGCATCACCGCCGGAATGCTGTTGTGCATCGGTGAGCAGGTCAGCTGCAGCACCCGCGAGGTCACGGGACCGCTGAACCGGGGTTCGCTGACGTAGGCGTGGTGCACGTCCCCGGACAGGACGCACACCGTCGAGGGGGCCCTGTGCGCGCCGGCGACCTCCTCGAGGAGTTCGCTCAGCGCCTCGAACGAACTGGGGTAGGCGGCCCAGTGCTCCAGGTCGCCCGCCCGCCGCATCGCTTCGCCGATGCGCGCCCAGCGGTCGCCCCGAGCGCCGCGGCACAGGGCGGCGTTCCACGCCTCCGCGTCGTGGATCGCGGGAGGGAGAAGCCACGGGAGCGATGTGCCAAGGAGGAGGTGGTCGTAGCCGCTGTCGTTCCCGTGCCCGGAGGTGAGGGGTGTTCCGGCGTCGGCTGGTCCGGCGGCGGGTGTGCCGGGATCGTGGACGGCGGTGCTGGGGCCTTCGAGGGTCGCGATGCCGCCCGGGCCGTCGTCCGGTCCGGTCCCCGTCAGCATTTGCTCGCGCAGCCACGTCATCTGCTGCTTGCCGAGCATCGCGCGCTGCTGTTCGTCCAGCACCCTTGCTGCCCGGGTGTCGACGATCAGCATTCGCACCCTGCCGAAGTCACGGCGGAAGCTCCACCGTGCAGTGTCCGGATGCATGTCGGCGCGTTCCACGAACTCACGGAGCACCGCCGTCCCGTCCCCCGCGGCGGCACGTACGGCGGCGAAGACCGAGTCCTCGGCGAGTTCACCCGGCGAGAGATTGCCCAGGTGCTGGTAGACCCAGTACGAGGCCAGCCCGCCCAGGATCCGCTCGCGCCACCAGCCCGTCTCACGCATCTCCCTGCGCCACGCGTCGCTGGTGTTCCAGTCGTCTATCACGTCGTGGTCGTCGAAGATCATGCAGCTGGGCACGGTCGAGAGCAGCCAGCGCACTTCCGGGTCCGTCCAGGACTCGTCGTAGAGGAGCGTGTACTCGTCGAAGTCCGCGACCTGGCTCCACGGCGGCTCCGAAAGGTCCCGTCTCGCGGCGAGTTTCTCGCGTACGGCCTCGGAGGTCTCGTCCGCGTAGACCTGGTCGCCAAGGAGCAGGAGGACGTCCGGGCGCTCGCCGCCCGCGATGGCGCGCTGGGCGAGCGCGTCGAGAGCGTCGGGGCCCACCGGGTCGTGGGAACTGGCGGAGGGCCGGGCGGCCCAGCGGCACGAGCCGAAGGCGACGTCGACCGTGCCCGTACCGGGTGCGGGGGTGCGGATCGTGCTCGGAGGCAGTGGGGAGTCGGGCACGGGCCACACCTCCGTGCCGTCGAGGAGAAGCCGGTAGGCGGTCTCGGTGCCGGGTTCGAGGCCGACGACGGTGATCAGCGCGTAGTGATGGCCCGAGATCTGCCAGGTACGGGCGCTGCCGCCGGCGCTGCCCGGGGCACAGCGGACCTCGGCCTCGCAGGGCCCGTCGGTCTCGATCCAGATCGTCGCCGTGTCCTCGTCGACGTAACGCAGCAGCGGTCCCAGGCGCAGCCTGCCCATGGAGTTCTCCCTCCGTCGTCCCGCACGGTACGGAACGACCAGGGCAACCGGCGAGTTTCCTGCAACGAGAGCACCGCTCTTTTCTTTGGGGGCGCTGCTCTTTTTCCTTGGGGGAGGGGCCGGCTCCATGCCGATGCACGTCGAGCGTGGTGCGCCATGTCGCTCCAGACGAGAGCACTGCTCACCCCAGCTCCCCGAGCCCTCCGCAGACCCGGAGCCCTGAATCCTGAACGTGCCCGCACCGGGCTCCGGCCTCCATGCCCAGGCTTCCGCATCCGCACCGCACCCGCACCGCCCCCGACACGCAAAGAGCACTGCTCCGGAATTGCCCTGATCCCTCGCATGGAGAGGTGCATTCCGGAGCAGTGCTCTGTGTCGTGACCGGCGTTCTGACCAGAAGGGCGCCCGTGCCCGGACTAGGCGGCCCCGGCAGAACTCAGCACTTGCCCAGGGCCTCGGTGAGTGCGGTCTTCTCGGCCGAGTCCGCGGTCAGCTCGTAGGTGCTCTTCACCCAGATCCACATCCGGGCGTAGGTGCAGTGGAAGCTGTCGTTCGGCGGCATCCACTCGGCCGGGTCCTGGTCACTCTTCGACTGGTTCACGTTGTCCGTGACCGCGAGGAGCTGCGCGATCTTCATGTCGTTGGCGAGCTGCTCACGCTTGTCCTGCGTCCAGTCGCTGGCGCCCGAGGTCCAGGCCTCGGCGAGCGGCACCATGTGGTCGATGTCGACGTCCGAAGGGTCGGTCCACTTGCCGTCGTCGTACGGGCTGGTCCAGGAGCCACTGCTCGGGTAGCAGTCGCTGCCCGTCTCCACGCCCTCGCCGTCACGCTTGAGGACGGCTTCCCGGGTGTCGCATCCGTCGCCCTGGTCGCTCCAGTGCGGGAACTTCTCGCGGTCGTAGCCGTCCATGGAGCCTTCTGTCTGCTCCGTCAGCCCGTCCAGCATGGTCTTCGCCTCGGAGGCGCTGGGTGGTGCGGGCGGTTCGGCCTGAGCCGTGGAGATCCCGCTCGTGAACAGCAGCAGCCCGGCGGCGGGCGCGGCGAGCGCGGTGATGATGACCGATTTGCGGCGACGCGCGTAGAGCTCGGTGCGTATGCGCTTCTGCATACGAACTCCCTCGGTGTGGGGGGATATTGCAAGGCGTGCAGCCCGTGTTGGACCGATGTTGCCGACGACACGTTGCCGGAAGGCAGGCATCAGGTAACAGCGTGACGACGTGTTCACGTCACATCAAGGCCTTGGTCACAATCCGCTGACGGAACGTCCAACACGCGCCTCGCAGCCTTCACTTATCGCCTCCCACCTGCCCGTCCGGTACATCACGCCCGCCTCGTACATGACGCACAATCCGTCCCGCCGGAGCCTCTACGGAGCCCTGACCGGCCGGCCGCAAGGGGGTCTCTTACGCTGCTCGCCGCCGAAGCCCTGCTCACCGTCGGCCGCACGCTCGGCGACTGCGGCCGTCCTGCTGCCGGCCGCAGTCGCCGTCGCCGCGCTCGCGCGCCTCGCCCATGACGACGGCCGCGTCGCTGCTGGCAGCTGTTCGTGCTCGTCGCTCTGCTGCTGGTGCAGGTGGTCGCGGTGGCTGCCGTCCTGGAGCTGATCGCCTTCGGACGCATGCATCGTCTAGCCTTGCTGACTGCAGAAGGGGAGTAGCTCTTCGCCGGACCGTCGACACACTGGGCGGACCACCGGTCTGCGGCCTCCGTCTCCGTGACGGTGCGCCCGGCCGTACGTCCCGCCCCGGCGCCCGGAGCGCGGCATCCCGGACAGGCGGCTGACGGCCGGTCCGGGCCTGCGGCGCCAGCGAGACCTTCGGCCGAGCAGTGTCAGTCATGTACGACGCTGCCGTGCCGAAGCGTGCTCCGCGCCGGTACGGCAGCCCTTCCCGGAGGACCGATCAGTGATCAGCCTTTCCGTCGCAGCCGTCGTCTTCGGCGTCGTCTTCCTCGCCGAACTGCCCGACAAGACGGCCCTCGCGGGTCTGATGCTGGGGACCCGCTACCGCGCCTCGTACGTCTTCGCGGGCGTCGCCGCCGCCTTCGTCCTGCACGTCGTCCTCGCCGTGGCCGCGGGCAGCGTGCTCACGCTGCTTCCGCACCGCATCGTCCAGGCCGTCGTCGGTGTGCTCTTCCTCGCCGGTGCCGCGGTGCTGCTGCTGAAGAAGGACGAAGGGGAGGGGGAGGAACAGGCCAGGACCCCGGCGGGCCAGTCCTTCTGGAAGGTGGCGTCCAGCGGCTTCATGCTCATCCTGGTCGCGGAGTTCGGTGACCTGACACAGATCATGACCGCCAACCTCGCGGCCCGCTACGACGATCCCGTCTCCGTCGGCCTCGGCGCCGTGCTCGCGCTGTGGTCCGTGGCGGCCATCGGCATCCTCGGCGGCCGTACGCTCATGCGCTTCGTGCCGCTGCGGTGGATCACCAGGGTCGCCGCACTGGTCATGATCGGTCTTGCCGCCTTCAGCCTGTACGAGGCCATGGCGCCGTGACGGGACGCTGTGACGAGGGGCTGTGACGGGACGCTGTGACGGGACGCTGTGACGAGGAGTTGTGACGGGACGCCGTGACAGGAGTGCCGGTTTGGGGACGCCGCACGGCCTGATCCGCCGCGCGGCTTTTCCCGGCGGCGTGTGCCAGTGCGGACTTCCTCCTCCTGGTGATGCGCCCGGTGAACGTTGCCTTACTCTGATGCCTCTCGCGTCACCGCGATGTTTCCGGCTGCCTCCGACTCGACAGGGCCGAAGCGGCGGTTGAGCTGTGAGGCGCCGGGCGGAACCGGGCCCGGACCAGAACCGGACCACGAACCGAAGACGGGGGAACCTGTGCGTATTGACGGGCGTATAGGCAGGGCAGCGGGCGTTGTCGTGCTGATGCTGGCCGCTGCGGCCTGCGGCGGCGGCGATCCGGAGGAGGGGAAGACCTCGGCGGACGCGCCCGAGCAGGCCGCTCCCGTGCGTCCCGTCCCGGTGGAGAAGCAGCAGCGCGACATCAGATGGTCGGATCTCAAGAACCAGTCGCATGCGCTGCGGGCGGCTCCCAGCGAACTGGCACGCGGTTCGGAAGCCGACTTCAAGAATGTCCGGCTGGACGAGAACCTGAAGGGCAAGGTGCCCTACTACCTCACGGTCTCGTACACGAACGAGGGCAAGAAGCGGCTGGAACGCCCCTCGCCTGAACGGGACTTCGCGCTCGCCGCCGCGGACGGGAAGGCGGGCGAGGTGGTCTCCGTCCTCTCCTCGGCGCTCTCCAAGAAGTCGGGTCTGCCGAAGGCGTGTTCAAAGAGCGCACCGGAATCGCTGGAGCCGGGAGGCAGGGCGACCGTGTGCCGGATCGTCATGATGCCGAAGAACCGGCCGCCGGCCGCGGTGTCCTACGCCGGCAGGGACGCCCGCGGCAACGAGAGCGACCCGGTCATCTGGAAGGCCGGCGACGGCGGGAAGGGTGAACTCCCCAGCGGCGTACTGCCGTTGAAGAAGCCGGCGGAGTCGGCCGTGGAGGACGCCGAGGGCCGCACGGTCAAGGTGCGGGCGACGCCCCGGAGCATCCGGGCCGGCAAGCCCGCGGACCTCAGCCGGTTCAAGCTGGATGCCCGCGACAAGAAGAAGGTTCCCTACTACGTCACCGTCGAATACCGCAACGACGGCTCGGACAAGCTGCTGCCGCAGATGAACCAGAAGACCGAACTGCGCGCCGTCAGCGGGCAGTCGGCACGCAGGCTGACTCTGATCGACTTCGGCGGCGACGGGGTCGCCCAGTGCCCGGACGCCGAGCCCGACGGGCTCGTGAAGCCGAAGTCCTCGGTGACGGAGTGCTCCGTCTTCATGCTTCCGAAGACCGACTCGCCCGCCGCCCTCGTCTTCACCGGTGAAGGCAGCTCGGCGAAGACCGTGACCTGGCAGGCACCGGGACGCGGCAAGTAGCCCCGTCCGCACGGGATTTTCCGACCGCCGGCCGGCGACAGCGGCTCACCGCCGTGCTGGCGCCGGCCGGTCAGATGGCGCGTGCCGTCACGGTGCTGGGTCTCCCCGCCTGGAGACGAATCGCAGGACGTCAGCGGGGTTGAGCGCGTCTGGTCGGGTCCTCCTCGCAGGAGCCCGGTCGCGGACCAACGGCCCCCGGAGCTAGATCGAATGACTCTCGTCACCTTCGTACGTCATTTCGGACTGCGATTGACCGAACTGCTCACGAACCACGTAAGGTGCACGGCTGGACAGTCACTGGCGATTCGGGTGGCATCGGCGCGTAAAGGCGCGGCGACAGCACCCAAGGGGAGGGGCCGGGATGACGGCGCATAGATGCTGCCCGGAATGCGGTGCGGAGTTGACCGCCGACGGGGGGAAGTTCTGTGGCTGCGTAGGCCCGTTCACGGCTGAGCACGTCGACCCGATGCACATACGCCCGTATGTGGACCTGCCGGAACCCGAGGACGAGGGGTCTCAGGCGCCCGACCTCGAACCCTTCGCCCGCTGCGGCCAGGGCGAGAGGGCGGAGATGCCCGTGGTGCGCCCGTACGACGACATGGGGCCGGAGGAGTCCCTCACTTCGGGCAGGCCCGGCGAGACCGGCATCCTGCCGGTCCACGTCCACGGAGTCCCTCAGAGCGGCCCGCCCGCCACGCGGGGCGGCAGCCACCGCCGCACGAAGGGCCGTGGCGACTACGCCTACGGGCGGGACGAGGGTGCCGGCAGGCGCCGCGGTCCCGCCAGAGTCGCGCTCGCCGCAGCCGGTGTCGTCGCCGCGCTGGGCGCCGGACTGCTGACGACGCAGGCACTCACGGACGACGGCGGCGGCGACGACCGCAGCCTCAGCACCGACGACACCGCCCTCCCGGACATGCCCAGCGGAGGCCCGACGAAGGACCCGTCGCGCACGGAGGTGCGCAAGAGCGACAAGAAGCCCTCCGCGAAGCCGACTTCACGCACCGCCGGCCCCCGCGCCGACCGGGACGGCGACGGGCACACCGGCCGGGGCCCCGCCCCGTCCCGTACGTCTTCCGCGGCGCCCGGCACTCCCGGTGACTCGGACGGACGCGGCAACGGCGGGGGTTGGGGCGGCGACCACGGCCCTGACCGTCCGCGGCCCCCGCAGGAGTCGACGCAGCCGAGTGGCGAGACGCTGCGCCAGGGTGACAGCGGCCCGGAGGTCGCCGAGTTGCAGCGGCGGCTCAAGCAGGTCGGTGCGCTCGACGACGACACCCCCGAGGACGGCGTCTACTCGCGGCAGGTCCAGCGTGCGGTCGCCCAGTACCAGGCACGCAACGAGGTGCGCGGGGACGAGTTCGGCGAGTACGGCCCCACCACGCGGCGCGCCCTGGAGTCCCAGACCTCGGGCTGACCGGCCCCGGCCCCGGCCCCGTTCGCGGCCCGGACTTCCGGGCGGACGAACGACGTACGGACGGGCACGGCTGGCGCTCACCCCCTTCTCTTTGTATCGTGATGAAACAAAGTGGTTCCGCCCGTTCCCCCTGCGCCAGGCTGCCTGGCCCGCGGGTCCCCTGACCGGGCGGGCGGGACCACCTTGGTTCTGTCTCCGTACGTGAGGGAGCCCGCACCCATGACGACACCGCAACCGCCCCTCACCGCCCGCGGGCTGCTGCTCGACATGGACGGCACGCTCGTGAACTCCGACGCCGTCGTCGAACGCGTCTGGCGCGACTGGGCCCTCTCCAAGGGCGTCGACCCGGCCGCGGTGCTCAGCATCGCGCACGGCCGTCAGGGATACATGACGATGGCCGACGTCCTCCCCGACCGGCCCATGGAGGTCAACCACGCGGAGAACGAGGAGCTCCTGGCCCGTGAGACGCGCGAGCTGGACGGCATCGTCCCGGTCCCGGGAGCCCTCGCCTTCATGGCCGCTGTCGCAGGCGTGCCCCACGCGCTCGTGACGTCCGCCGACTGCGGTCTCGCGACGGCCCGCATGCGCGCGGCCGAGGTGCGCATCCCGGACGCGTGCATCACGTCCGAGAACGTGAGCGCGAGCAAGCCGGACCCCGAGGGCTTCCTGAAGGGGGCGGCTGAACTCGGCCTTCCGCCGGAGGAGTGCGTGGCGTTCGAGGACTCCGGCGCGGGCATCGCGGCGGCGCGGGCGGCCGGAATGCGGGTCGTGGGTGTCGGGGCGCGGGCGGCCGAGCACCAGCCCACCGCCCTCGTCGCCGACCTGACCCAGGTCAAGGCCGAGCCGCTGCCGGACGGGAGCGTCCGGCTCGCCTTCACGGACTGACCCCGCCCGGGGACGGTCGAACTCGCGCTCTCGGGCTGGTGCGGTCAGGACTCGCCGGTCAGGTCTCGCGGCGGAACAAGGCCGTCCACAGGAAGGGTTCGCCGAAGTACGGGGACTCCGGCGGCTCGTCCCGCATGCGGCGCAGCTCCACCTCAGTCAGGCCCGAGAGGATCCGGCGCAGGGACTCCGGGGTGTAGGCGAGACCTCCCTCAAGGCTCGACCCGCGGTAGAGGTCCGCGTCACCGGTCTCGCACCCCATTTCCCCGGCGGCGAAGCAGCTGAGGCCGAGATGCCCGCCGGGAGCGAGGGCGCGGTCGAGCAGTGCGAGATAGCTGATGCGGCGGTGCGGCGGGAGATGGTGGAAGCAGCCCGAGTCGTAGATCAGGTCGTACGGGCCGCCGAGTTCGGCGCCGGTGTCGCCGTCCGGTCCGCCGGTGAGGGCGAAGGCGTCACCGCAGTGGAAGTGCACCTGGGCGCCCGCCTCGCGGGCACGGTCCTCGGCCCAGGCGATGGCCGCCGGTGAGAGGTCGACGGCGTCCACCTCGAAGCCGAGTGCGGCGAGCCGGAGGGCGTTGCGGCCGGGGCCGCAGCCCAGGTCGAGGGCGCGGCCCGGCGTGATGAGGCCGCGCTCGGCGTACGAGATCAGATTCTCGTCCGGTTTCGCGACGAAGAACGGCACCGCTCGCTCGCGGTCGGCGTAGAAGCCGTCCCACCAGGAGGACGCGCCGTTCGTCCACCGGTCCGCCTCCGGCTCGAACAGGCCGTCCAGAAGCCTGAGTACGTCCTCCACGCTGCGGATGTCCCGGTCCATCGCCACGCCCCCCTCTTTCCCCCGAGATCGTAGGCCCGTCGGGCCGGTGGGAGACCGGGCCGGAGAATGCGGCCGGAGGGAACGGAAGTGGCGGGACGCGGGCCGAATGTCCCGGAGGGGCCGCTTCAGCCGCTCACTGCCGCCCCTTGCGCCGGCACACCTCGCACGGGAACGGGCACGGCGCAGGGGTCACCACGGGAGCGGCAGTTCCTGTCCGTGTGCCGCCCGTGCGTGTCTGCGCAGCCGCACCCGCGCGTCGGTCTCCGCGCTCCGGTCGTACTCCCCGGCCGCCTTCTCCACGAGGCCCATCAGCGTGACGCATACCGAGCACTCCCTGGCCGCCTTCACATCACGAGTCATGTCCGACATGCGTGGATGTTCGCTCGTACGGGAGCGGCAGCGCGTCAGACATCCCCCGGGCGTGACCAGTTGGCGTCATTCGGGTGGCGTTGCGGGCGTGCGGCCCGCCCGGTTCGGGGCAGGGCCGCCCCCTGGGTGGGGTTCCTCGGTTTTCGGTTCTGAGTGGTTCAGCCGGCCTTCGGGCCTGCCTGCTGGACGACCTCGAAGGACCAGACCGAGGAGCTCTCGGAGACGGGCTTGGGCCGGTCGCCGCCGCCCTGGTGGGCCGACTTCATCGGGCCCTCCATCCAGGCCCGGAACGACTCCTCGTCGCGCCACCGCGTGTAGACCAGGTAGTTGTCGGTGCCTTCGACGGGGCGGAGGAGTTCGAACCACTCGAAGCCGTCCGAGCCCTCCACGGCACCCGCGCGGGACGCGAAGCGTTTCTCGAGGATTTCCCGCTGCTCAGCCGGGACCTGCAGCACGTTGATCTTCACGATGCTCATGCGCCCCATCCTGCCGCACTGCCTCAGGTCGCCCGCGCGCCGGTTCCCGCGGCGCTGCCGGCGGTACGAAGCCGGCCTGGGCGTCGAAGGCCGCGCGGCGGGTGGCGCGGCGCAGGGCACGCAGGACCGTGCTGCCGAGGGTGAGGACGAGGACCACCGTCAGGGTGGCGCGGGGCAGGTCCCAGCCGAGGGACGTGGCCAGGACGTAGGTGAGGAAGCGTGCCAGGTTCTCGGGCAGCGGGTCGCCCGGAACGAACGAGATGCCCGAGCCGAGACCGGCGATGTAGGGCCAGCCCTGGAGGTTCATCACCAGCCCGTACAGCAGCGCCGAGACCGCGCCGTACAGCGCGAGCATCAGCAACTCCGGTCTGCCGCGGAGCCGTTCGGTACCGGGCAGCAGCCCCGCGCCCATGGCGACCCAGCCCATTGTGAGCATCTGGAACGGCATCCACGGCCCGGCGCCGCCCGTGAGCAGCGCACCGGCGAACAGCGACAGCGCACCCAGTACGAAGCCGAAGCCGGGTCCGAGGACGCGTCCCGAGAGGACGATGAGGAAGAACATCGGTTCCAGGCCCGCGGTTCCCGCTCCCAGGGGCCGCAGCGCCGCACCGGCTGCCGCGAGCACGCCGAGCATCGCGACGGCCTTGGCGTCCATGCCGGTGTCGGCGATCGTCGCGACGACGACCGCCAGCAGCAGCGGCAGCAGCGCGGCGAAGAGCCACGGCGCATCCCGTGAATGGGCTAGTCCGGATGCGGAGTCGGCGAGCAGGGGCCAGCCGAAGGCGGCGACGCCGGTGGCGCTCGTGAGCACGAGCGCCGCGACGGAGCGCGGGCCGAGGCGGAGGGCGCGCGGAGCGCCGCCGTGGGCGCGGGGCGAGGCGGGGGATGCGGTGCGGGGGTTCACTTGGGTGCCGGGGCTCACTCGACGGCTCCTTCGGTGGAGTCGAGCGCCGCACGGACCTGGGAGACGGTGAGCCACTGCTCCGGGGCCAGCACCTTGGCGACCTGTGGTGCGAACGCGGGTGAGGAGGTGACCACTTCGGCGGTGGGGCCGTCCGCGACGATCTCGCCCTGCGCGAGTATCACGACGCGGTGCGCGACCTCGGCCGCCAACTCGACGTCGTGCGTTGCCAGTACGATCGCGTGGCCCTCGCCGGCCAGTGTGCGCAGGATGCCGACGAGCCGGGACTTGGCCGCATAGTCCAGGCCGCGTGTGGGTTCGTCCAGCAGGATCAACTGCGGCCGTGCGGTGAGGATCACGGCGAGCGCGAGCGCGAGCCGCTGGCCCTCCGACAGGTCCCGCGGGTGCGTCTCCCCGGCCACGTCGGGCAGCAGCGCGGCGACCAGGCCTCGGCAGGTGCCCGCCTCGGCTGCGGCGTCCTCGTCCGCTGCCGCGCACTCGGCGGCGACGGTGTCGGCGTACAGCAGGTCGCGGGGCTCCTGCGGTACGAGGCCCGCGTGCCGCAGCAGCCGCCGGGGGTGGGTCTCGGCCGGGGTGAGGCGCTCGGGTCCTCCGACCGTCACTGACCCGCTGGTCGGTGTGTGAACTCCCATGAGCGTGCCCAGCAGCGTCGACTTGCCCGCTCCGTTGCGTCCCATGAGTGCGACGGTCTGCCCCGGACGGAGGGCCAGATCCACGCCGCGCAGCGCGGTGACGTGGCCGCGGCGGAGGGTGAGGGCCGAGAGTTGCGCCGCCGGTGCCGCGCCGTGGCCGGCGTTCGTCGCACCGTGTCCGGGACGACGTGGACGGGTCTTGAGGGCCGTCCGGAGTCGAGCCAACGGGCCTGCTGTGTCGCGGAGTTCGCGGTCACCCCTCGAGGCGGGGGCGTGCGCGCCGGCGCTGTAGCCGACGTCCGCGAGGTCGGTGCCCTCCGGGTCCGGGGTTCCGCCCTGCCGATCGGTGAGTCGGTCGCGCAGGGGCCCCGCCATGCGGCGCGCGTCCCGCACCGACAGCGGCAGCGGCGACCATCCGGCGAGCCGCCCCAGCGCCACGACGGGTGGCCGGACCGGCGAGACGCCCATCTGCTCGGCCGGATCGCCCAGCAGGGCCGTGGCGCCGGGCTCCGGCAGCAGCAGCACCTGGTCCGCGTAGTGGACGACGCGCTCCAGCCGGTGCTCGGCCATCAGCACTGTCGTACCCAAGTCGTGGACGAGGCGCTGCAGTACCGCGAGCACCTCCTCGGCGGCGGCAGGATCGAGCGCCGACGTCGGTTCGTCCAGGACCAGTACGCGCGGATGGGGGGTGAGCACGGATCCGATCGCCACGCGCTGCTGCTGGCCGCCGGAGAGGGTGGTGATGGGGCGCTCGCGCAGCTCGTTGAGGCCGAGGAGGTCGAGGGTCTCCTCGACGCGGCGCCGCATCGTGGCCGGGGGCAGCCCCAACGACTCCATCCCGTAGGCGAGTTCGTCCTCGACGGTGTCGGTGACGAAGTGGGCGAGCGGGTCCTGGCCGACGGTGCCGACGAGGTCGGCCAGTTCACGGGGCTTGTGTGTGCGGGTGTCACGTCCGGCGACGGTGACCCGGCCGTGCAGGGTGCCGCCGGTGAAGTGGGGCACGAGCCCGGAGACGGTGCCGAGCAGCGTGGACTTGCCGACGCCGGACGGGCCCACCAGCAGGCACAGTTCGCCCTCCGGGATCTCCAGATCCACCTCCCGCAGGGCGGGCGCGGGTACTTCGCCGGTCCGGGCGGCTGCCTCGCCGTCGTAATGGACGGACACATGCTCGAAGCGGATCACCGGGCGGGCTCCTCGTGTACGGGCGACGACGCGGTTGCGGAGGGGGCCGGGGCGAGGTCCGGCCCCGGGGCGGGGGCGACGAACGCCGGCAGCAGTCCCACCAGCAGCCCGGCCGCGGGCCACAGCGGAAGCTCCGGTGCCGTCAGCGGCACCGCCGGCGGATGCAGCGCCTCCGGGAACGCGCCGCCCGCCGCCACCATGACGGCACCGGCCGCCGCACCCGAGGCGGCCGTCAACCAGGCCCGGACACCCCACAGTTCGGGCCGGTGGCGGGTGCGGATGCTGCGACGTCCACCCAGCCGCAGCCCGGCCAGCGCCAGCAGCACACCGCCGAGCAGCACCGGCAGGCCGTACACCGCTCCCTGCGCCGACAGCAGCGCGTACGTACCGGCGCACACGCCGAGCAGCCCGCCGAGCGTGAGCAGAGTAGTCGTCCGGCGTACGGCGGGCGGCACGTGGGCGCTGCGTCCGTAGCCGCGTGCGTCCATCGCGGCGGCCAGCGCGACCGAACGCTCCAATGCGCCCTCCAGCACGGGCAGTCCGACCTGGAGCAGCGCTCGGACTCCCTTGTCGGCACGCCCGCGCAGGCGGCGTGCGGCACGCAGCCGCCGCACGTCCGCGACCAGGTTGGGCGCGAACGTCATCGCGACGACGACGGCGACGCCCGCCTCGTAGAGCGCTCCGGGAAGGGACTTGAGCAGTCGGGCTGGATTGGCGAGTGCGTTGGCGGCGCCCACGCAGACGAGCAGGGTCGCCAGCTTCAGTCCGTCGTACAGCGCGAACACCAGCCCCTCCGCGGTGACCCGGCCCCCGACGCGCACGCCTCTCGCCCAGTCCGGCAGCGGCACTTCGGGCAGCGTGACCAGGACGTGGCTGCCGGGGATGGGCGAGCCGAGGAAGAAGGCGAAGAAGAGCCTGATGACGAGCACCACGAGCCCCAACTTCAGGAACACGCCGTACGAACGGGCCCAGGGGGCGTTCGTACGGCGCGCGGCGACGACATAGCCGGCCACGGCGCACAGCAGCATCAGCAGCAGCGGATTCGTCGTGCGGGACGCGGCGGTCGCCATGCCCAGCGCCCACAGCCACCAGCCGCCCGGGTGCAGGTCGAGACCGCGGCCGGCCTCGGGTGCGCGCAGCCGATCCTTCATCGCCTCACCGCGTCCCACCCGCTCACCCGCGGCGCCGCGAACGGCGGACGGCCGCGAAGGAGAGCGCGGCGACGGCGGCGAGGCCCGCGGCGACACCCGTCGCCGAGCCGAAGCCGCTGCCCGAGTCGTCACCGCCTCCGTCGTCCCCCGCGCCTGCCGTCGCCCCGTCGTCCTTCTGCGTGCCCTCCTGCCCCGTGCCCTTGTTGTCCTCGCCGCCCTCGATCTGCTCGCCGCAACCGCGTTCCGGGTAGCCGTCGATGGCGCACAGCAGCGCGTCGGAGTTGTAGCGCAGCGGCTTCGCGACGTCCGCGAGGGCGTCGGCGGCCGTGGCGTCGTCGTCGACCTGCGCACAGGCGGTACGCCGCCGGGGCGGGCTCTCGCCGCGAGGTGCGTGGGCCCGAGTGCCGAAGTCGATGGCGAGCGCGATCCGCTTGCGGCCCCTCTCGGTGTCGGTGCCGCCGCAGACGGCCGCGAACTCCGCGTCGCCGCGCGGCTGTTCCGCATCCTTGGAGTCCTCGCTGAGCGCGAAGCGGAAACCGAGCACGGCGCCGTCCTCAGGGCGCAGTACGGACGGGCCCTGGGTGGCGTACGACCACGCGGCGCTCCCGTTCTTCCCTTTCCGCTCCCAGAACGCCCAGTACCGGTAGCTGCCCGACTCCGAGGTCCGGGCGGGCACCGCGGCAGGCGCCGCCGCAGTCACCGTTGCCTTCGCCGCCTCAACGTCGGCGGCGCTCGCGGGTACCTGCACGGTGGCCGGGAGCAGCGCGAGCCCGATCACCGCCGCAGCGCGCACCGCGCCCCAACGGACCGGCAGGCCCCGGCTGTTCGCCGGACCCGATGCCCTGCGGGCGGTCACTGTCCCTGCCGCTTTCTGCGGGCGCTGATCAGGAAACCGACGCCCACGCCCGCGGCCAGCCCGGCGCCCAGCAGGGACCAGCGCAGCACGTCGCCGCCGCTTCCGTCCTCCTTCGTCGTCCCGCCGGTGGCCTTCTCGTCGGGCATGCGGGCGGGCTCCGGGCCGGTGGCGACGAGGCGGTCGAGGAGCTTCGTGCCCTTGAGCGCCGACGCGTCGCCGCCGGTCGCGTGCACGGCGAGCATGACGCCGGCGACCGCGGCCGGGTCGTTCTCGGCCTTGTCCCAGGAATCGAGCTTCTCCGCCAGCCAGTTGAGCGGCTTGCGCGCCTCGGCCCGGTGGCCTGCCGCGGCGAGTGCGATGACGGCGTCGGCCGTGTTGGCGTAGTCGGGTGTGCCCTCGGCGCCGGGCGTCACCGCGAGCAGGTGGTCACCGTTCTTCTCCAGCACGGACGTGAGGTGGGCGGCACCGGCGTCGGCGGCCTGGTCGCGTGCGAGGGGCTTGCTGTCGTCGACCTTGCCGCACTTCAGCGGCTCGACCGGGCGGTCCTGCTTCCGTTCGGGCAGCAGCCCGGAGCCGGTTCCGGCCAGGACGGCCGCGGCGGTCGCGTCGTCGTTGGCGGCCAACTTCCCGTCCTTGCCGGGCTGGTAGGCGAAGGCGCCACGCTCCTCGGTCTTGGCATCGCAGCCGAGCTGGAGCGAAGTGAGCGCGTCGTAGGGCGACTTGCCGTCCTTTGTGACCTTCTCCGGCGCCTTTCCGGCGGCGGTGTGGGCGCCGATGACGACGGACACCGAGTTCGCGTCGCTGGGGCCGCCCGGGTTGTAGCCCCAGCCGCCGTCCTTGTTCTGCACGGAACGCAGCCACGCGAGGGACTTGCGCACCGTCCCGTCCTGACCGCCGACCGCCGCGAGCGCCTGCACCGCGGCGCCGGTGGCGTTGGTGTCGCCCGGGGTCTTCTTCGCGTCGCACGCGGCGCCGGGGTCGGCCCGGTACGCGGTGAACGAGCCGTCGTCGCACTGCTGCCCGGCGAGCCAGTCCACCGCCGCACGGGCCGGTTCCGCACCGGCGGCGTCCAGCGCGAGGAGGGCCATCGACTGTCTCCACACGCCGTCGTACTTGGGGTCGGCCTTGCCGTAGAGCGCCTTCGGCGTCTTCTTCCCGCGCGCGGATGCGGAGTCGGAAGTTGCGGACTTCGATGTGGCCGATATCGAAGTACCGGGCGCGGCAGCGGACTTGGCAGCGCCGGCGAGTGAAGTACCGGACGTCCATGGGGCGGAGCCGGCGGCCGACGCCACGGGTGCGGTGACGGCGCAGATGGCAGTGGCCGCTGTGACGGCTGTGATGCTCCGGCGCAGGAACATGGGGGTGCCCTTTCGGTGAGCGGTCCGCAGCTCCGCACGGCCGCCCCGCCCGTGCGGTGGCATGCGTGCGCTGCACGCGTACCGTCGGGCGGCACACCCGGCTCAGCTCCGTAAACCTCGACGGTGGGAGCCGGCCTCCGCCCATGGCGGCGGACACGGCTCCGCGAGCCTTGCTTCCGGCCGGGTGCTCCGGCTCACGACGCCCACAAGGGGCCGCTGTCCAGCGGCTGTTCACCTCGTACGGGCGTCGCTCACGGTTGCGGGTCAGCGCCGGATTCTCACCGGCTTCCCTCGATCGGATGCGATGTACGGCTCTCACTCTAGTGCCGCCCTGCGGGGACCTGCTCCGGGCGGATGCCGGGCGGCCGGGAACCACCGCGGGACATCGGGGGGTTGGGTCCGTCCCACCGGTCCGGTAGCAGGACGGCACACGCACCTGGTGTGTGCGGAAGCCTGATCAGTGCGTAGAGGTTGTTCAACGATCGGACAAGGATGTTCGCTGCAACTATTCCCCGTGAAGGTCACGGACCGCAGGCGCAGGCCGGGGTCCGCCGCCGACGCCCGGCCGGACGCCCTCTCAGCCGCGCTGCTCCGGGTAGGCCTCGATGACCTGGCGCCGCGAGTCCTCCAGGTAGAAGCCGAGCATTCGTTCCGCACCCTCTGCGTCCCCGTCTTCGAGGGTGGTGAGGATCTCGCGGTTGCGGGAGAGGTAGGGCTCGTAGAAGCGGCGCGGGTCGTCCATGACGTGGAACGCCAGCCGCAGCTCGGCCAGCACGCCGCGCATCAGGTCGTCGGTGCGCTCGCTGCCCGCGAGCCCTGCGAGGGCCTGGTGGAAGTGGATGTTGGCGGTGCCGCAGTCGTTCCACTCGTTCCGCTCGGCGGCCCGCTCTCCCGCCGCCACGGCGCCGGCGACCTGCTCCAGCGGGTACGGGGGGTCTTCCAGTCCGCGCACGGCGGCGCACTCGACGAGATTCCGCACGCGATAGATGTCCGCGATGTCCGCCGCCGAGAGGACCCGTACGAACGCACCCTTGTTGAGCCGGTGGACCAGCAGCCTCTCGTGCGTGAGCAGGCGGAACGCCTCACGCAGTGTGTTGCGCGAGACGCCCAGGGCGTTGCCGATGCGCTCTTCGGAGAGCCGGACCCCGGGTAGGAAGAAGCCCTGTGCGATACGTTCACGCAGGATGCCGGCGACCCGCTCGGCCGTGCTGGTGCGGCCCAACAGGGCGCGGTCAGCGGCGAGTTCGGACAGCTCCAGGCCGGAGTCGGTATCGGCGGTCATGGTGATCTTTCTTCAGGGCAGGTGGTCCGCCCCAGTGAAACCTACAAAGCCGTACGGGACAACAACCCCCTTGCCGTATTGTTCAACAATCCTCTAGGTTGGCTTCGATGATCGACCTCAACGCCGACCTGGGAGAGGGCTTCGGCCGGTGGGAACTCACCGACGACGACGCCCTGCTGAACTCGGTCACCAGCGCCAACATCGCCTGCGGCTTCCATGCCGGCGATCCGCTCACCATGCGCCGCGTCTGCGAGCGGGCCGTGGCCGAGGGGGTGCGGATCGGGGCCCAGGTCTCCTACCGCGACCTGGCCGGATTCGGCCGCCGCACCATGGACGTGCCGGCTGCCGAACTGGCCACCGAGGTCGCCTATCAGATCGGTGCCTTGGAGATCTTCGCCCGGGCCGCGGGTGCCGCCGTCGCCTACGTCAAGCCGCACGGTGCGCTCTACAACCGCTGCGTGCGCGACACCGAGCAGGCCGCCGCCGTCGTCGAGGGCATACGGATGGCGGGCGCGCCCCTGCCCGTGCTGGGGCTGCCCGGATCCGAACTGCACAGCGCCGCCGCGGCCGTCGGCCTTCCCGTGATCGACGAGGCCTTCGCCGACCGCGGCTACCGCCCCGACGGCACCCTCGTGCCCCGCAGCGAACCCGGCGCGGTCCTCACGGATCCCGAGCAGGTCGTCGCCCGCTCGATCGCCATCGCCGAAGGGAAGGACGTCGCCGCCGTCGACGGCCGGCCGTTGCGTCTGCCCGCCCGCTCCCTCTGCCTGCACGGCGACACCCCGGACGCCGCCCGCCTGGCCCGCCGGATACGCGACGAGCTGACGGGTGCCGGGATAACAGTACGGGCGTTCGCGTGAGCGGCTCGGCCACAGCCTTGGGCGGTCACGGGAGCGAGCGTGTGGTCCTCCCCGTCGGGCGTCACGGCCTGCTGATCGAACTGCCCGGAGCCGAAGAGGCCGAGGCGTTCCACGCCGAAGTGCTGCGCCGCCGCTCCGCCGGGCTGCTGCCCGGCATCACGGAGATCGTGCCGGGCGCCCGCACCGTACTGCTGGACGGGCTGGCCGAACCACGGCGTCTGGCGGCGGAGGTGGGGGAGTGGGAGGTCCCGCCGCTCGCGCGCGGCAGCGAGTCCGCCGTGGAGATCGCCATCCGCTATGACGGGCCGGACCTGGCGGACGTCGCCGGCATGTGGGGCGTGGCCCCCGAGGAGGTCGGGCGGCTGCATGCCGCCACCTCCTTCCGCGTCGCCTTCTGCGGCTTCGCGCCAGGTTTCGGCTACCTCACCGGACTGCCCGAGCAGTACCACGTGCCGCGCCGGTCAGATCCCCGTACGAAGGTCCCGGCGGGCTCGGTCGGACTGGCCGGTCCGTACACCGGCGTCTATCCCCGCTCCTCACCCGGCGGCTGGCAGCTGATCGGCACTGCCGTGGGCACCGTGCTGTGGGACGCGGCACGTGAGCCCGCCGCGCTCTTCGCACCCGGCACCCGTGTCCGTTTCGTCCCGGAGGGCGGAACGGAATGACGGCCCCAGCCGACTCCGCCGGCTCCGGCCCCACCGGTTCCGGCCGCGCCCCGGCACGGGCCGCCGCCGGACTCCACGTCGTACGGGCCGGGGCGCTCACCACCGTCCAGGACCTGGGGCGGCCGGGTCACGCACATCTGGGCGTGCCCCGTTCGGGAGCGCTGGACGAGCCCGCTCACCGGCTCGCCAACCGGCTTCTGCGCAACCCGGAGAACGCCGCCACCCTGGAGACCACGCTCGACGGCTGTGCGGTGCTCGTCACCGCGGGCGGGCAGGGCCGCCCAGGTCCCGCGCCCGCAGATCCGAAGGGCACGGACGGCGCGGGAACTTCACGAGGTCCCGTCACCGAGGCAGTGGTCACCGGCGCCCCCTGCGCGGTCACCGTGAACGGACGGCCCGCGCCGTGGGGCGTCCCGTTCCGGCTGGCCGCGGGCGCCGTGCTGGACGTCGGGCCCGCCGAACGCGGGCTGCGCAGCTATATCGCCTTCTCCGGCGGCGTCGACGCCGAGCCGGTGCTCGGCAGCCGTGCCACCGATCTGCTCTCCGGGCTGGGGCCCGAACCGCTGCGCGACGGTGCCCGGCTGCCCCTGGGTGCCACTCCCGCCGCCGGGCCCCGTCACGGGGGCGCCATCGACGCCGCACCCTGGGCGGGTCCGCCCGGCGAACTCGTGCTGCCCGTGGTCCAGGGGCCGCGTGCCGACTGGTTCACCGGCGAGGCCCTGCGCATCCTCCTCACCGGCGGCTACCGCGTCTCCTCCGCCAGCAACCGCATAGGCCTGCGCCTCGAAGGGCCGGTGCTGGAGCGGGCGCGCGAGGGTGAACTCCCCAGCGAGGGCATCGCGTTGGGTGCCCTCCAGGTGCCTCCGGAGGGACGCCCCGTCGTCTTTCTCGCCGACCACCCCGTCACGGGCGGCTATCCGGTGATCGGCGTCGTGCCGCAGGAGGCCCTGGCCGCCGTGGCGCAGGCCGTGCCCGGCACGCCCGTGCGCTTCACGCCCGTCTCGGGGTGACGCCTCCCGTGGCGACGCCGAAGCCCTCGGCGGGGAACGTCGTGGCCGGTCCGGCGAATTGGCCGCACCCCGGGCCGAGGCGGGCCGTCCCGGCCTCATCCGGCGTGTGCGCGGCGGGAGTTGGCTGTACGCCGCGGTCGTGTCAGCGACGCGGACGCCCCTGCCGGTGACCCCGTCCCGCACCGCTCAGGCCCCTCCCGCCCGTGCGAGCGGACGGCGAACCCCCGCCCGCATGGCCCGTTTCGCCACGGGTGCCCTCTTCCGTGGTGAAACCGCCTTGCGTCCGCCACGCCCGCCGTGGGGGATCGGTGCAGGTGGGGGACGGGTGGCGCGAATCACCTGCCTCGGCTGCTCCGTATAAGTGACCGGCCGGTAAATTCTTGGTCCGAAGGTGGGCGGACCCGGCAGGGCCTGTCTTCCCGACGTCCAGGAACAGCGCCGGTGTCTCCGATCCCCTTGGAAGCGCCGTGACGAAGGGGGCCGTGAGTGACCGCAGAGGCCGTACGGGACACCCTGGCCACCGGAGAACGCGGACCCGCCGGGCCCGTGACTGTCCCCGCCACACCCGCTCCAGCGGCGGCCTTCGGCGGCCACGCCGACAGACCTCTGCGCATCGCCATGCTGACGTACAAGGGCAACCCGTTCTGCGGCGGCCAGGGCGTCTACGTCCGGCATCTCTCCCGCGAACTGGCCCGGCTGGGCCACACGGTGGAGGTGATCGGCGCCCAGCCCTACCCCGTGCTCGATGAGGGAGTCACCCTCACCGAGCTGCCCAGCCTCGACCTGTACCGGCAGCCGGACCCGTTCCGCACCCCCGGGCGGGGGGAGTACCGGGACTGGGTGGACATGCTGGAGGTCGCCACGATGTGGACCGGCGGCTTCCCCGAACCGCTCACCTTCTCCCTGCGTGCGCGGCGCCATCTGGCCGCGCGCCGCGGCGAGTTCGACATCGTGCACGACAACCAGACACTCGGCTACGGACTTCTCGGCGACCTCGGCGCCCCGCTCGTGACGACGGTCCACCACCCCATCACCGTCGACCGGCAGCTGGATCTCGACGCGGCCAGGACCCGCACGGCCCGCGCCTCCGTACGCCGCTGGTACGGCTTCACGCGCATGCAGAAGCGCGTCGCACGCCGGCTGCCGTCCGTCCTGACCGTCTCCGGCTCCTCGCGGAAGGAGATCACCGACCAGCTCGGGGTCCGGCAGGAGCGCATCCATGTCGTCCACATCGGTGCCGACACCGGCCTGTTCTCGCCGGATCCGTCCGTTCCGCAGGTGCCCGGACGGATCGTGACGACGTCGAGCGCGGACGTGCCCCTCAAGGGCCTGGTGCATCTGGTCGAGGCACTGGCCAAGGTGCGCACCGAAGTCCCCGAGGCGCATCTGGTCGTCGTCGGCAAGCGGCCTGAAGAAGGCCCGGTCGCGGACGCGCTGGCGCGGTTCGGGCTCAGCTCGGCGGTGGAGTTCGTCAAGGGCATCAGCGACGCCGAACTGGCCGGACTGGTGCGGGGAGCACAGGTCGCGTGCGTGCCGTCGCTGTACGAGGGTTTCTCGCTGCCCGCCGCCGAGGCAATGGCGACGGGGACGCCGCTGGTGGCCACGACGGGCGGCGCCATCCCCGAAGTCGCGGGCAAGGACGGCGAGACGTGCCTCGCCGTGCCGCCCGGCGACGCGGGCGCCCTGGCCGCCGCGCTGCGACGGCTGCTGGGTGACGCCGGGCTCCGCGCCCGCCTCGGCGCCGCAGGCCGCGAACGCGTGCTGCGCAACTTCACCTGGGAGCAGGCGGCCCGCGGAACGGCGGAGCACTATCGCGCCGCGATCGCCGGGCAGGCCCGCGCGTCCAGAGACTCGAGCGACTCCGCACGGGCCGCGTGCGTACCGCGCTGATTCCAGCCCCGGAAGCGGCCGGCCGCGTGCCGCACCGGATCCCCCATCTGTCGCCGAACCCGCCGAAAGCAGAGGCAGACCCGTGCTGACCGTCGACTTCTCCCGCTTCCCCCTCGCTCCGGGCGACCGCGTGCTCGACCTGGGCTGCGGCGCCGGCCGGCACGCCTTCGAGTGCTACCGGCGCGGCGCGCGCGTCGTCGCACTGGACCGCAACGCCGAGGAGATCCGCGAGGTCGCCAAGTGGTTCGCGGCGATGGCCGAAGAGGGTGAGGCACCCGCCGGTGCGACGGCCACCGCCATGGAGGGCGACGCGCTCGCCCTGCCCTTCCCCGACGACAGCTTCGACGTCGTGATCATCTCCGAGGTGATGGAGCACATCCACGACGACAAGGGTGTGCTGGCGGAGATGGTGCGGGTGCTGCGTCCGGGCGGCCGCATCGCCGTGACCGTGCCGCGCTACGGGCCGGAGAAGGTCTGCTGGGCGCTGAGCGACGCGTACCACGAGGTCGAGGGCGGCCACATCCGCATCTACCGCGCGGACGAACTCCTCGGCAGGATGCGCGAGGCAGGTCTGCGCCCGTACGGAACACATCACGCGCACGGCCTGCACTCGCCGTACTGGTGGCTCAAGTGCGCCTTCGGTGTCGAGCGCGACGGCGACGACGCCGCGCTCCCCGTGCGCGCCTACCACCGCCTGCTGGTCTGGGACATCATGAAGAAGCCCCTGGCGACGCGCCTCGCGGAAAAGGCCCTCGACCCGCTCATCGGCAAGAGTTTCGTGGCGTACGCGACGAAACCGCATCTCCCGGAGGGCATTTCACCCGGTGACGCCGCCGAGCCCGCCGGTGCGGCTGCCGGTTCCGGGACGGCGGGCGCGGCCCAGGGGCACGCGTGACGACCCCGGGGCGCACCGAACGCCTCGTCCTGGACGGCGTCCTGACGGCCGCGCAGGCCGGGCAGACCGTGAAGGGACTGCTGGCGATCCAGCGTCCGGACGGTGCGATCCCGTGGTTCCGCGGCGGGCACCTCGACCCGTGGGACCACACGGAGTCCGCGATGGCCCTGGACGCCGCCGGTGAACACGCGGCCGCCGAGGCCGCCTACCGCTGGCTCGCGGAGCACCAACTGCCGGACGGCTCCTGGTACGCCGCCTACGCCGACGGTGAGGTCCAGGAGCCCAAGGACCGCGCACGGGAGAGCAACTTCTGCGCGTACGTCGCCGTCGGCGTCTGGCACCACTACCTCGCGACCCGCGACGAGACCTTCCTCGAGCGGATGTGGCCCGTGGTCGTGGCCGCGGTCGAGTTCGTGCTGCGGCTCCAGCTGCACGGCGGGCAGATCGGGTGGAAGCGCGAGGCCGACGGCACCGTGGTCGGCGAGGCGCTGCTCACCGGATCCTCGTCCGTGCACCAGGCGCTGCGCTGCGCCCTGGCGTTGGCCGAGCACCGTGAAGAGCCCCAGCCGGACTGGGAGTTGGCGCTCGGTCTGCTGGGTCACGCCGTGCGCCGCCACCCGGAGCGCTTCCTCGACAAGGGCCGCTACTCCATGGACTGGTACTACCCGGTGCTCGGCGGCGCGCTGCGCGGCGAGGAGGCGAGGGCACGCATCGACGAGGGCTGGGACCGCTTCGTCGTGCCCGGCCTGGGCGTGCGGTGCGTGCTGCCCAACCCGTGGGTGACGGGCGGCGAGAGCGCCGAACTGGCCCTGGCGCTCTGGGCGTCCGGGCAGCCGGACCGTGCCCGGCGGATCCTGGAGTGGGTGCAGCACCTGCGTGCCGAGGACGGCCTCTACTGGACCGGTTACGTCTTCGAGGACGACGCCGTCTGGCCGGAGGAGCTGACCAGCTGGACGGCGGGCTCGCTGCTGCTGGCTGTCGCGGCACTGGGCGGCGACGAGGCGACCGTGCAGGTCTTCGGCGGGGAGCACCTCCCCGAGGGACTGCCGCCGGACTGCTGCTGAGGGCGGGTGTGCGGCGGCCGGGCGGCACCGCCGGCCGCGGCCGCCGTCACCCGGCGTCCGTGCCCGGCGCCCCGTGGCCGGCATCGCGGGTGGTGCCCCGTGCCGCGTGATCGACCAGCTGCTGCAGATACGCGAGATGGTTCTCGTAGGCCCTGCGGCCCGCCCGCGTCAGGGTGGCCCAGGTGCGTACCCTGCCTGAGCCGCGGGGCTTGGTCACGGTCACGTATCCGGCGTCGGAAAGAACCTTCAGGTGCTTGCTCAGCACCGAATCGGCGACCCCGAGGGTGTCCCGTACGGTGCTGAACTCCGCTTCACGGGAAGTGGCCAGAACCGCGCAGATCTGCAGCCGGTTGGGCGCGTGGACGATCTCGTCGAACTCCGGCCGGACCATCAGGAGCGGTCCCCGGGCCGGGCCCGCAGATCGTGGCGCAGGGCGGCCTCGTACCGGCGGCCGAGGAGGACCGTCGCCAGGAGGACGACCGCCGCGGCGCCCCAGGAGATGGTGGCGTTGTCGGCCACCGAGGCACCCAGGACGCATGCCATGGCCACCAGAGCGAGCAGGATCAGCGCCGACCGGCTGCGCGGGCCCTGGGCGCCGGCCGCGGTGAGCCCTGTCAGTCGCCGGTAGGCCAGTACGAGCAGGAGGCACCCGCCGAGCAGCAACAAGGCGGAGGGCAGGGTCCAGTTGGAGTCGTCGAGACCCTGTGCGAGCACGTGCTGGGCGACCAGCAGACCCAGCACGGGGTGATACCACCAGGGTGTGACCAGCCGGTCGGCCGTACCCGTGCGGGCGGCCGCCACGGCGTCCAGCGAGGCGCGAGCGTCGTCGAGTCCCTTGCTTTCCATGATGGAAAGTCTACACAGGGAGTTTCCATCATGGAAAGTGCCTTGTGCCGGGGAGCAGGGGGGCAAGGCCCGGCTCCGCAACGCGAACGGCCCCTCCTCCCGGGAGCAACCGGGAGGAAGGGCCGCTGTGTTGAGGGATCCGGACCTCAGCCGCGCTGGATGCCCGAGGTGTCCTGCAGGACGCCGCGTCGGCCGTCCTGGGTCTGCGCGATGAGCGCCGGACCCCGCTGCTCGACCGCCAAGTACCAGGTGCCGGGCGCCAGTTCGGCGACGGGCTGCGGCGCGCCGTCCTCGCCGAACAGCGGACGCGTGACCGGCACGGCGAACCAGAACGGCTGGAAGTTCGGGCCCGGGGCGCCCCCGCCTGCCGCCGGACCGCCGTGCTGCTGTGCCTGCTGCGCTCCCGGCTGACCCGGGGCCCCGGGCTGACCGGGCTGACCGGGCTGACCGGGCTGCGGTCCACCGGGGTAGCCGTAACCACCCTGCGGCTGGCCGCCGTACGGGCCCTGCGCACCCGGCTGGGGCCCGCCCGGGTAGCCGTAGGCACCCTGTTGCGGCGCCCCGTACGGAGCGGGCTTGGGAGCGGGCAGCAGCGGAGCCTTCAGGGCCGCGGCGGTGGTGCTCAGAGCGCCGACCACGGCGAGTGCGAGCGAGAGGGCGAGCGTGAGATATGCGCCGGCGGCCAGGGGCCACTTCTCGTTGGGGTCGCCCGAGAAACCCGGCTGCTCGAGGTCCGGGAAGATGACCGCGACCATCGACCAGATCCCGGCCCAGCCGACGACCAGGCAGAGCACCATTCCCCACTGGTCCAGAGCGAGCCCCAGCACCTTGCGGCCGTCCGGCAGCAGACGGGCGGCGACGAACAGACCCGCGGCGACGATGCCGAGCAGGTGCACCGTCGGCAGCATCGGAAGGGTGGAGCGCGACCAGGCGGACACGCTGCAGGAGTCGACGGGGCAGTCGCCGTCGAACTCGAAGAACGGGAAGAAGGAAGCGACCAGCAGCAGCAACGCTGCCCCGATCACCGCGCCATCGCCTCGTGTGAGCGAGCGGATGTTCACTTAGCGTCCTTAGTAGGTTTCATACGGTCTGTGGTCTCTGCCGGGGTAGGGCCCCATCGTACGGATGGGTGCAGCGGCCGTACCGGCGGGGCGACTTCACTCCCGGGGGTGCCCTCAGCGCTTCTGGGCGAGGTAGTCCCCGATGCCTTTCACCACTCCGCGTGCGGCGCGATCACGCCATTTCCGGTCGGTCAGTTGGGCGGCGTCCCGCGGATCACGCATGTTGCCGCACTCGAGGAAGACCTTGGGAACGCGGGTGAGGTTGAGCCCGCCCAAGTCGCCGCGTGTGTCCGTGCCGTCACCGTCCCCCGCATAGGAGGCGGGCTTCGATCCGGTGAATTCACGGAAGGCGTCGGCCAGTTCGTTGCCCAGGCTGCGCGAGGGCCCGGTCACCGCCCTGGTGTCGGCGCGTCCCTCCTTCACGGACTCCGGCAGGATCACGTGGAATCCCCGTTCACCGGCCGGTGCCCCGTCGGCGTGCAGCGAGACGACCGCGTCGGCGTCCGCGCGGTTGCCCGCGCGGGCACGGGAGTCCACGCACGGCCCCCATGGCCTGCGTCCGTCGTGCGTCAGCTTCACCGTCGCGCCCTGCGACCGAAGTCCCGCCTGTACGCGGCGGGCGAGGTCGAGGGTGAACTTCGCCTCGGAATAGCCGGATGCGGTGGCCGTCCCCGTGGTGTCGCACTCCTTGCGGCCGGTGCCGATGCTGACGCTGCGGTTGATCTCGGCGGCGTGGTAGCGGTTGTTGGGATTGTGGCCGGGATCGATCACGACCGTCATGCCCTTGAGCGGCTTCCCGCTGTCCGCCCCCGAACCGCCCCCGCCGCCCGGGCCGTCGCCCGGCAGGGCGGACCCCTTGCGCGACTGTGAATCCTCCGGCAGCGGCATCAGCGTCGGCGCGGACCCTCCCGCCCCCGCCGCTCCGCCGGCGGACTGCCAGATCAGCCAGCCCGCGAAGCACGTCGGAGCCAGCACGCCGAGCGTGATCAGCAGACGCATGCCCGTCCGGCTGGACCGCCGCGGCTCCGGGGACCACTGGGTGTCCGGCCCGGCGCCGGTCTCGGGACGGTGCGGATCGGGCGGGATCGGGCTTCCGTTCGACACGTCCTGGATGCTAGCCGCCCGTTCACAGCGCCGGACCGGTACGTCGAAGAACTCTCAGTGACCTCGTCACCGAAATCTCCCTGAACGCACCGGAATCGAGCGCACGCCTGTAGATGCGGTACGGCGCCCGGCCACCGTCGGCCGGGTCGGGGAAGACGTCGTGCACCACCAGCAGCCCGTTCCGCGTCAGGTGCGGCACCCAGCCCTCGTAGTCGGCCGTGGCGTGCTCGTCCGTATGACCTCCGTCGATGAAGACGAGGCCCAGCGGACGTCCCCACAGCGCCGCGGCGCGCGGCGAGCGTCCGACGACGGCGACGACGTGCTCCTCCAGACCCGCCCTGCGCAGAGTGCGGCGGAAGGCGGGCAGGGTGTCCATCAGCCCGGTGTGCGGATCGACGACCTCCGGGTCGTGGTACTCCCAGCCCGGCTGCTGCTCCTCGCTGCCGCGGTGGTGGTCCACGGTGACGGCCGTGACGCCCGCGTCCCGAGCGGCGTCGGCGAGGAGGAGGGTGGAGCGGCCGCAGTAGGTGCCGACCTCCAGCAGCGGCAGGCCGAGCCGCGCAGCCTCGACGGCGGCCGCATACAGGGCCAGCCCTTCGTCGGTGGGCATGAAGCCCTTCGCCGCCTCGAACGCGGCGAACGTCTCCGGGGCAGGACGCTGTGCCGAAGGCTGGGCCGGAGACCGGTCCGAAGGCCGGTAAGGAGACTCCGACGCGCGCTCCGCTTGCGGCTGCGGTCGCGACTCCTGGGCGGGCTGGCTCATCGGGCTCCTTCGGCGGCGTGATCCTGCGGTTCATGCTGCCTCACGGTGCCCGTCCGCCCCCGCGCGGGCCCTCCGCGACGGGCCCGGTGACCACGCCGGCAGATGACGGAAGTCTGACGGTGACCGCCGGGCCCTGGCGCCGCGCGGGCCGGAGTGCTCGAATCGTCGTGTGGAGACAGCCGATTCAGCCCACACCGCAGACAACGACGACACTTCCGGCAGAGCCGGTGCCGGGACACCCCGTCCGGCCGGGCCGCCAGCCGACGGCGAGGGCTCTCCCGTCGGGCGGCGCCTGGTCCTCGGCATGCTCGGCCTGGGTGCCGCGGGACTGGCCGCTGCCCCCTATGTGCAGCGCGGCACGGAGAGCGTTCTGAGTGCCGTCTCCGGCAAGGACCCGACCGGCGTCACCGGCCTGCTCCCCAACGGAGGGGGATTCCGCTACTACTCGGTGGCCGCGTCCGTCCCGCGCCGCGGGACCCGCGACTACGGCCTGACCGTCGGCGGCCTCGTCGAACGCCGCGCCCGTCACAGCCTCGGCGATCTGCGCGCGATGCCGCAGCGGCGCATGGTGCGCGACGTGCAGTGCGTGACGGGCTGGCGCGTACCGAGCACCCCCTTCGAAGGGGTGCCGCTCTCCCACATCCTCGACCTGGCCGGTGTGCGTCCCGAGGCCAAGGCCGTCCGCTTCACCTGCTTCGACGGCATCTACAGCGAGAGCCTCACGCTCGAACAGGCCCGGCGCGACGACGTACTGGTCGCGCTGAGCATGCAGGACGAGCCCGTCAGCCACCAACACGGCGGCCCCGTACGGCTGTACGTCGCACCGATGTACTTCTACAAGTCGGCGAAATGGCTCTCCGGCATCGAACTCACCCGCGAAGTGGAGCCCGGCTACTGGGAGAAGCGGGGCTACGACATCGACGGCTGGGTCGGCAGATCGAACGGACGTGATGATGCTCCGACAGCCGCCTGACCAGCACGCTCCCGCCGCACGGCCGGAGAGCGAGAACTCCGCGGAACACCCGGTGGAGGGAGCGGAGGCGCGCACCGCCGCGAAGCCCCCTCCGGCCGACGTGCTGCGCTTCGCCAGGGCCGTGCGCTGGTGCCATCGCGCCACGGCCGTGCTGATGGCGCTCTGCGTGGGCACCGCCCTCTGCCTCTACGTACCGGGCCTCGCCCAACTCGCCGGGCGCCGCGCCCTCATGGTCACCGTCCACGAGTGGTCGGGGCTGCTGCTGCCCGCACCGCTCCTGCTCGGGCTGGCCTCGCGCGCGCTCCGCGCCGATCTGCGCCGCCTCAACCGCTTCGGGCCTCACGACCGGCGATGGCTGCGGCGGGCCCGCCGTGCCCGCAGGCCGTATCCGCCGCTGGGCGAGGACTGGGGCCGGGACGCGGGCAAGTTCAACGCCGGGCAGAAGGTCTTCGCCGCCTGGATAGCAGGCGCCGTGCTGGTGATGGCCGGGACCGGGCTAATCATGTGGTTCACGGGGCTCACCCCGCTGGTGTGGCGTACGAGCGCGACCTTCGTGCACGACTGGCTCGCCCTGGCCGTCGGCGCCGCACTCGCCGCGCACGTCGGGATGGCGGTGGTACACCCCGAGGCGCGCCGCGCCATGCGCACCGGCAGGGCCGACCGCGCGTGGGCGCGCCGCGAACACGCGCTCTGGGAGCCCCTTCGGGAGGACGAGCACGAGCACTCGCGGCGGGGCGAATGACGAAGGGACGCGGAGCCCGCGGGTAGGTCCGCCCGCGTGACAGGGGCCGCCGAGCCCGGCCTCCGAGGTCCGTTCCTGTCCTGAACGCCCGGATATCCGGTGGGCGCCGAGGAGGCCGGCTGCGAGCATGACGGGCGTGACAGACAAGGCTTCCTCCGTCTCCGCGTCCCACGCCGCCGCTTCCGGCACGCCAGTGCGCCTGTGGGTCGTCGTGCTCGCCGCCTGCGCCGGGCAGTTCCTCGTGGTGCTCGACGTCTCGGTGGTCAACGTCGCGCTGCCGTCGATGCGGACCGACCTCGGCATGGACGCGGCCGGTCTCCAATGGGTCCTCAACGGCTACACCCTGGCCTTCGCCGGGCTGATGCTCCTGGGCGGACGGGCCGCCGACATCTACGGGCGGAAGCGGACGTTCCTGCTGGGGCTCGCTCTGTTCACGGCGGCCAGCCTCCTCGGGGGCCTCGCGCAGCAGCCGTGGCATCTGCTGGCGGCCCGGATCGTGCAGGGCACGGGAGCGGCCGTACTGGCACCGGCGACACTGACGATCCTCACCACCGCGTTTCCGCCCGGCCGCGCCCGTACGCGCGCCATCGCCACATGGAGCGCCGTCGGCGCGGGCGGGGGAGCGGCGGGCGGCCTGGTGGGCGGTGTGCTGACCGACGCGCTGTCGTGGCGCTGGGTGCTCCTGATCAACGTTCCCGTGGGCGCGTTGGTGCTGCTGGCCGCCGCGGTGTGGGTCTCCGAGGGACGGGACGCGAGCGCCCGCCGCCGCCTCGACGTCCCGGGCGCGCTGCTGGTCACCCTGGGACTGGGGGTGCTGGCCTGGGGGATCGTACGGACGGAGGCCGTGGGGTGGACGGCGCCGTCGGTGCTGTGGCCGCTTGCGGCGGGGCCCGCGCTGCTGCTGGTGTTCGTGGCGGTCGAGGCGCGTACGCAGGACCCGCTGATGCCGCTGCATCTCTTCCGCAGCAGAGCCGTCTCGGCGGCGAACGCGGCGATGTTCGTATGCGGGGGCGCCCTGTTCTGCATGTGGTACTTCATGACCCTTTATATGCAAAATGTGCTGCACTACACGCCGCTTCAGGCCGGGCTCGGATTCATCCCGCAGTCGCTGAGCATCGTGCTCGGATCCAAGGCGGCGCCGCGGCTGATGGTCCGGTTCGGGGCACGGAACGTCGCGCTGGCGGGTGTTGTGCTGGCAGGCGCCGGCTGTCTGTGGCAGAGCGGTATGCACGCCGGCGGCGGGTTTCTCCTGACGGTCACCGGGCCCGGTGTGCTGATGGCTCTCGGTGGGGGACTCGCGGGGACGCCGCTGGCGTCGGTGGCCATGTCCGGGGCGCCGCACGGGGACGCCGGGCTGGTGTCCGGCCTGTTCAACACCGCACGGACGATGGGCGGTTCGCTGGGGCTCGCGGTCTTCTCCACCATCGCCGCGGCTCACATCGGGGACGGCACCGGCCCCGAGATCCTCGCCTCCGGCTACGGGCTGGCCTTCCGCAGCGCAGCCGCCGTCCTCGTGCTGTGCGCGGCGCTGGTGCTGTTCGTCCTCCCGCGACCGGACCGAGAGGGTACGCACGGGGAGGATGAGGACGGGCCGGCCGCCGGCACCGTCCCGGCGGAGCCCCTGACCTCCGGCACGGGGAATCCCGGGCCGAAGGTCAGCGGGGAGAGCTGACCAGCGGAACGGCGTCCTCGGCGCGACGACAGCCTCGAAGGAGCGGAAGGCCCGCGGATCGGGCTGTATCGGCGTCAGGGCGGCCGAACCGCCGTGCGGGGGACGGCGGTTCGGCCGGTGGTTCGGTCATGGCCGGCTGCATGCTCGCGGCCGGTGGCCGGCCGCACCCCGCTCACGGCTTGCGGCCGACGCCCCCGTAGGCAGCCGCGTCAGGTGCGTCGTCCCCACTCACATCGGGACGCCAGTGATTGATGCGCACCACGCCGGGCGGCACCAGCTGCAGCCCGGCGTAGTAGGCGCGGATCTGATCCGGGGAGCGCAGGACGTAGGGCACGGCACCGGAGTCGTTGTAGTCGTCCTGGGCGGCGTTGGTGTCCGGGTTCTCATCGATGCCGTCGTTGTGGGAGAGGTAACTCCCTGACGGCAGTTGCGACATGAGGCCGCGGATGATCCCGCAGGCCTCCGCGTGGTTGCCGATGTGGCCCAGTACTCCGCTGAGGATGAGCGCGACCGGCTGCGAAAGGTCGAGGGTCTCGCGCGCACCCGCCATCACCGCCCCCGGATCCCGCAGATCGGCCTCGATGTAGGCCGTCACCCCCTCGGGAGAGCTGGTGAGCAGGGCGTTCGCGTGGACGAGGACGAGCGGGTCGTTGTCGACATAGACGACGCGGGCGTCGGGCGCCTCGCGCTGCGCGACCTCGTGCGTGTTGTCGACGGTGGGCAGGCCCGTACCGACGTCGAGAAACTGGCGGACGCCGGCCTCGGCGGCCAGATACCGGATGGTGCGGACGAGGAAGTAGCGGGAGGCGCGGGCGAGTTCGTCGATGCCCGGGAACGCCTGACGGTACTGCTCGCCGGCCTCGCGGTCGGCCGCGTAGTTGTCCTTGCCGCCGAGCCAGTAGTTCCAGATGCGTGCCGAGTGCGGAACGCTCGTGTCGATCTCACCGCTGCCGTTGCCGACGGTTCTCTGCGGATCCATGACTGCCCCTCCTGAAAACGCGTGGTGCGAGCCGGCTTCCCGAACTCCCCCCGGACACCGCAGTCTTCACCTCACGGCTGCAGTTGTGTAGATGCCCCCTGCGGCTCCGCCGGCGGGCCGGTCAGTGCAGGTGGTTATCCTCCCCCGGGGAGAGGAGCTGAAGTCATGCCGATCGACGTCGAGCGGGCACTGTCCGCCGAGCCCGTCAGCACCCGGATCACCTGGGGCCACAAGGATGTTCAGCTGTATCACCTGGGGCTCGGTGCGGGCGTGCCCGCGACCGATCTGCGCGAGCTGCGCTACACGCTGGAGAGCCGGCTGCACGTCCTGCCCAGCTTCGCCACCGTGGCGGGCGGCGGGATGGGCGTCGTGGGCGCGCTGTCGGCGCCCGGCATCGACGTGGATCTCGCCGCAGTGCTGCACGGCGGGCAGCGGGTCGAGACGCACAGGCCCGTTCCGGTCGGCGGCAGCGCGACGCAGACGTCGTCGGTCGCAGCCGTGTACGACAAGGGCAAGGCCGCCGTCATCGTGCTGCGCTCCGAAGCCGCCGACGAGGACGGCCCGTTGTGGACGTCGGAGGCCCAGATGTTCGTGAAGGGCGAGGGCGGCTTCGGCGGCGACCGCGGCCCCTCGTCCGGCTCCGGAACACCGGAGCGGGCCCCCGACCGTGAGGTGCGCCGCGCCGTGCGGGAGGACCAGGCACTCCTGTACCGGCTCTCCGGCGACTGGAATCCCCTGCATGCCGATCCGGATTTCGCGGCGCTGGCCGGTTTCGACCGGCCGATCCTGCACGGTCTGTGCTCGTACGGGATGGTGCTCAAGGCCGTGGTCGACACCGTGCTCGGCGGGGACGTGACGCGAGTGCGGAGCTACAGCACGCGCTTCGCCGGGATCGTCTTCCCCGGGGAGACGCTGCGCGTGCGGATGTGGGCGGAATCGGACGGGGGGAACGGTGGGGACGGGGGCGAAGCCCCGAACGGAGCGGGCGGCGCGGGGCACGTGCTGCTGTCCGTGACCGCCGTCGAGCGGGATGACGCCCCCGTGCTGACGGACGCCGTCGTCGCACACTCCTGATGCCTCGGGGCCCTCGGCCCCTTACCTGTCCGGGCCGAAGCCCGACCCGTCCCTCCAGAAGGCGGCGTTCGCGCTTCGGGCTCCTGACCACTCCTCAGGTCTGCCCGGAGTTACTCCGACTCGCGCTGCTGAGGCGGACGCCGGTGCCGACCCTGCGCGCGCTGCCCTGACTCCTCCGCCCCGGCAGCCTTCCCTCTGTGCCTGCCTGAGCCGCCGTTCGATGCCTGACTGCTGTGCGTATCGGTCCCGGTCTCGGTCTCGGACATCGCGGGGTAACTCCGTGGATCACTTTGCTGCTTGATACCCGACCAGGCTCTCACGACAGGTACCCGACCTGGTCATGCCGTCCTCGCGCGGACGGCCGCATCGTGCAGAGCCGTGGCGAGCGGAGCGTCCTGTAGCGGCACCGGCCTGCGTCCGGCGCACGTTTGGGCGACGGCGAGGGACGGGGTCGGAGCTTGAGACGGCGAGGGGGCGTCAACTGCTGGCTGTGCGACCGCAGTTGACGGGCCGTCCGCAGACCCTGCCGACTCTGCCCTTTCCGCGTCCTGCGCGGCGGGCATCTGCGCCGGCAGCCGCAGCGCCGCCTCCGGCGGCCGCCGAACCTCTGCCGGCATCGCTCCCGGCGGCACGAGGGCCGCCGTTCCCGTCGGTTCCACCGGCGGCAACGCCCTTGTGGGAGCTCCCGGTTCGAGCTGCGGTGCGAGCCGGGGCGAGGCGGTTCCGTCCGCCGGGGTGCCGCTTGCTGGGGAATCGGCCGCCGGGCGACCGGCCGAGGGGACGCCGCCCCTCGTGACGGAACGGGAGCCGTCCCCGGACGAGCCGGCCGGCCCCTCAAGGCCGTCTTCGCCGGCCTCGCGCCGCGCGGACTCGGCGGCCGCACCCGCACCGGGGCCCGCATCCTTGCTCTCGGCAGGACGGCCGGCATCCGCACCCGCGGGACCGTGACCCGGACCGAGAGCGCGCCGTGCGCCGGGCCCCGCTGCCAGGGCCGGCCTCGTGTTCACGCCCGCGCCCGGGCTCCCGCCCGTGCCTGTCCCCGCGGCCGTCGTCCCTGCCTCGGCGTCCGGGCTCTTGCCCCGCATCCGCAGCCGTGCCAGCCCGCACGGCGCATGCGCCGTGGCGCAGGGAAGCCGCAGTTCGCCCTCGCGTGTCCACACTCCCTTGCCCGGCAGCCAGCCGCCGGGAGCACGGAAGCGCCGCAACTCCCTCTGCATCGGGCGCCATACGCCCAGCCAGGCACCGCCCGCGCGCGCACCCGTGGTCTGGCCGTGCAGCGCCACCGCACAGCTCTCCGGGAGCAGCATCTGCCCGGGCTGCACGGCGAAGGGCGTGAGCAGCGCGTCCTCGGGGTGCAGCGACTCGGAGAAGCGCACCGGGCGGTGGGAGCCCAACACCCCCCAGCCCAGGCGGAATTCGCCGGGCGCGTCGGAACGGACGATCAGCAGGCCGCTGTCGGCGTCGGCCAGCAGCAGCCGGTCGTCGCTCTCGTCGGTGATCTGCAGCAGCGGGCTGACCTCGCCCCCGCGGCCCAGGTCGAGGGCGACGGTCTTCGTGCGGCCGGTCCCTGCCGTGTCCGTACGGTCGACGGCGAGCAGCCTGCCCTCGCGGTCGAGCCAGGCACCGCCCCCGCAGCGGCCCGGCACATCGGCGATCAGCTGCGGCACTCCGTCGCTGCTGCCCGCCACCAGCCATACACCCGTGGAGTGTTCGCCCACGGTGAGCGCGTACGCGCGACGCCCGCACGGGGCCGGCGGCAGCAGTGTGAGCCTCTCCGACTCGACCGAGCCCAGGGCGAGTTCGCCGGTGCTCGGACCCGTCGGGTAGAGAAGCGCGAGCCTGTGGGCGCCGCCTTCGCGGCGGGCGATCAGGACCCTTCCGTCGGTCAGCGGCAGCACCTGGCTGTCGGGCTCCTCGGGCCGGGCTCCGGGCAGCGGGACCGCGTACGGCTCCGGGCCGTCGAGAGTCCACCGCTCGGGGAACCAGCCTTCCTCCGCGGACGCGTTGAGCCTGGCCGCATAGGCGCCGTCGGCTGCGATCGTGAACGTGGAGTGCCTTGCCGTCCGGCTGTCCGCGGCGATGGCCTCGGGGGCACAGGCGGTCATGGGTGGATCACCTCCAGTGAGGAACTTAGGTGTCGTACTGCCGCCCGAACAATCCGAGTTCGGACCCTTCACGCGGATGAGTGGCGGATGTGCGAATTGCCTGCACGAGCTTGTGCGCGTGTGCTGCGGACGTTGCAAGGCCCGGTTGCCAACGGGCCGCTCCACCAGGAGTGCGCGGCCACTTCAGCGCCGGGCGGGGGGGCAGCGGAACAGAGGTAGCGGTGGAGCGCGGAAGCGGACCGGAAGCGTTCGCGGCGTCCGTGTGCGGGCGGTGTCCCCCGGTGGGGCGGTGACCGGACGGGCCGGCCGGGCCGGAAGGTAGCCTTTCACCCGTGCCAGCACTCTCCGAAGTCATCGCCGCGCTCGACGCCCTCTGGCCGCGCGAGCGGGCCGAGCAGTGGGACGCCGTCGGCACCGTCTGCGGCGACGTCGGCAGCTCGGAGGCCCTGGTGGACCGGGTGCTCTTCGCCGTCGACCCCGTCCAGGAGATCGCCGACGAGGCAGTGGCGCTCGGTGCCCAACTGCTGGTCACGCACCACCCGCTGTATCTGCGGGGCACGACGACCGTCGCGGCCGACACCTTCAAGGGCCGCGTCGTCCATACGCTGATCCGGCACGGCGTCGCCCTGCACGTCGCGCACACCAACGCCGACACCGCGGACCCCGGGGTCTCGGACGCCCTCGCCGGTGCGCTCGACCTGCACGTCCTGCGGCCCCTGGTGCCGGACGCCTCCGACCCGCAGGGCCGCCGCGGACTCGGCCGTATCTGCGAACCGCCCCGCCCCATGCGGCTGTCGGAGCTCGCGGAGTGGGCCGCACAGCGGCTGCCCGTCACCGCGCAGGGCATCCGCGCGGCCGGCGACCCGAACCGTACGATCCGGACCGTCGCTGTCTGCGGAGGTTCGGGCGACGGCCTGTTCGACGAGGTGCGTGCGGCCCGCGTCGACGCGTATCTGACGGCCGACCTGCGCCACCACCCCGCCTCCGAGGCCCGCGAGCACTCGCCGCTCGCGCTGCTGGACGCCGCGCACTTCGCCACCGAGTGGCCGTGGTGCGAGCAGGCGGCGGCACAGCTCGACGAGGTCTCCGACCGGCACGGCTGGGGCCTGCGCACGCACGTCTCGCGTACGGTCACCGACCCCTGGACCGCGCACGCCGCGTCGCACCGGGCCTTCGCCCCCGGCGTCGCGCCCGGCGGTCCCTCCGAATCCGACCGCAGCGCCATCGACGACATCACCTCGGGAGCCCCCAACTGAACGCCGCGCCCGCCGATCAGATCCGACTGCTGGACGTCCAGGCACTGGACACGCGCCTGACGCAGCTCGCACACAAGCGCAAGAACCTGCCCGAGCACGAGGAGATCCAGTCGCTGGAGGCGGACCTCGCCCAGCTCCGCGATCTGCTCGTCGCCTCCCGAACGGAGGAGAGCGACACCGCCCGCGAGCAGACGAAGGCCGAATCGGACGTCGACCAGGTGCGCCAGCGCTCTGCGCGGGACCAGAAGCGGCTCGACTCCGGCCAGGTCACCAACCCCAAGGACCTGGAGAACCTGCAGAGCGAGATCGCCTCGCTCGCCAAGCGCCAGGGAGACCTGGAGGACGTGGTCCTGGAGGTCATGGAGCGGCACGAGGCCGCCACCGAGCGGGCGGCGGAGCTGGCGCAGCGCGTCGAGGCCGTGCAGGCCAAGGCCGAGGACGCGGTCACCCGTCGCGACGCGGCCCTGGAGGAGATCGACGGCGAGGCGGGGACGGTGAGCGGGGAACGCGAGACCGTCGCCGGCACGGTGCCCGCGGACCTGCTGAAGCTCTACGAGAAGATCCGCGAGCAGCAGGGCGGCGTCGGCGCGGCCAAGCTGTTCCAACGGCGCTGCGAGGGCTGCCGGCTGGAGCTGAACATCACCGAGCTCAACGAGGTGCGCGAGGCTCCGGAGGACGCTGTGCTGCGGTGCGAGAACTGCCGCCGGGTCCTGGTCCGCACGCCCGAGTCCGGTCTGTGATGGCGGCCGGGGGTGGCCGTCGCGGCAGCAGCTTCGTCATCGAGGCCGACGGAGGTTCGCGCGGCAATCCGGGCCCTGCCGGTTACGGCGCTGTCGTACGTGATGCGATCAGCGGCGAAGTCCTGCGGGAGACGGCCGAGTTCATCGGCAACGCGACCAACAACGTCGCCGAGTACAAGGGGTTGATCGCGGGCCTGCGCGCGGCGCACGAGCTCGACCCGGACGCTTCGGTGCGGGTGCGCATGGACTCCAAGCTCGTCGTGGAGCAGATGTCGGGGCGCTGGAAGATCAAGCACCCCGACATGCGGCCGCTCGCCGCCGAGGCGCAGCGGATCTTCCCGCCGGGCGCGGTGACGGGTTACGAGTGGATTCCCCGCGCGGAGAACGGGCACGCCGACCGGCTCGCCAACGAGGCGATGGACGCGGGCAAGCGGGGCGAGCAGTGGTCGGCCGGGGCGTCGACGGCCGAACTGGACGCGGCGGACGAGGCGTCGCGGCGCGGCGGGGCAGGCGGCGGCGCCGGAGCCGGCGACGAGCACATACCGGGGTCGGCGCCCGGCAGCGGCAGCGCCGCCGGTTCGGAGGTCTCCCAGAGCGGCTGGGGGCCGGACCTCGGGCCTCCCACCACGTTCGTACTGCTGCGGCACGGCGAGACGGCGCTCACGCCCGAGAAGCGGTTCTCCGGCAGCGGCGGCACCGATCCCGAACTCTCCCCGGCCGGCTGGCGCCAGGCGTACGCCGCCGGCGAGGTACTGGCCGCGCGCGGGACGATCGAGGCCATAGTCACCTCCCCGATGCGCCGTTGCCAGGAGACGGCGTCCGCCGTGGCGGAACGCACCGGGCTGAAGGTCCGCGTCGACGAGGGGCTGCGGGAGGCCGACTTCGGCACCTGGGAGGGACTCACCTTCGCCGAGGTGCGCGAGCGATTCCCCGACGACCTCGAGAAGTGGCTGGAGTCGACGGAGGCACGTCCGAGCGGCGGCGGGGAGAGTTTCGCGACGGTCGCGGACCGGGTCGCCGTGACGCGGGACCGGCTGCTGGCGCGCTACCCGGGCAGGAAGGTGCTGCTCGTCACCCACGTCACGCCCGTCAAGACACTCGTGAGGCTGGCGCTCGAAGCGCCTCCGGCCGCGCTCTTCCGGATGGAGCTGTCCGCGGCCTGTCTCTCGGCGATCGCCTACTACTCGGACGGCAACGCGTCGCTGCGACTGCTGAACGACACCTCGCACTTGCGCTGAGGGCACGTCGGGCAAGGGGCCGGTGCCCGGGGCGGCGGTGGGAAGCCGCCGCCCCCGGCCCGTCCGTCCTCAGGCGCGCAGCGCGGCGGCGCCTTCTGCGAGGCGCTGGATGCGGGACCAGTCCTGCGCGGCGAGTGCTCCGCCCGGAAGCATCCAAGTGCCGCCCACGCAGCCGACGTTGGGCAGGGCCAGATAACCCGGCGCCCGTGCCTCGTCGATGCCGCCCGTCGGGCAGAAGCGCGCATGCGGGAGCGGTGAGGCGAGGGACTGGAGGTAGGGGATGCCGCCGGCCGCCTCGGCGGGGAAGAACTTCATCTCCGTCACGCCGCGCTCCAGCAGGGCGATCGCCTCCGAAACGGTGGACACACCCGGCAGTACTGGCACCCCGCAGCCGAGCATCGCCTCCAGCAGCCGCGGGGTCCAGCCGGGGCTGACGAGGAAGCGGGCGCCCGCCTCCACGGCCTCCTCGGCCTGCGCGGGCGTGAGCACGGTGCCCGCACCCACGACCGCTTCCGGAACCTCGGAGGAGATCGCCTGGATCGCCTCACCGGCGGCCGGTGTCCGCAGCGTCACCTCGACGACGGGCAGCCCGCCCGCGACGAGGGCACGGGCGAGAGGCACCGCGTCGGCCGCGTCGTCGAGGACGACGACGGGGATGACGGGCGCCAGGCCGAGCAGCGAGTCGGAGGGCGAAGGCGACGCGGAGGCAGCGGAAGCGGAAGGGGGAGCCATGCGCGAATCCTCCCCTCGGCCGACCGTGCTGCGCAATCCGCATTGCAGATACTGCAACGACGGTGACCGTCCCGTGCGTGCTGTTCCTAGAGTTCGGTGACCACCACGTCCAGCGCCCGCGGCTTTCCCGGCTTCTGCTCAGGTGCGGGCTCCTCCACCACGTAGCCCAGTCCGCGCAGTGCCTCGACGAGGGCGGCGGGGGTGCGCGGCGCCGTGCCCTCCTCCAGCAGGGCGCGCACGATCCGGCCCTTCGTCGCCTTGTTGAAGTGGCTGACCACGGTTCGCTTCTCCACACCGTCGACCACGGCCGACTGCAACACCCTTACGGTGACGGTGCGTTCGGCCAGCTCGCCCTTGGGCTTCCACATCTGTGCGTACGCCGTCGAACGCAGGTCGAGTACGGGCCCCGTGCCGGCCGCCTCCGGGAGCACCGCCGCCAGCGGCTCCCTCCAGTGCGTGCCCAGCGGGCCCAGCCCCGGCAGCCGCACCCCGCCCGGGCACCGGTACGAGGGAATGCGGTCCTTGATCCCGACCGCACCCCACAGCCCCGAGAAGACCAGGAGCGACGTCGCTGCCCGCCGCTTGGCGGCGGGACCGAGCGTGGCCAGGCCGAGCGAGTCGTAGAGGACACCGGTGTAGATCTCACCGGCGGGCCGGGCGGGTGCCGCGCGCAGCCGCGCGTTCCGGGCGACCTCGCCGCGCAGCCCTTCGCTCAGGCCCAGCACGTCGCGGGCCTTCTCCTCGTCGGCCGAGCAGAGCCCGATGAGCTCCTCCAGCACCGCCTCGCGTGCCGGTGTCAGCCCCGGCAGAGACAGCCCGTCCGGGTCGAAGGGGCGTCCCCTGCCTCCGTCGGCCTTTCCCTCGGACGGCGGCAGCAGCACGAGCACGGCGGTTCTCCTCGGCGGTACGACAGGGGTGACTGACGCCGAGCAGCGTATGGGGTGTGAGGGGGGCGCGGGCACGCGGGCCCTGTCCGTCCCGGCACCGGCGGGCACCCGGCCATGTCCGCGAAGCGGAGTGTGCGCCTGGCCGGGACGTTCCGTTGGCGGATTCCCGGGAGCGGGGTGCAGCCTTGAGAGGGAACCGCGGCAGCGGGAGCAGCAGGGTTGAGCTGACAGATCCGGAACTGTTCGGAAGGCGCGTCGGTCCGGCCCGCCCTGGTCCGGGCACGCTTCCGTGCGCGTCGGCGGCCGAAGGAGGCTGAGCCATGGCCAGGGCGACCGACCGGGCGCAGATGCTCGGCGGGCTCATTTCCGCCAGTCATCTGAGCACCTTGACGCAGGTGCCCGGTGTCCTGAGCGACCAGGCCCAGCGCTACGGCTGGCCGGAGGTGCTGCTGTACATCTCCGACATCCAGCAGACAGTCCTCACGCTCTTGACGGGCGAGGGGATGGACGGCGGCAGCATGACCGGCGATCTTCCCGCCGAGCTGCAGATCGACGGCACGGCGCCGGGACGGGCCTTCCAGCTGGGCGAGATCCTTCCCACCTCCGCAAGCGGAGGCCAGTGGTGGGTGCCGGTGCTGAACGGCACCGAACGGATCGGGCTGATGCGGATCACGACGCCCGACGCGGACGACGGCTTCATGCAGGACATGCGGGACCTGGCCGGCCTCGTCGCGCTGCTGCTGGTCACGAAGCGCGGCACCAGTGACGCCTACGCCCGTCTGGTGCGCCGGCGCCGCATGAACGTCGCCGCGGAGATGGAATGGCGCCTGATGCCGCCGCGTACGTTCGCGACGGACCGGGTCGTCGTCAGCGCGCTCATGGAGCCCGCGTACGAGGTCAGCGGCGACGCCTTCGACTACGCCTTCTCCAGCGACGTCGCGCACCTGTGCATCATCGACGCCATGGGCCACGACACCGCCGCCGGCCTCACCGCGAACCTCGCGGTCGCCGCCTGCCGCAACCACCGGCGGCAGGGAAGCGACCTGTTGGAAACGGCGAACGGGATGGAGAAGGCCCTCGTCGACCAGTTCGAGGACAGCAGCTACGCCACGGGCGTGCTCGCCGACCTCGACCTGGGCACCGGGCTGCTGACGTGGATCAGCCGGGGCCACTATCCGCCGGTCGTCATCCGCCGTGGCCGCTTCGCGGTGCCCCTCGAGTGCCCGCCGGCGCCGCCGATGGGCACCGGCCTGGGCATCAACCCGTCCCTCTGCCGCGAGCAGCTGGAGCCCGGCGACCGGCTGCTGCTGTACACGGACGGCATCACCGAGGCACGCAACCCGAACGGTGAGGAGTTCGGGCTCGACCGCTTCACCGACTTCCTCATCAGGCACCACGCCGACGGTCTGCCCGTCCCGGAAACGCTGCGCCGCCTCGTCCGCCACCACCTCGACTACCACCGCGGACGGCTGAGCGACGACGCCACGGTGCTCGTCCTGGAGTGGCACGGCCCCGGCCCGTACCCGCCCGGGCAGGCCGAGGCGCTCGTGGGCCTGCCCGCGGGGAGCGCGCCGGCGCTGCTGGACCGCCCGTCGCGCTGAGGACGGGGCCGCACGGCACCGGCCGGTCAGAGGTTGATGACGACCAGGGCGATGTCGTCGGGGGCGCCGTGGCTGACGCCCATTCCGGCCAGCACGTTGTCCGCGATCCGCTCGGCGTCGAGCCCGCCGCAGGAGGCGAGGGCAGTCGTCAGACGGCCGATGCCCTGGCCGATGTTCTCGTCGCGGCGCTCCACCAGCCCGTCGGTGTAGAGGACCAGGGAGTCACCTGCAACGTAGGGGGCGATCGCCTCAGGCCGGGGGAGGACCTCCGGGCGGGAGGCCAGGGGCGGGTCCGTGGCCCGGTCCAGCAGCTCGCAGGCGCCGTCGGAGTGCAGCAGCACGGCCGGAAGGTGCCCGGCGCTGCTGTAGGTGATCAGCTGTTCGTCGGTGTCGACCCTGACCTTGAGGGCCGTCGCGGACTGCGCGCCCTCGACGGAGCCCGCGTAGAGGTCGAGGATCTGCAGCGCCCTGGCCGGCCTGTCGGTCGCGCGCATGGCGGCGCTGAGGGCACTGCGCAGCATCCCCATGATCCCGGCCGCCTCCAGGCCGTGGCCGACGACGTCGCCGACCGCGGCGGCGAACCCGGCCCCTGACACGTCGGTGACGTCGTACCAGTCCCCGCACACGTTCAGGGTCCCGACCGCGGGCAGGTAGCGAACGGCGACGCCGGGACGTGGAAGGTCCGGCGAGTAGAGCATCGCCTCCTGGAGGGTGAGGGCGACCCGGCTCTCCCTGGCGTGTGCGCGCCGCAGCTCCTCGTTGACCTTCTGAAGCTCCTGGGCCCGCGCGTAGAGCTCCGTCTCCGCGCTGCGGAAGCGCTCGTCGCTCGCCTCGTCCGCGGAGGGCAGGCGGCCGCGGTCCCTGATGAAGCGCGTCACGTCCTCGACGCGGTGGATGATGCGCACGACGGAGCCGTCGGGGCCGAAGACGGGGGTGTTGATCGGCGACCACCAGCGTTCCTCGAACTCACCGGGGCGGCTGACGACGGGGATGTCGTACTTCTGCAGCGCCATCGTGTCGACCCTGCGCAGATCGAGGACCCGGTGCAGCGAAGCGGCCAGGTTCTCCACGCCGTGCGACCACGGGTCGTCAGGGTTGGCCGGAAAGGCGTCGAAGATGTACTGCCCCACGAGGTCGTCGTGTGAGCGGCCGGTGGCCCGCAGATACGCCCGGTTGGCGTCCACGATGGTCAGCCCCTGGTCGAGGACCAGGTACGGGCTGGGTGTGGCCGCGAACAACGCGGCGTAGTCGATCTCCGATCTCTCCACGGCTCCTGCAAACCCCCGTGTCGGCTGTTGTTCCGAATCTAGGGACGGAACCGGCTCTCCGCGCGCCGGGCGCCGCCGTCCGCGCGTCTGCGCAGGACACACGGGCAGCGGCATGACGGCCCCGGCCGGTGGGCAGCAATCAACCGATCGGGAAGAAACCGGGCGAAAACCGATGACCGTCCGCGCGGCGCCGGACACGGCCGGAGCGCCGCGCCGGCCGGTGTCCGACTGTGTGCTGCCGGACGGCTTCGCCCTTGCTCCGCCCCCACCCGAGCTCGTCCCGTACAGCTTCACAGGAGCCACATGCTGAGGACCGGCATAGCAGTCGGCGCCGCACTGGTCGTGACGTGTGCGTTCGGCGTGACCCCCGCCCACGCCGCCCGGATCACCCTCGAGGGCACCGGCTTTCAGGTCGCCGCGAGGCTCGGGGTGATCTCGGTCAGTCCTTCACGCCCCTACACGGTCACGTTCGCCTCGGCGGAGCTGCGGGAGCGCTACGTCCCCCATCTCACGGCCGCGGTCGCACAGATGAGGGCCGCAGGGGTGAAGGTGACCATCGGCGGCCTGGAGCACGTCGACCCTGCGGTGTGCCCGCCCTGGGGCCACGTCCAGTACACGCAGACGTACCGGCCCATGGGCCGCGGCGGCTACAGCCGCGGCATGCCCTGCCCGGCCCCGGAGAAGGGGGTCGCGGCCGGCGGCGTGGTGACCATGGACAGCGAGTACTTCGACGGGACCTGGGTCATCGCCCCGCACCAGCTGCGCAACACCTTCGTGCACGAGATGCTGCACACGTTCGGCCTCGGCCATCCGAACCGCGACCTGGACGGCGACGGCGGCGTCGAATACTACGAGTGCGCCACCGGCTCGCACGGCACGAGGCCGGTGATGTGCTCACCCAACGGCGGCCACGGGACGGCACGTTCGGCGGGAAGACTCACGGCCTTCGACATCGCCGGGTTGAAGGCCCTGCTCGCCAACTCACGGCACAGCGTTACGGGTTGAGTCCGCGCCGCCGCCGGGATGGAGGGTCGGCGGCCGGGAAGGCTCGTGCGGCGGCCGGCCGCCCCATGCCCGCCGCCCCGTGCCGGGGACGCGCGGGCGGGACGGGCTCAGCGGGAGCGGCGGCTGCCGAAGCGCAGCGTGCGGCAGGCGAGTTGGACCACGAGGCGGTGGTCGGGGAGTGCGAGGTTCACATCGAGGAGGCTCTCGACGCGTGCGATCCGCTCCGCGACGGTGTTGCGGTGGACCCCCAGATACGCGGCCGTCGACGACGCCGACGACTCGTGTTCGAGGTACGCCTCGACGGTCCGGATCAGTTCCGTCTCGCCGCGTTCGGAGAGCGGCTTGAGGATCTGCCGTGCGTAGGTCTGGAACGACTCCAGGCTGTACCAGTCGGCGAGCAGCTGCTGGAGGTCCAACTCGTCGATGTGCGCGATGCGCATGCCTCGTGCTCCCGCGCCTGCCAGCAGACACGCCTGCCGGGCCTCGGTGAGGGTCCTGGCCAGGCCCTCCGGGCCCTCACGGGGACGCCCCACTCCCGCGGTCAGCGGCGCCTCGTCGGACAGCGAACCCAGCGCGGCACGAAGCTGCTTGACCATGTCGCCGGAGGCGGCACGGGCCGGCTCGCGTTCCGAGGTGACCCAGAACGCCCAGCCCTCGCCGCGCTCGACGAGGTGGCCGTTGAGGCCCTGTTCGGAGAGCGCGGAGTTGAGGAGGTCGGCTGTACGCCGCCGCCAGTTGGGAGCGGGACGGAGTGAGCGCAGGTGCACGCCCGTGTGCCAACCGTGCACCTGCCAGCCGAGTTTCAGGCCGCCCTCCGCCACCTCGCGGTTGGGGTTGTTCGGCTTCTTCAGCAACTCGGAGAGGAGATCGCGGCGTTCGCTGAGTTCGCGTTCCCCCTCCATGCGGCGCCGGGCCACCCAGCCGGTGATCGCGGACGCGGCGAGAGTCGAGGCCTGTTCGGCCGTCGTCGTCCACGTCCGTGGCCCCGGCGGGAGCTGCACAGCGAGCCATACGTCCGGCCCCGACTGGACGTCGAGGGTCACGGGGACGAGGACCAGGTCGCCGTCGCGGCTGTCGGCAGCCGCGGGCACCGTGTGCGGGGAAGGATCGGCGAGGGTGCCCTCGGGAAGTGCCAGTGTCGCCCCGGAGAGCACTGTGCCGACCGGGTCGATCAGGCTCGCCCGGCCGCTCAGCATGCGGGAAAGGGTGTCCAGGACGGGACCTGGTTCCGCGTGGCGGTGACGCAGCTGCCGGCCGAGCTGGCTCAGTACGTCCGCCCGCACCAACTCCGGTGCGTGGACGACGCGGTCGAGCTGCCGCGCGAGCTGAAGAGGGTCCTTGAAGGTGGCGACGAGGAGCGGCATCCCCAGCTTGTCGGCCAGCCGCGTGGCGGATCCGACCAGGTGCGGGCCCTTCGTCACGACGAACCCCACCGCGCCCGCCGCCCGGACGGCGCTGAGCATCATGTCCAGGACGACGAGTTCCGTGTCGCCCGGTGCCGCGATGACGAGCGCACCGGCCGTCACCGATTCCGCGCTGGCCAGGGTCGAGACGACCTCGATCGAGCACACCTCGTGGTCGAGGCCCGCCTTCCCGGCAGCGAGATGGGCGCCTACCAGCCCTTCCAGCCCGCACAGCATGCGGACCGTGACCGGCTGCCAGGGCGTCGTCATCCGGGCGTTCCCTCCAGCGGTACGTACTCCATGTCGTAGCCGAACGACCGCGGCCCGAGCAGTTCCAGCCCGGCCGGGCTACGCCACTGAGGGTGGCACGGTATCCCCAGCACCTCGACCCACAGGCCGTAGCGCACCCGCTCAGCCGTCAGACAGGTACCCGTCTCCTGTTCCAGAACGCAGATGAGGTCCGGCACGCAGGCGACGATGCGTCCGTCCTCGAGCGCGACGAGGTACTCGTTCTGCATCTCGATGCGCAGTGCGCGGTCGCGCTGTTCGGTGTGCTCGATGACGACGGTGCCCGTCGGGAACTGTCCGAAGTGCCGCCGCGGCACCTCGACGATCTTGCCTTCGAAGAGGGTACGGGCGCCGTAGCGCGCTGCCAGCCCCTCCCGGTCGCGCTCTTCCAGGAGGCGTCCCATCTCGAGCGCCATGGAGTAGGTGCCGACCAGCATTCCCGTGTCGATCTCGTCCATGCTCAGCGGCCGCCAGGCCATGCCGGCCCAGCCGCCCATCGCCGGCATCGAGAGCCGGATCACCGACTCCGCGTCGGCGCTGTTCACCCCGTCCACAAGGAGGTTGGAGCCCTTGTCGGCGGTGAACGCGGCCGGGGTCAGGTCGATCCCTGCCAGCGTCAGAGTCGTCTGGCTGAGTTTGGTGACGCCGCGCCCCGTGCCGTCCGCGTCCACGAGGGGAAGCCCGAGTTGTGCGGCCGCGATGACCGGGATCACCGCCATGATGCCGGTCATCGCCACGCCGACCACCGCCTGCACCGTGACGCCGGTGTGTCCTTCGACGCCACGTATCGCGCGGGCTATCTCGCTGCCCTCGTACGGCTTTTCATGCATGACTGTGCCGGAGCCGACGAAGCCGACAGGCACCGCCAGGCTCTCGGGCGGCAGTTCGGCAGGTTTGACGACCTCGACGGGACCGTGTTCGCGCAACGCCCGGCGGAGGATGGGCTCCACGAGTTCGGTGCCCGTGCCGCCCCCGCCGCCTGCGCCGAGCAACATCGCGGCCCTGCTGAGAGCCGGTACGTCGTCAAGTGTGATCTGCCACATGCCCACTATTGTGATGGTGCTCACCAAAAGGAATCAGTCAACGACTGAAATGACATATGCCTAGGGGAGCGGCGCGGCGGGACGGTAGTCCTCGTCGACGCCGAAGGCCCGCGGCCCGAAGGCGGCCAGCGCCTCGGGGGTGCACAGCCGGTCCGGCGCGGAGATCACGAACACCCGCACGCGCTGCCCGAACGCCAGTCCCTCGGTGGTGATCGGTTCCCCCGAGTCCGCGTGCAGCACGGTGACGAGATCGGGCACGATCGCCACCGTCCGGCCGGCGATCCGGGCCACCAAGTTCTCGTTCTGGAAGACGAGTTCGCAGGTCGCCTCCGCGCCGTCAGCGACCGCGCCGTCCGCAGCGGTGCGGTCCGCGACCGCGCGGTCCGGCGCGACCACGGCACGACCGCGGGCGAAGCCGTCCGTCGTGCGGCGTTCCACATCGACGACCTTGCCCGAGAAGACGACCCTCCCGTGCCGGTACACCGTGTGCGGCAGCGCGTCCTGGAGCGCGGTGAACGGGTCGCTGTGTCTCTCCCGGGCCTCCCGCACGGCCCGTCCCAGCCGTACGGCCGTGCTCACGGTGCGCGGCACTGCCGTACGGCGGACGTCGCGGCCGCTCATGGGGTAGATCGCCATCGAGGCCGAGGCACCCATGCTGACGGCCAGTGCGCGGGCCAGCGACTCCAGCCGCCGGTTGTCGGATCCCGTCTCGACGACGGCCACGCTGCCGTGCTCGTCGGCCATCGCCATGGGCGAGCCGGGCAGACCGCAGGCGCCGAAGGTCGTCATCGACAACTCGGGGAAGGCGCGGCCCATGCCGTCGGCGTCGACGACGGGCAGCGCGAGCTGCGCCGCCGCCAGCAGCGGGACCATCGAGTTCATGCCGCCGCACTCGGCGGGCATCGTGGCGGTGACGGGGCGGCCCAGGCGCTGTTCCAACGCGCGTAGAGCAAGGGCCGCTTCCGTGCCGTTCGGGAGCTTCTCCACGAGGACGGTCGGCGCTCCCAGCATGGCCGAGGTGACGACGAGGCTGTCCTCGCCGAGTTCGTCCGGGTCGAGGAAACGGACGCTCCCCGTGGCCGACTTCAGGGCATCGGCGGCCAGTGACTCCCCCAGATAGGGGTCGCCTCCGCCTCCCGCGCCGAGGAGTGCGGCTCCCCGGGCGAGGTCCGGCAGGTCGGTGAGCTGGAGCTCCCAGGCCATCAACCGACCCCGCGTCCGTGCGTCACCGGGGAGGGAGCGGAGGTGCTCTGCGCCAGGTCGCCGACCGCCTTCACGCGGATCCGCGTCGCGTTGCCCGGGAGGTAGGCGAGGGGGATCTCCTCGACCTCGACGATCTCCACCGTGCCCGGGCTGGCGCCGGCGATGAGGGCCCGGTCGGTGGCCTCCTGCTTGGCGGTGTCCAGCGCGGCGTCACGCTGACCGGACTGGATCGCGAAGATGCGGTCGACATCGCCGCTGATCTGGGCGATGGCGGCACCCACCGCATTGGCGACGGCGAACTGTTCGGGCCGCAGCACCGAGGACGCCAGCGGGAACTCCTCGGGCAGCAGCACGCTGCCGCCTCCCACGAGGACGACGGGGACGAGCGCTCGGCTGGTGCGCATCCGGTCGATCGTCCCGGTGATCCGGTCCGTCACGTAGCCCAGTCCCGCGGTCACCAGGTCACGGTCCAGGGAGGCCACGCGTTCCGGGTCGCCGATCTGCGCGAGGCCCGCGGCCACGACGAGGTCCGTGGCTGTCGGGGTCTCGCCCCCGAACACGAGGGCCTCGTCCTGCAGCCGGTAACCGACGCTCTCCGGCCCGACCTTGACGTCCGTGCCGTCCTGCCGTACGAGGCTGCCTCCGCCGACGCCGAAGGAGAGCACGTCGGGCATGCGGAAGTTCGTACGGATGCCGCCCACGCTCACTTCGGTGCTCGCCTCCCGCGGGAAGCCGCGGTGCAGCATGCCGACGTCCGTCGTGGTGCCCCCGACGTCGACGACCGCGCAGTCGTCGACCCCGGACAGATATGCCGCACCACGCATCGAGTTGGTGGGCCCGGACGCGAACGTCATCACCGGATACTGGCGGGCGTAGTCGACGCCCATGAGCGTGCCGTCGTTCTGGCTGAGGTACAGCGGCGCATGCAGGCCTATGGTGCGCAGCGTCGCCACCATGCCGTCGCAGATGCGCTCCGCGAGTTCACCGAGCGCGGCGTTGATGACGGTGGCGTTCTCCCGTTCCAGCAAGCCGGTGCGGCCGACTTCGTGGGAGAGGCTCACTCGCAGACCCGGCAGCCGCTCGGCGAGGATCTCCGCCGCCCGCAACTCGAACTCGGAGTTGACGAGCGAGAAGACCGACGTGATGGCGACCGAACGGACCTCGTTGGCGGCGAGTTCGTCGGCGATCCGGTGCAGTTCCTCGGGGTCGAGTTCCGAGATGACGCGCCCGTCGTACTCGTGCCCGCCGTGACACAGATACGTGTGGCCGCCGATGGCGCCCACGAGGTCGTCGGGCCAGCCCACCAGCGGCGGCAGCGACTGAGTGGCCGGCAGGCCGAGACGGATGGCGGCGGTCGGCGCCAGGTCACGCCCCTCGACGATCGCATTGATGAAATGGGTCGTCCCGAGCATCACGCCGGTCAGGGCCGCCGGGTCGAAGTCCCGCTGCTCCCGAAGGCGTTGCACCGCCTGCACGATTCCGTCCGTCACGTCGGGAGTCGTGGTGACCTTCGCATCGGCCAGCACGGAGTCGCCGTCCATCAGAACGGCGTCCGTGTTCGTTCCGCCGACGTCGATACCGATCCGCATGTGGTGAGAACTCCTCGGTCATGGACGTGCCGTGGTGGGGACGAACGGGAACGTCACGGTACGGGCGAAGTTCACGACGTCCAAGCGGCCCGATGACGGTCTTCGGGCCAGGTGCGTCCGCCATGGCATCGGGGTCCGTGCCGACGGTGGCGGCGAGGAGAACGCCCCGTGACGGACAGGCCCGGCGGCCCATCGGAACAACGGGGAGGAATCCCGTAGCCGGCCGAATCGGGGACGGTCGGAAAGCACCGCGCACGGACCTTCCGGAGGAATGCATTCCGGTGGGATGCCCCGTGCCGGAACCGGTGCGGGACAGAAACTTCCCTGGTCCAAAGAAACCTTGCTCCGCTCCTTGTGCGATGTCCGATTTCGGATATCACCGGCGTCGGCTCGGCGGGTGCGCGTCGACCACAGAATTTTAGGTGTGGCGCCGGTCCGGTGCAGTGGGCAATGTGTCAGGCCCGCTTCGTCCGCCCGTGCAGAGTGCACAGTGAGGTCCCGCGCAAGGGGCCTGTCAGCAGCGGCGGAGCGGCAGGGACGGCCGTGCAACGTGCAGCCTCGCGCGCGCGGCGTGTGCAGTGTGACCACTTCCTCACGGCGCCGAACGTGCTTACGGTTAGGCATTGGCAGGAACAGAAATCGCCGTAACGAAAGCCACGGAGCACGCCCATGGCAACTGGCCGTCCCCCCACGGACGTTGCGCAGGGAGAAGACAAGAAAGAGTCCGCTCGCCATAGGCGCACAGCCACGGCTTTGACCGAGCCGCGGCCCTTTTCCGTGTCCCGCACGGTGCCCCGTCCCGAGGACAAGCTGATCGAACTGGTGGAATTCCTGGCGCCCATTCCTGAAGCGGTGCCCGTCGCCCGCCGTCATGTGGCGGAAGTGCTGAGGGGATGGGGCTTGGGCGCGCTGACAGAGACGGCCGCCTTACTCACGTGCGAACTGGTTGCCAATGCCGTCAAGCACGGGAGTTCGGCGCCTGCACCTCTGACCGGCCGCGCCCGGCAACAGATCGTGCTGACAGTGCGTCACCGCGGCGGACTGCTCATCGAGGTCTGGGACCCCGCGTCGAAGGGCCTGCACCCCCAGGTACGGAATGCGGCCCCGCAGGACGAGGTCGGGCGCGGGCTCCACATGGTCGACACCCTGAGTCGCGCCTGGGGCCACTACTCGCCCGCGTACGGCGGAAGAACCGTCTGGTGCGAACTCGCACTTCCGGCAGCCAACGAGGGGGAACGGGCACCTGCCCGGTGAGCTGACCGCGGCCGCGGGGGGGTCGCGGTCGGGAGTCGGACATCCGCTCGCTCAGTGCTGTCGCCCTGAACGGCCCATGGGTGCCGACACCTGGCAGGGCATCCTCAGGGGTGCCCTGCCATAATGAATGTGGCTGGTCGACTGCCCGGCGATCCCCGGAGGTGGCGGACGGTGAGCAGCACGGAGACCGATCCGGCGGAGATTCTCTGCTCACCGGGCGGCGGCGCGCCCGCGCACGTGGAGGTGCTCACCGCACGGGACGTACCGCTGGGCGGACCGAGGGCGATGATGGTGCGGCGCACGCTGCCCCAGCGGGCCCGGACACTGATCGGAGCCTGGTGCTTCGCCGACCACTACGGGCCCGACGACGTCGCCGGAACGGGCGGCATGGACGTCGCCCCGCACCCTCACACGGGTCTGCAGACGGTGAGCTGGCTCTTCAGCGGCGAGATCGAACACCGCGACAGCCTCGGTACGTGCGCGCTCGTGCGCCCCGGCGAGTTGAACCTGATGACGGGCGGCCACGGCATCAGCCACTCGGAGGTCTCCACCTCCCGGACCAGGGTGCTGCACGGCGTACAGCTCTGGGTGGCCCTTCCCGGCGAACACCGGCATGCGGACCGCGACTTCCGGCACCACGTACCGCAGCCCGTTCCGCTGGACGGCGGCGAGGCCCGGGTCTTCCTCGGCTCGCTCGCCGGCAGCGTCTCGCCCGTCCCCGTCTTCAGCCCCCTGCTCGGCGCCGAACTGACCCTGGAGCCACGCGCGTCGGCCACCTTCGCGGTCGATCCCGGCTTCGAGCACGGTCTTCTCGTGGACCGGGGCGACGTACGAGTGGCGGGGACCGTGCTGCACCCCCACGAACTCGGTCACCTGTCTCCCGGGAACGCGACGCTGACGCTGGAGAACACATCGGATGTCGCGGCCCGCCTGATCCTGCTGGGCGGCCCGCCGTTCGAGGAGGAGATCGTGATGTGGTGGAACTTCGTCGCCCGCAGCCACGAGGAGATCCTCCAGGCCCGTGAGGCGTGGGAGAACGCCTCCGACCGGTTCGGCGACGTCGAGGGTTATCCGGGGGAGCGGCTGCCGGCTCCCGCCGTACCGAACACCGTTCTCACGCCGCGCCGGAACCCGGGCCGACGGGCGCCTGAGCCGGCTGAACCGCCGGCGAACCCGCCGCACGACGACAGACCGCCGGATGACGAGACCGCCGCCCGGAGCTGTGGGCCACTCGGCCGCCTCACCTGACGGGACATGATGCTCAGTCGTTCTTCGCACCGGAGTCGGACCCGGGGCCGAAGGTGGTCAGGAAGCGGTCGCGGAAGCTGTCCATCCGCCAGACCGGGGCCTTCTTGCCGGGCTTGAGGCCCTCGTCCCAGCCCCAGCCGGACATCCGTTCCATCACCTTCGGATCGTGGGCCACGATCGAGACCGGTACGTCCCGGCTGACGTGATTGCCCACGACGACCGGCACGGGCTGGTGGTCACCCAGGAACACCAGCACGGTGTCCTTGTCGCCGTACTTCGCCACGTAGTCGGTGAGGCTGCGTATCGAGTACTCGATGGATCGCCGGTACTCGGTGCGCACCTGACGTGGGTCCTTCCAGACGTCCTTGGGGTCCTTGCCGGCCTTCTTCTGCGCGTGGAAGAGCGATCCGTCACCGAGTTCGTCCCAGCCGACCGTCGTGGGCAGAGGCGCCCACGGGTTGTGGCTGGTGGCGAGTATGGCCGTCGCCATCAGCGGCCTGCGGTCCTTCTTGCCGTGCTCCAAGCGCTCGAAGGCCCGCAGCGTGTACTGGTCGGGCACGGGCGACCAGCTGAACATCGGGCCCCTGTAGCCCATTTCGCGGGAGTCGTAGATCTCGTCGAAGTGGTAGAACTGCCCCTCCGGCCAGGACCGCCGGACACCGGGCATCATGCCCACCGTCCGCCAGGCCCTGGAGCGCTGGAAGGCGCCGGTGAGGGTGAAGCGGTCGCTGGCGGTGGCGGTTCGGTAGCGCTGGTTGTTGTCGATCCACAGTCCCGACATGAGCGTCGAGTGGGCCAGCCAGCTGCCGGCGCCCGTCGTCGGTGAGGTGAGCCAGCCGCTGCGGGAGGAGAACCCCGCCTCGCGCAGCCGGCCGGTCTGGTTCTCGAGCATCGCGTCGACCCGGGGTGCCATCCTCGGGTCCTGGACGGCGCCCCTCCCGTAGCTCTCGACGAAGGCGAAGATGACGTCCTTGCCCCGCAGTCCGTTCAGCAGCTTGCCGGGCGGGGTGCCGCGGAAGTCGTCGACCGCGGCCTGTTCGGAGAACTCCCGCCCGTCGTTCAGCCCCTTCCTCAACAGGCTGACGCGCTCCTGGACCTGCCTCGAGGTGGCCTTGGCGGCGAACGGTACGCCCTCGACGACCTGAAGGCCGAGCGACGCGAGAGTGATCCAGGCGACGCCCAGCATGAGGGTGGTGCGGGTCGCCACGGTGCTGTGGCGGAGCACGACGCCGCCCAGCCTGCGCACCGCCAGAGTCACCAGAACGACCAGGAGGAGAGCCAGGATCACGATGCCGACGACCGCGACCGCCGCACCGGTCCGGCCCAGCGTCTCCCTGAGGAAGTCCTCGGCATCGTCGAACAGGATCCAGTCGAGTACCGGGTCGAAGGGCCGGTCGAGAACCGAGTAGAAGCCCATGTCGAGGAATTTCACGACCGTCAGCAGGCCGAGGCCCGCTCCGGCTGTCAGCGAGAGCACGCGGCCCGCCCTCGGCGGCAGGACGATCAGTACGGCGGCGAGGTATATCGCCTCCACGGGCAGACGGACGAACGAGCCCGGCGTGACGCGGTCCAGCGAGTTCGGCACCAGGAGGGCGAAGAGCACGAGCAGGGCGGCCAGACACGTGGTCACCCAGGGCACGCTCCGCGCCATGACCGGGTACTTGGCCCGGTATCCGTCCCGGATCGCGGCAAGCCGCCGGACTCCTGCCGTGACTTTCCCGCGGGCGCCGGTGCCGTCACTTGCCGCAGCCTCCTGATCGGTGGCCGCGTCGTCCCGGGGGAGGTCGTCCGCCGTGGCCGACGTATCCGTTTCCGGCTTCTGACGGGAGCTTGAGAAGAGCGACACCCCGAAGGTCCTTCCGCGCGAAACCCGGTGCTGGCGCGGTGGACCCGGGCCGGAGGGACCGGGGGAACGCCGCAGGCCGTACTGCCGACGGGGACCCGGCGGGATCTTCCGGGCTGCCCCGCGCGGGCAGCGTATGGCGGCCGCGTGCGCGGGTCGGCGGGTTGTCCAAGCGTTCAGACGCCGTTTCCACCGGTACGAAGGCTCCGGCAACTGCCAGGACACTCGGGGCAGTCGGTGACCTCGCGCGATGCCTGATCGAGCGGGGTGCCCGATCAGGCAGTTGCGGTGCCCGGCTCCTCGTCGTGCGGACGCCGCGCCAGTACGCCCGTGGGCAGCCAGAGCATCAGGAGGAGGAACAGCAGGGCGATCACTCCGCGGTGTGCCCCACCGGCGAGGAGACGAGCGCGCCCATCGGCCAACTGCCGTGTCGCAGAGGCCACTTGTCGCGCGGATCCCGCTGGTAGCCTGCGCCGCTGTGCCCCTTCCGGCCGCTTTGCACCGACCAGCTGGGTCCACGGGGGCGCGGAACCGACCGCCCGCATCCCTCCCATCCGAGGAAGTCTCATGACCGGCAACGGACGTTTCGCCTCTCTTTCACCCGCCACCGGGGCAGAGCTTGCCGACTACCCGGTGCACGGCCCCGCGGACGTGGACGCGGCGGTCGACCGCGCGCGTGGAGCGGCCAAGGGCTGGGCGAGGGCGGGCTGGAAGGGACGCAGGGCGGCCTTGCTCGCCTTCAAGCGCGCGCTGGCCACCCGTACGGGCGAAGTCGCCGAGGTCGTCGCCTCCGAGACCGGCAAGACGGATCACGACGCGCGCAGCGAGGTGCTGCTGGCCGTCATCCATCTCGACTGGGCGGCCCGTCACGCCCGGCGCGTGCTGGGCCGCCGCCGAGTCTCCTCGGGGATGCTGTCCGCGCATCAGCGAGCGCTGCTGGCGTACCGGCCATTGGGCGTCGTCGGGGTGATCGGCCCGTGGAACTACCCCGTCCACACACCCATGGGCTCGATCGGCTACGCCCTCGCGGCGGGCAACGGCGTGGTCTTCAAACCGTCCGAACTCACGCCGGGCACAGGCGTCCTGCTCTCACGCATCTGGAGCGAGACGCTGCCGGAACACGCCGATCTGCTGTGCACCGTGACCGGTCGGGGCTCCACCGGGGGAGCGCTGGCACGCTCCGGCGTGGACAAGGTGGCCTTCACAGGGTCACCCGGTACGGCGCGCAAGGTCGCCGCTGCCTGCGCGGAGTCCCTGACCCCGCTGGTGGCCGAAGGCGGCGGGAAGGACGCGGTGCTGGTGGGCGGCGACCTGGACGACGCGGGCCTGGACAGGGCGGCGGAAGCCATTGTTTGGGGCGCGTTGTCGAACGCGGGCCAGACCTGCGCGGGCGTTGAGCGGGTGTACGCGGTCGCGTCCGTGCACGAGGCGCTGTGCGAGCGCATCGTGCGGAGGGCTCGGCAAGTCGTGACCGGGCCGGCGGAGTCGGAACCCGCCGGGACCGGGAACGGGAGCGCGGGCGGCATGGCGGGCGGTAACGAGGAAGCCCACTACGGTCCGCTGACACTCCCTTCGCAGTTGGGGACCGTCGAGCGCCATCTCAAGGAGGCGCTCGGGGCGGGTGCCCGCGTGATGCTCGGCGGGCCGGAGTCGGTGCGGGCGCCCTACGTGCATCCGGTCGTGCTGGCGGACGTGCCTGAGGGCTCGCCCCTCATGCAGGAGGAGACCTTCGGTCCCCTCGTCGCGGTCAACTCCGTACGCGACCTGGACGAGGCCGTCGAACGCGCCAACGCCTCCCGGTACGCCCTCGGGGCAGCGGTCTTCACCGGTTCCGGCCGGGCCGGGCAGGCGGCAGCGGAGAAGCTGCGCGCCGGCGTCGTGTCGGTGGGGTCCGTGCTCGGCTTCGCCGCGATCCCGTCGCTGCCCTTCGGTGGCTCGGGCGAGTCCGGATACGGCCGGGTGCATGGCGAGGAGGGGCTGCGCACCTTCGCCGCGCCGCACGCGATCACGGTACGGCGCTTCGCGCCGCCGGCGGATCTGACGTCGTACGCCACTCCGCGGGCGAAGGCCTCCCGCATGGTGGAGCTCGCCCGCCGTCTCCACACACGCATGTGACGGCGGCGCCGCGCGGGGATGCTCTCCGGCCTGTCGAGCCGCCGCACGGAGACGTAGCGAAACGGCCGCCCAGGCCGTCTGCCAACCCCGCGGCGGATCCGGTCAGTCCGTGAGATCGACCCGGACCGTCAGCAGGTGCGTGCCGAAGGCCCGCACCGCCGCGCTGTTGAAACGCCGTAGCGTCCGCAGCCGTGCACGGGAGTCGTCACCCGGGACGAGATGAGCCGTGCCGCTGTGCCATCGTCCCTTTGTACGGACGCGGACGCGCGGGTCCGCCTTGATGTTCCGCACGTACTGGGACTTCTCTCCGTATTCGGAGACGAACCAGAACTCCCGGCCGACGCGACGCCCGCCGATGGGCGTCCGCCGGGGCAGTCCGGAATTCCGGCCGGTGGTCTCCAGAAGATCCTGGGTCGGCAGACGCACGGTCAGTGGGTTGACGATCCTTCGCTGAAACGACGTGACGACCCGGTGCTTGATCTCGTTGCGGCGTGCCATGTGTCGCTCCCGTCTGCCGTCGTTGTTCTCTGACCTCGGATTCGGGCCATCAGCCGTACGCGGTGCGATCGTACGGTCGTCGTTCACGGGCACATCGGCGGCCCGCGGCCCTGTCCCGAGAGACATCTCACGTGCCGTCAGATCACGCCGTGAGGTCATGTTCAGACTGTGCTGTCGGCCTTGGACGACTTCAGGCCGGTCTGGTGCGCCAGTGCGATGACGGCCTGGTCGAACATCTCGTCAGGTGCCGCGACCACACCCTGGAAGTGGCCGAACACCTCGAAGCTGATGAGTCCGAAGAGCTGCGCCCAGGCAGTGACGACCCACGGCAGTACGTCCTCCGGGACGGCGCGGTCCGAATCCTGGGTGAGCTCAAGGACGTTGGAGTTCAGCACCGTAGCGGGAGGCACCCCCTGGGCGGGTGCCTTCAGGGAGCCGTCAGCCAGGGCGGACCCGGCCAGCGACAGCAGCACCAGTGCCACCCGGGAGGCCGGTTTCACGGTTTCCTGGGGCGCGCGGTAGTCGGGGACGGGCGCACCGTAGATCAGTGTGTACTCGTGCGGGTGACCGAGTGCCCAGCGGCGGACGGCCCGGCACACGGCCAGCCACTCCTGCATGGGATCGGTGCTGCCGCTGTCCTTCAAGGCCATCTCCGCCGCTTCGCCCACCGCTTCGAACGCGTCGATGATGAGCGCCGTGAGCAGATCGTCCCGGCTGGGGAAGTAGCGATAGAGGGCGGATGGAACCATGCCCAGCTCACGTGCGACCGCGCGCAGCGAGAGCCTGGCGGCTCCATCGGCGGCGAGCTGCTGCCGTGCCTGGGTCTTGATGGCGCCGGCGACTTCGGCCCGGGCGCGTTCCCGTGCTCCCTTGATGGCTCCCATGTGATCAGTGTTTCACAACTCAGTGAACAGTGGCCAAGTGCGAGAGCAACACACTTGTTTTGGATCAGTGTTCACGGCACAGTGGTCTGTGACCACATCGAGACTCTGACCCGTCTTCATGCCGGGTGCCCGCATCGCGGGGGGACACCCCACACCTCGTTCCCGCCATGCGCAGGCCCTCTGACCCGCTTGCCGCGCGGTGAACCGTTCCGGGGGAGCACCTCGGGCACGGGGAGTCCCGCAGACACCGATGCCGGGCAGTCCTGGCCCGGCCGAGGCCGCCGGGTCACAGAGGTCGAGAGAGAGGAGGCCGTGTGAAGATCACTACTGGGTCGCCCCGGGAGCGATCGGACGAACCGTCGCGGTTTGTGCGGGTCTTCCCGCGACCGGACCGGCGCTGCGTCCCAGGTGCCCGCGCCGTGAAGCAAAGACGCACAGCGAAGCGCAATCCGGCGGGTGTACTTCCGGCTCGAACTGCCGGAAGCAGGCACAAAGCCTCCCGCGTCGCGAAAAGTTGAAGACGCTTCATTTCCGGGGCAGCGGTGAGGCCGGCCCACCATATCGTCCAACCAACGGGCATGTGAACGCTGGAACGCCCTCGCCCCTGTTTCTGGTTGCGTCAAGTGCGAGTATCACCTGCCGCAGCACCCAATAGGCGGCATCGGGTTCAGTCGTGCGCGTATGTGCCTGAATGTGGAAGGGTGTATCTGCTCGATGCAGAATTCATCTGTCCGTCATGATTCATCTGTCGGTCATGCAGATCGTTCGGTAGTTGACAGGACCCTCAAGATCTTCGGATGTTTCAATGTCAGGAATACCGCTCTCACCGTAAGTGAAATCAGCCGCAGGTCGGGACTGCCCGTGGCGACCACCTACCGCCTTGTGTCGAAGCTGCTCTCGTGGGGGGCGTTGGAGCGCGCAGCGGGCAACAAATACAGCATCGGCCTTCGTCTGTGGGAGGTGGCCTCTCTCGCGCCGCGGCACTCGATGTTCCGTACCGCCGCCCTGCCGCACATGCTCGAACTGCAGAAGGAAACCAATTCATCGGTCTTCCTGTCGGCACGGGAGGAGGGCGACGGAATCTGGCTGGAGAGCTTCTGGGGCGACGGAGTTCCCTACGACGGCTCGTGCATCGTGGGGAACCGGTTCCCGCTGTACGCGTCGGCGTCCGGGCAGGTCCTGCTGGCCCACGCCGACCCAGCGGTTCAACGTGAGCTCTACTCACGCGGCACACGGGCCGTGACGGGGCGCACCGTCACCGGCTCGCTCCCTCTCCGCAGACTCGTCCACGAGGTGAAGCGACGAGGGTATGCCGTGGACGACAGCGAGCCGTGCGACGACCTGTCGGGCGTGGCAGCTCCCATTCACGGCGGTGGCGGAACCGACGTCGCCTGTGTCGCTCTGTGTGGTTCGCCGGCGGACGGGTCGCCGCATCAGCGCGTGAAGCCCCTGCTGGCAACGGCCAGGCGCATCTCGAACGAACTCGCGAGGCTGCAAGGGGCGAGGTTCCCTTCGCAGCGTCAGGACTTAGACCGCGGGGGGAGTTGAGGGCCACGAAAGGAAAGCGACGCAGGTACGAGCCGCAGGTCCGTGAGCGTGCTCTACGGATCGTCGGACCGGCCGCACGTCGACGGCGCACCCGTCAACCGAACCGTTGATCCCATCTGTGCCCACATCGCATCCGATGCGATCCACCGCCGCTTTTCCCTTCCCGATACGCGAAGTTGGAGTCATCCCGTGAACCCGATCAACCGTACGGTGGTCGTCACCGGCCTTGGAGCGACCACTCCGCTGGGCGGCGACACCGCGTCCACGTGGCAGGCGCTGCTCGACGGCCGCTCCGGAGTCCGGCTGCTGGACCACGAGTGGGCCGAGGACACCCCTGTGCGCATCGCCGCCGAGGTCGCGGTGGAGCCGGCCGAACGCATACCTCGGCCCGAGGCGCGCAGGCTCGACCGAAGCGCACAATTCGCCCTGATCGCGGGGCGCGAGGCGTGGGCCGACGCCGGATTCACCGGCCCGGCGGGCGCCGGGTCCCCGGCGGACCCCGACCGGCTCGGCGTCGTCATCGGCTCCGCCGTCGGCGGAATGGCCTCCGTGCTCGAGCAGTACGAGGTCCTCAGGGAACAGGGCGCGCGCCAGGTGTCCCCTCACACCATGCCGATGCTGCTGCCGAACATGCCGTCGGCCGACGTCGGTCTGGACGTCAACGCCCGTGCCGGCGTGCACAGTACGGCCAGTGCCTGCGCCTCCGGCGCCGAGGCCATCGGCTACGGCATCGACATGATCCGTGCCGGCCGCGCCGACATCGTCATCGCGGGCGGCTCCGACGCGGCCGTTTGTTCCCTCAACATGGCCTCGTTCAGCAATATGAAGGCCATATCCAGGCGCAATGACGATCCGGCAGCGGCGTCCCGTCCGTACGACACCGACCGCGACGGCTTCGTCATGGCCGAGGGCGCGGGCGTCGTCGTACTGGAGTCCGCCGAACACGCCGAGCGGCGCGGCGCGCGCGTCTACGCGGAGGCGGTCGGCCAGGGCCTGTCCGCCGACAGTCACCACGTCGCCCAGCCCGAGCCGACGGGCCGCGGAATCGCCGCCGCCCTGCAGCACCTGCTGGACTCCAACGACCTCAAGCCCACCGAGATCATGCACGTCAACACGCACGCCACCGCAACGCCCCTGGGAGACGTCGCCGAAATCAAGGCCATGCGGGACGTTTTCGGTGTCGACGTCGACCACTTCGCCGTGTCTGCCACGAAGTCCATGACCGGGCACATGCTGGGCGGCGCCGGCGGCCTCGAGACCGTCGCAGCCGTCCTCGCCCTGTACCACCGCATCGCACCGCCCACGATCAACCTCGACAACCTCGACCCCGAGGTCAACGCCGACATCGTCTGCGGCGAGCCTCGCCCCTTGCCCGTCGGACGCATCGCCGCCCTGAACAACTCCTTCGGATTCGGCGGCCACAACGTGGTGGTGGGCCTGCGCACGGTCTGAGCCCGGCACGCCCGCGCTGCTCGGGGCGAACTGCACCAGATCGGCGAGGAGTTGCGGCTTCAGGTAGCGGAACGCGGTCCGAGCGGGGTGACGCGAGCGCGGTACGCGGGCGCTGCGCTCGCGGGGCCTCGCCTCCGCTGCCGCGTTCGACGGAGGAGCATTTCGCGCAGCTGGAGCGGGAGCCGACCAGGGCTCAGCCGTGCGCGGCTGGGGGGACCAGCTCCGGACGCTGTCCCGGCGCAGGACGTGATCGATTCCATGAGGCGGCCGGGCTCTGCCAACAGAACCGACCATTCACACGGCACCACACCACGAGTTCGACCTCATCAGCGGGCAGTTCGTGTCTGTTGCAGCAACAGATGTGAGCAGTTCGGGCGCTGCCCTATGACCTTCACGAGTTAATTCTCAGTAACTTCGGAGACTGCTTTTCACTGACTGGGAGAGCGACTTGTTCGGCCTGCGGTCCTCCGGCCAGGCTTCAGGTGTCGGAGTCAGGAAGGCGGAACCTACCGATCGCGACCACATCTCGGAAGAAGAGAGCCGTCTTCGCCGCCGGGCGACGGGGAGGCGATTCACAGCCTCCCTGACTTCTGGCACCGAGTCACTCTTCGGAATCGACGTTGATAGAGGTACCGGACATGGCCCATATGGCCGTCGTCGGCATGTCGTGCAGGTTTCCCGGGGCGTCCAACCCCAGTGAGTTCTGGAAAATCCTGGTGAACGCCGAACCACAATTCGCTACGGTGCCGGAAAGCCGTTGGGACCATTCTGTTTGGTACCGGCCGGGGGAGTTCCGGCAGCCGCACAGCGCCTACACCGACCAAGTCGCCTTTCTCGAGGATGTCGACCACTTCGCACCTGCGCACTACGGAATTCCACCCCGCCGCGCCCGCACCATGGACCCTCAGGCGAAGCTCTTCACGGACCTCGCCCGGGAAGCGCTGCAGGACTCCGGCTGGGAGCGGGACGGCTTCGACCGGGCCTCCACCGGAGTCTTCGCCGGCGTGACGTCCCTGGACCACCGCGACATCAGCTTTTCCCGCGTCACCGCCAATCTCCTCGCAGACGGGTCCATGCACGAGGGCGTCAGCGACCCGGAGCTGCTCACCGAGCTGGAGGAGGCGGGCAACTCCTCGGTGATGCCGTTCAGTTCGTTCACCATCCCCGGAGCACTGGCCAACATGGTCCCGGCCACGGTCAGCGAGATCCTGGACCTGGGCGGCCCCTCCCTCTCCGTCGACGCCGCCTGCTCCTCGGCGCTCGTCGCCCTGGACACCGCGATCCGCTCGCTGCGCTCCGGAGCCTGCTCGATCGCCGTCGTCGGTGGCGTCTACCTCGGCCTGTCCCCGTCCGGCATGGTCGGCTTCTCCCGCGCCGGCGCACTGTCCCGGGACGGAGTGTGCCGGCCCTTCGACGAGCGCGCCGACGGGTTCGTCCTGGGGGAGGGCGGCGCGACGCTGGTGCTGCGCCCCCTGGATGACGCCCTGGCGGCAGGCGACCGTGTCTACGCCGTCATCGCCGGTGTGGGCATGGCCAACGACGGCCGCGGCGGCGGTCCGATGACCCCGCAGACGCAGGGTCAGCTCGCCACGCTCCGCGCGGCGTACCGGGACGCCGGGGTCGTCCCCGGAGACATCGATCTGCTGGAGGCCCACGGAACCGGTACCCCGGTCGGCGACCGGACCGAGGTGGAGGCGCTGCAGCTGCTGCGTGCCGACGAGGAAGAGGTCCGGCCGTGCTACGTGTCCTCGTCCAAGGCACTTATCGGCCACACGCTCTCGGGTGCCGGTGCCGCCGGCCTGGTGAAGGCTGCGCTCGCCATTCACCACGGCGTCGTACCCCCGCAGCCCGCGGACGTTCGCGTCAGCGGCGAACTGGCACTGGATACGGCAGAGTTGCGCATGACCACGCGGCAGCAGCCGTGGCCGCACGACGAGGTGCGCCGGGCGGGCGTCAGCTCGTTCGGCTTCGGCGGTACGAACGTGCACGCCGTCCTGGAGAGCGCGCCGCCCGCACACACTCCCGGCCCGGCCACCGGAGGGGAGTCGGCCCGGCAATTCGAAGAGAGCCAGGACCGGCCCTGGCTCTTCCTGCTGTCCGCCGGGTCGGTTCAGCAACTGGCTCGCCACGCGGAAGAGATCCACCGGTACGTCACGGACAACGCCGACGTCGCACCGGTCGCCGTCGCGCGCACTCTTGCCTCCCGCACCCTGCTCACCGCACGCCTGGCCGTCGTCGCCGCCTCCCGCGAGGAGCTTCTGAGCCGCCTCGAACTGGCCGCCCGGGACCTGGCGGAGGGACGGGTCGGTGTGCTGGCCGACGGCGTACACGTGGCTGCCGAGCCCTTGCCGCCCCAGGACCGGAAAATAGCCTTCGCCTTTCCGGGCCAGGGCTCCCAGCGCCCCGGCATGCTGGCCGAACTCGTCGGGCGCTTCCCGCTGCTGGCCGATGCCGCCGCCGAACTGGCCGGGTCGACGGCGGAAGCGTCCGAGGAACTCGCCCAGGAGTTGCCGGACCTGCTGTGGGGCCGGCGACAGGACGACGACGAGGCGCAAGCGGCGATGACGCTGACCGACCGGTGCCAGCCGGCCCTCGGCATCTCCGGGATGAGCGTCGCGGAGATGCTGGCCGCCTGCGGAGTGCGACCCGATGTCTCCGTTGGGCACAGTGTCGGCGAGTTCCCGGCCGCCGCGGCGGCAGGCGTGCTCGACCCGCGGGACGCGGTCCCCTTCCTGGCGCGGCGGGGCTCGGCCCTCGCCGAGACGGTGCCACCCGGCGAGAGCGCCATGCTTGCCGTCCAGGCTCCGATCGCCGAGGCGGAAGAACTCGCCACGGCAGTGGAGGGCGTGTGGCCCGCTTGCTACAACCACGAGGGCCAACTCGTCCTCAGCGGCAGCAGCGAGGCAGTCGACGCTCTGCGCGAGCACTGCGCTCAGCACGATGTCACCGCCGCGCGGCTGGAGGTGTCCCACGCCTTCCACTCGCCCCTGGTGGCCGCGGCGGACGAGGCGATGGACCAGATCGTGGCCGAGCTTCCGTTGGCCACCCCCACGTGCACCTTCGTCTCCAGCGTCAGCGGCGGGCCGTGTCCGGAACCGCACGAGGTCAAGCAGCTGTGGGCACGTCACCACACCGAGCCCGTGCGCTTCATCGACGCCGTCCGCTCGGTCGCCGAGGGCGGTGCGCGCTTCCTCGTCCAGCTCTACGGCGGCGACAACTTGCTGCAGATGGCCCGCCGCAGCGACGCCGGTGCCGGGCTCGACCTGCTGGCCGTGACCGACGGCCGGGCCGACGCCGGCCGGGCCTTCCTCACCGTTCTCGCCCGGCTCGCGGTCGCGGGGGTGCCCGTCGAGCCGTCAGTGCTCTTTCACGCCGCCGCCGAGCCGCTGCTGCCCCTTCCTCCGTCGCCGCTGGAGACGGAGGTCTACAGCGTCCTCACCGGTACGGGTCGCGAGCCCAAGGCCGCACGCCCGTCCGTGCCGACTGCCACGCCCGCGGCAGCGCCTTCGCCGGCAACGGCCCCCCGTCAGGACGCTGCCTCCGGCCCCTCCACCGAAACTCCCTCCCCCATCCCTACGCATCAGCTTGGAGAGACGAACATGAGCGGTCTCGTTGAGTTCCTGCACGCGCAAGTCGCGCTGCTCCAGTCCGTCGACCCGGATGGCCGGGCCCTTCCCGCCACGGATCCTCGTCACACCGCCGAAGCACCCGCGAAGCAGGCGGTCGAGGCGGCCACCCCGGACTCCGGCGCCGCCCGGCTCCCGGCTGCGGGCGCGGGCGCGGCGGAAGCTGCCCAAGAGGTGGAGGCCACTGTGCTGTCGGCCATCGCGAACGTCAGCGCATACTCCGAGGACTTCCTGCGCGCCGAGCACGCCTTCACCACCGACCTCGGCTTCGACTCCCTCATGCTTGGTGAACTCACGGTCCGGCTGCGCAAGCAGTGGCCCGGGATCGAGGTCAGCGTTGCCGAGATAATCGACCTCGCCAGCGTCGGCTCACTGGTCGGCACCGTGCAGAACCGGCTCGGGGCGGAGCGGCCGGCCGCAGTTCCCGTGCAGCGCACGGCGACGCCAACCGCGCCCACCCAGCAGGCCGCCGGTGAGCCGGAACGTACCGCCTTCGACCGCCAGGAGAACGCGGATGTCCGCCTGTTCCCGGAGGTCGTCGCCTCCCAGGAGCGCGCGCGCACCATTGCCTCGGCCAGTACGCACAACCCGTTCTTCCTGCAGCATGAGGGCAACATCCGGGACACCACCCGGGTCGGCGACCGCGAGTTGATCTCCTTCTCCAGCTACAACTACCTCGGCCTGTCCGGGCACCCGCAGGTGGCGAAGGCCGGCAAGAAGGCCATTGATCGCTACGGCTCCTCGGTGTCCGCCGCCCGGATCCTGTCCGGAAACCGGCCCATCCACGAGGAGCTCGACCGGGGTCTGGCCGAACTCGTCGGAGCACAGGACGCGCTGACGCTTGTCAGCGGTCACGCCACCAACGTCACCGTCATCGGCCACTTGATGAGCCCGGAGGATCTCATCCTCCACGACTCCCTGGCCCACGACAGCATCCTTCAGGGCTGCCGGCAGTCGGGGGCCGCGCGCCAGCCGTTCCCGCACAACGACGTCGCTGCTCTGGACCGGATCCTCACGGAGGTACGAGACCGGTACCGGCGCGTCCTGATCGTGGTCGAGGGCGTCTACAGCATGGACGGCGACACGGCTGACGTGCCCGCTCTGATCACCATCAAGGAGAAGCACGGCGCACTGCTGATGATCGACGAGGCGCACAGCATCGGCGTCATGGGCAAGACCGGCGGAGGCATGGCGGAGTTCTCCGGGGTCAACCCCGAAGACGTGGACGTCTGGATGGGCACCCTCTCCAAGTCGTTGGCCAGCTGCGGCGGTTACATCGCCGGCCGGCGCGAACTCATCGAGCACTTCCGGTACACGCTCCCCGGATTCGTCTTCAGCGCCGGGCTGCCCCCGGCCTCCACCGCCGCGGCGGTGGAGGCGCTGCGACTGATCCGCAAGGAGCCCGAGCGCATCGCGAGGCTGCACGACAACGCCGAGATGTTCCGGCGGCTCGCGGCCGGGGCCGGGGTGGACGTGGGCACCAGCGAGAACACCCCGATCGTGCCCGCCATCACCGGTGACTCCCTCAAGGCGCTGCAACTCGCCGACCGGCTCTACGCCCGGGGCGTCAGCGCCAACCCGATCCTCCACCCGGCGGTCGAGGAACGCCTCACACGACTGCGCTTCTTCATCACTTCCGAGCACACGGAGCAGCAGATCGTCACGACGGTCGAGATCCTGACCGAGGAACTCGCCAACCTGTCCTGACCCGCGGCCGGTGCCTGGACGGAGGCGACGGGGCCCAGGTCCTCAGCTCCGTCCAGGTTCCCCGGTCCGTGTCCGCCGTGGCCGAGGCGATGCATGCCCTCGGCCGGCGAGGCACCGCCCCTTCCGTCCGAGACATCGAACCGGAGGCGAGCGCATGACCGCCCCCACCCCTCGCACCCTTCCCGCACCCGGCTGGCCGGCGGCCACCGAGCACATGCCCGCACTGCCGACCACGCATGAGATGTTCCTGGGCGTCATCACGGCACCGATGGAGGTCTCCGCTCACCTGAACTCCGACTTCGCCGTCTCGCGAGCGGGATGGCCACTGGGGGTCGAACTCGTGGATGCGCAGGAGGGCGGTCCGTGAGCCGGCGTTCCCTCTCCGGGTGAGGCCGGGCCCGGCCCGTGGAACCGTGAGTCCCCCTGCTGATACGTGACGTGGCGGGAAAGTTTGACCGCGGCGCTCACCCTCCTCCCGGGTGGGCCAACGGCTCGCGACCGTGACTGAGCGGCCGCGCCCGCACCGCGGCCGTACGGGCGCGTGCCCGCCGGCCCCTTCGCATGCCGACGCTGGGGGTTCCGATGGTGCGGCGGACGAGCCGGCCTGTACGCCGGGTTCTGTCTCCCCGGAGCCTTGCGGCGCCGGGGGAGGCGGCCATCCATCTGGGACCGGCGTTGCCGCCGGCCTCGTGCGGTCCACCCGCGGACTCGGGCGGGCAGCCCTCGGTCGTCCGCGCAGGGCCGTCAGCCGACGGCCCCTCTTGACCTTGCTCCGGATGGGGTTTGCCGAGCCGCCCAGGTCGCCCTGGGCGCTGGTGGTCTCTTACACCACCGTTTCACCCTTACCGGGACCGTCGCTTTCGCATGGTCCCGGCGGTCTGTTTTCTGTGGCACTTTCCCGCGGGTCACCCCGGGTGGGCGTTACCCACCATCCTGCCCTGTGGAGCCCGGACGTTCCTCGACGGACCTGGACCTTGCGGCCCGAGGCCCCGCCGCGGCCGCCCGGCCGGCTCGTCCGCCGCACGTCCAATGATAGCTGCGGCTCACGTCCCGCTCTGCAGCGAGTCCGGCGACAGATCCGCCGGTGAGCGGTGGCCCGAGAGGCCCAGCGTGAGGTCCAGATCGGCGAGCAGGCTGCGCAGCACGTGCAGCACGCCCTCCTCACCGCCGTGCGCCAGCCCGTACGCGAAGGGGCGGCCGACGAGCACGGAGCGCGCACCGAGAGCGAGCGCCTTGAGGACGTCCGAGCCGGTGCGGACACCGGAGTCGAAGAGGACCTCGAGTCGGTCGCCCACCGCCTCGACGATCGGGGGAAGGGCGTCCAGGGACGCGATCGCGCCGTCGACCTGACGTCCGCCGTGGTTGGAGACGACGATGCCGTCCATACCGGCGTCGGCCGCCCTGCGGGCGTCGTCGGGGTGGAGGACGCCCTTGAGCACGATCGGCCCGTCCCAGTGTTCCCGCAGGAACGGCAGTTGGTCCCAGGAATGGTCGGTGCCGGTGAACATCGGCACCCACCGCAGCACTGCCGGGATCAACTCGTCCTCCGGCGACTTCTCGAGCCCGGCGCGGAAGGCAGGGTCGGAGAAGGGGATCGCGGTGCCGATGCCGCGGATGAAGGGCAGATACGACTGGTCGAGGTCCTGCGGGCGCCAGGCGAGCGTCCAGGTGTCGAGCGTGACGACGAGGGTCGTGAACCCGGCCTTGCGGGCACGGTCCAGGATGCTGACGCACACGTCGTCGTCGTTGGGCCAGTACAGCTGGAACCAGCGCGGGTTGCCCGCACTGTGGGCCTCCGCGACCTGCTCGATGGTGTGCGACGAGGCCGTGGAGAGCACCATCGGGATGCCGACGGCGGCGGCGGCGCGGGCCGTGGCCAGCTCTCCGTCGGGGTGGATGATCGACTGGACGCCGACCGGCGCCAGCATCACCGGAGCGGGTATGCGGGTGCCCAGCACGGTCGTACTCAGGTCGCGCCTGCCCGGGCCGCGCAGCATGCGCGGGACGAGGCGGTGCCGCTCGAAGGCGGCGCGGTTGGCGCGGTGCGTCGCACCCGAGCCCGCGGCGCCCGCGACATAGCCGAAGGCACCCGGGTCGAGGTGTTCGCGTGCCGACGAGCCGAGGAGGGTGAGGTCGGTGGTGAACGGCGGCAGCCGGTCGTCGAGACCGTTGAGGTAGATGTCGTTCTGGTAGTTGCCGAAGCCCGGTCCCGGGGGAGCCTCCGTGGCTTCCGCCGCTCCCGTCGCCCCGGTGGATTCGGTTTCCGCCCCGGCCGCATCGGCCCCGGACGTCCCGGACGCCTCACTCATCGCAGTAGCACCCTTCTCTCTGCCGGCCCTCTGCCGAACCTCGAGTCTGCGCTGCGCAGGGCGCCTGCGGCTACCCTCCGTCGACCGCTACGTCGGTCACGGCGCGGCCTTCCGCGGGCAGGCCGGGTCGCCCTCTCCGCGGCCACCCGCGCCGGGGAGTCCGCCGACGCCTCCTCAGCCGCGTCCGATGTACGGCATCGCCGTCGCCATCACGGTCGCGAACTGCACGTTCGCCTCCAGCGGCAGTGCGGCCATCTGGACGACGGTGCGAGCGACGTCCGCCGCGTCCATCACCGGTTCCGGCCTCGTCGTGCCGTCCGCCTGCGGCACGCCCTGCTGCATCCGTGCGGTCATCTCGGTGGCGGCGTTGCCGATGTCGATCTGGCCGCAGGCGATGCCGTACGGACGGCCGTCCAGCGAAAAGGACTTGGTCAGCCCCGTCACCGCGTGCTTGGTCGCCGTGTACGCGATGGAACCCGGGCGCGGCACGTGCGCCGAGATCGAGCCGTTGTTGATGATCCGTCCGCCCTGCGGGCGCTGATCCTTCATCAGCCGGAAGGCCGCCTGCGCGCACAGGAAGGCCCCGGTCAGATTGACGTCGACGACAGCGCGCCACTCCGCGGGCGAGATCTCCTCCAGAGGCACCGTCGGGCCGAAGGCCCCGGCGTTGTTGAAGAGCAGGTCGAGCCGGCCGCTGCTCTCGCGTACGGAGGCGAACAGGGCCGTGACCGCCTCCGGATCGGTCACGTCCGTCGGGACGACGTCCGCAGGGGCCGCTCCCGCCCTTCCCCCGATCAGCCGTGCCGTCTCCTCCAGCGGTCCCGCCCGGCGTCCCGCAAGCGTCACGGACCAGCCCGCGGCGGCCAGTTCGAGGGCGACGGCCCGTCCGATGCCGGAGCCGGCTCCGGTCACCAGCGCCGTCCGTGTCGTCTCGTCGTTCGTCATGGGCGGCAGGGTACGTGCCCCGGCGGAGGCTGACGTTCGGTCAGAGGACGGACCGCCATCGAACGGACACCCCGCGGTCGCGTGTCTGACCGCTGGGTGACGCTCACGGACTGTGCAATCAGATGTATGACGCAGCCTTCGAGCGCAGACAGCGAATACCGTGCGGCCGCACGGCAATTGTGCCGTCGCCGACTGCTGACCGGCACGGCGGCGACTGTGACGCTCGCCCTCGGGACCAACCTTCCCCGGCCCGCACACGCAGCGGCGAAGCTCGACCCTGCCCGTATCAACAAAGACCCCTTCACCCTCGGTGTGGCCTCGGGTGACCCGCTGCCCGACTCCGTCGTGCTGTGGACCCGGCTCGCCCCCGACCCGTACGAGCCCGACAGCGGTCTGGACCGCAAACCCGTCGCCGTCACCTGGGAGTTGGCGCAGGACCAGGGCTTCAAGCGCAAGGTCCGCAGCGGGAGTACCACCGCGCATCCGGAATTCCACCACTCGGTGCACGTCGTGCCCGAGGGCCTCAGCCCGCGAACCCGCTACTACTACCGCTTCCGCGTCGGCTCCTGGACGAGCCCCACCGGCCGCACCCGGACCTCACCCAGTGCCGGTGACGCCTCCGGTTCGCTGCGCTTCGCTGCCGTCTCCTGCCAGGCCTACCACGACGGGTACTTCACGGCGCTGAAGCATCTCGCGAAGGAGGGCGACGTCGATGCCGTGCTGCACCTGGGCGACTACCTCTACGAGTACGCGGTCGACGCACACGGCGGCGACCGTGCCGACCCTTCGCTCGAACTCCCCGACAGGTTCAACAAGGAGACCGTGACGCTGGAGGACTACCGGCTGCGGTACTCGCTGTACCACCGCGACCCCGACCTCCAGGCCGCACACGCCGCCCACCCGTGGATCGTCACCTGGGACGACCACGAGGTGGAGAACAACTACGCCGACGAGACCCCGGACGGCTCGCCGCCCGAAGCCTTCCTCGCCCGCCGGGCCGCCGCCTACCGCGCGTACTACGAGAACCTGCCGCTGCGGCCGCCCCAGCAGCCCTCGGGCTCCAACCTCCAGCTCTACAGGCGGCTGCACTTCGGCAAGCTCGCGCAGCTCGACATCCTCGACGGCCGGCAGCACCGTGACGACCAGTCAGCCGGCGACGGCTGGCAGGTGCCCACCGCCGAGACGGGCAGGCCGGACCGGACGATGCTCGGCACGACCCAGGAGCGCTGGCTCGAGGACGGCTGGAAGAGCTCGAAGGCCGTGTGGAACCTGGTCCCGCAGCAGACCGTCCTCTCCCGCCGCCGGAACCGGACCACCGGGCCGTTCCCGCTGTCCATGGACGCCTGGGACGGCTACCCGGCGGCGCGGCGGCGCTTCCTGGAAGCCGCGCGCACCGCGGGCGTGAAGAACCTCGCCGTGCTCACCGGCGACGTCCACGTTCACTACGCCATGGACATCAAGGAGGACTTCGACGACTCCGGCTCCCGTTCCGTGGGTGTGGAACTCGTCACCACGTCGGTCGCCAGCGGCGGCGACGGAGTCGCGAAGCCGGGCGACTGGCAGACCTTCCTCGACGCGAACCCTCACATGAAGTTCTACGACGGGCGCCGCGGCTACGTCCTGCTCACCCTTGACCAGCGGCAACTGCGTGCCGACTACCGCACCGTGGACGTCGTCACCCGGCCGGGGGCACCGGTCACGACGGCTGCGTCCTTCGTCTCGCGGGCCGGTGATCCGGGTCTCCGGCCGCTCTGAGAGTCCTGGTGAGGCGGCCGCGAGCCGCTACGTCCGTGGTGCTGTGACGAAAACCCGTTCGGTCGGGGACGGAAATGTCTGGGAGAATGTGCCTGTCATCAACAATCTCCTGGAGAGGTTCATGTCCGAGCCCGGCCCTGCCCGAACGGCCGCCGTCACAGCCCCCGTCGACGACTCCGTCGCCGTCCCCGAATCGACTTCCGCCCCAGGGAGCGCCCCCGGACCCGCGGTCCGCCCCGCCGGTCCTGTGACCGGTCACGTGAACGGTTCCGCCGCGGCTCCCGCGGGCCTCTCCGTGGGCGAGCCCGCTCCGCAGCTCACCGGCCGCCGGCGGGCGAGCCTGTTGGTGACCCTCATCCTCGGCAGCCTCACCGCACTTCCCGCGCTGTCGATGGACATGTACCTCCCGGCGCTGCCCGCCGTCGGCGGCACGCTGAACACTCCCGCCGCGACGGCACAGCTCACGCTCACCGGCTGCCTGCTCGGGCTGGCCGTGGGCCAGCTGGTCGTGGGCCCGATGAGCGACCAGTTCGGACGGCGCCGCCCGCTGCTCATAGGCATGTGCGGGTACATACTCGCCGGAGCCGCCTGCGCGCTCGCACCCACCATCGAGACGCTGATCGTCTTCCGCCTGGTGCAGGGCCTGGCCGGTGCCGCCGGCATCGTCATAGCCCGGGCCGTCGTCCGCGACCTCTACGACGGGCTCGCCATGGCCCGCTTCTTCTCCACCTTGATGCTCATCGGGGGCCTCGCGCCGATCCTCGCCCCCGTGCTCGGCGGACAGATACTCCGCTTCACGGACTGGCGGGGCGTCTTCCTCATCCTCGCCGGCATCGGTGTCGTACTCACCGTCGTCGTCGCGCGCTGGCTGCCCGAGACCCTGGAGCACGACAAGCGGCGCAGCGGTGGCGTCCCCGACGCCCTGCGCACCATGCGCGGCCTCTTCGCCGACCGCCGCTTCACCGGCTACCTGCTCGCGGGCAGCCTCAGCTTCGCGGCGCTCTTCGCCTACGTCTCCGCCTCGCCGTTCGTCGTCCAGGAGATCTACGGGGCGAGCCCGCAGACCTTCAGCCTCCTGTTCATGGTCAACTCCATCGGCCTTGTCGCCGCCGGCCAGATCAACGGGAAGGTCCTCGTCGGCCGGGTGCCCCTGGACCGGGTCCTCGGCTTCGGGCTCTGCCTGACGGGTGCGGCCTCGGTCGCATTGCTGCTGATGACCAGCGGCGTCTTCGGCCGGACGGGGCTCCTTCCGATCGCCGCCGCGCTGTGTGTGCTGATGACGGGCATGGGTTTCGTCATGCCGAACGCCAACTCCCAGGGCCTGATGCGCGCTCCGCACGCCGCCGGTTCGGCGTCCGCGCTGCTGGGCACCGCCCAGTTCCTCATCGGGGCCGTCGCGTCACCGCTCGTCGGTGTCGCGGGTGAGCGCACGGCCGTGCCGATGGCAGTGGTGCAGCTGAGCGCGCTGCTGCTGGCCGCGGCCGCGTTCCTGGGGCTGTGCCGTCCGTGGCGGACGTCGCGGAGCTGAGGCGCGCCGCATCCGCCGAGGAGGCGGGGCTGCGCCCGGCGGAACTGGCCGCACTGCGCGACGGCGTCGACGAACTGCCCGGGCGCGGCTGGTGCTCCGGCGCCGTCGTGCTCGCCGGCCGCGGCCGGTGGATCGCGCTGGAGCACGCCACCGGCTGGGCGGTGCGCTTCTCGGCGTACGACCAGGAGACGTACACCGGCGTCGAGTTGCCGCGCGAGCAGTGGGAGGCGGTGACTCCGGAGACGCTCTTCGATCTCGCGTCGCTCACCAAGCTCTTCACTGCCGTCGCCGCGATGCAGCAGTACGAAGCGGGCGTGGTGGAGCTGGACCGCGAGGCCGCCGCGTACGTGCCGGAGTTCGGCGCGCACGGGAAGGCGCACATCACAGTGCGGCAGCTGCTGACGCACACCTCCGGGCTGCGGCCCGAACTCCCCTTCGGTGAACGCCCGCACGGGCCCGCGGGCACCGGCACGGGTCACCCCGCCACGGCCGAGGGAACTGCCCCCCGCCCGGACGGCCTCTTGGCGCCCCTGTGGGAGGAGGCGCCGGTATCGGCGCCCGGCGGAACGTACTGCTACTCCGACCTCAATCTCATCGCCCTGCAGCAGGTGCTGGAGCGCGTCACCGGGAACGGTCTGGACACCCTCGTCAAAGAGGGCATCACCGGACCGCTCGGGATGCGCGGCACCTCGTACGGGCCCGTGCCCGCCGCGTCCGCTGCCGCGACGGAGGACCAGCGCCGCCCCTGGGCCAAGGCCGACCGCGGAATGCTGCGCGGCGTCGTGCACGACGAGAACGCCTTCGCGCTCGGCGGCGTCGCGGGCCACGCGGGGCTCTTCTCGACCGCGGCGGACCTGGCCGTGCTGTGCCGGGCACTTCTCTCGGACGGCGCGTACGGGCAGGCACGGATCCTCACGCCCGCGTCGGCCCGGGCGCTGCGGACGCCGCCCGGACTGGGATTCGCCGTCGGCCAGCCCCGGTTCATGGGTGAGCTGGCCGGCCCCGCGGGCGAGGCGGGTACGCGAGGCCGGGGGAGGGCCGCGGGGCACACGGGCTTCACCGGCACGAGCCTTGTGATCGACCCGGTCACGGACACCTTCCTGGTGCTGCTCGCCAACACCGTCCATCCGGTGCGCCGGCTGCCCGACAACCGTCCGCGTGCCGCTGCGGCCACCTGGCTGGCACGCGCCGCGGGTGCGGCGGCTCCTTAGACTGTCGCGGTGATCGAGGAAGAACTGCGGCGCGCCCTCGCCGCGCTCGTCGACGGACTGCCGCCCCGTCAGGCGACCGGTGCCGTCGAGCGTCTGATGACCGGCTACCGGCACGGTGAGGCCGCTCCCGTGCTGCGTGATCGCGCGGACGTCGTCGCTTATGCCGCGTACCGGATGCCCGCAACGTTCGCGGCCGTCGCGGCGGCCCTCGAAGCCTTCGCCTCACGTACGGGTGAGTGGCGCCCGGAGAGCCACCTGGACATCGGGGGTGGTACGGGTGCCGCCGTCTGGGCCGCCGCCGACGTCTGGGGAGGGGCGGACAACGCCGGTCGGGACGGGGCGCCGCGCCGCACCACGGTCCTCGACCGGTCGGAGCCCGCACTGGCCCTCGGACGTGAACTGGCGGGCGCCTCCACCGCGGACGCGCTTGGCGCGGCCGAGTGGCGGCACCGTTCGCTGACCGGGCACGACCAGGGAGGCGGGCCGGGTGAAGCCGCGCTGCCCGAGGCCGACCTCGTCACGATCTCCTACGTACTGGGCGAACTGGCGGAGCGCGACAGGCTCACTGTCGTCGACGCGGCGGCCCGCGCCGGCCGTGCCGTCGTCGTCACCGAGCCCGGAACGCCGGACGGCTACGCCCGGACGATGGCCGCACGCGACCACCTCGTCGCGGCCGGGCTGCGGGTCCTCGCGCCCTGCCCGCACAGCGAACGCTGCCCGATGGTCCCCGGCGAGGACTGGTGCCACTTCGCCGCGAGGGTCAACCGGTCCTCCCTCCACCGGCAGGTCAAGGGCGGCTCACTGCCGTACGAGGACGAGAAGTTCAGCTACGTCGCTGCCGCACATCCCGCCATCGCCGGTGCCCCCGCGCCCGGCCGCATCGTGCGCAGGCCGCAGAAGCGCAAGGGCCAGGTGCTGCTGGATCTGTGCACCGCCGGGGACGGGCTGCGTCCGGCGACCGTCACCAAACGGCACGGCGCCGACTACCGCCGGGCCCGCGACGCGAAGTGGGGCGACGCCTGGCCGCCGGAGCCGGAGCCTGCGCCGTAGCGGGATCCGGACGCGGGGGCTTCCCCGCTCGCGTGGGGGGCCATCCGGTCCCACGAGCCTCCGACCCGTGGGACCTCGCGCCGGGTGTCAGGCCGCCGCGCGCAGTTCGGCCGTCACGCACTTCACGCTGCCGCCGCCCTTCAGCAGCTCCGTCAGGTCGACGGGCACGGGGTCGTAGCCCCGCCGGCGCAGCGGTTCGAGCAGTCCCACGGCCGCCTGCGGAAGCATCACGTGATGCCCGTCGCTGACCGCGTTCAGGCCGAGGGCCTCGGCGTCCGCTGCGGACGCGATGAGCGCCTCCGGGAAGAGACGCTTGAGCACGGCCTGGCTGCCCGGGGAGAACGCGGGCGGGTAGTACATGACTTCGTCCCCGCCCAGCACGCACAGCGCCGTGTCCAGGTGGTAGTAGCGCGGGTCGACCAGGTCGAGGCCGATCACGGGCCGTCCGAAGAACTCCTGGACCTCGCCGTGGGAAAGCGGACTGCTGCGGAAGCCCCGCCCGGCCAGCAGCCAGGTGTCGGTCACTGCGAAGTCGCCCTCGCCCTCGTTGATGTGCTCCGGCTCCTGCACGTCCGCGAAGCCGTTGGCCCGGTACCAGGCGCGGTGCACCTCGGCCTCTCCCGTGCGCTCGCGGTGCGCGAAGCGTGCGCCGAGGACGCGGCCGTCGACGACGGTGGCGCCGTTGGCGGCGTACACCATGTCGGGCAGGCCGGGGACCGGTTCGAGCTCCTCGACGGTGTGGCCGAGCGAGCGGTACCGGTCACGCAGTTCCTCCCACTGCGCGAGCGCCAGCGGGATGTCCACGGGCTTCTCGGGATCCATCCAGGGGTTGATGGAGTACGTCACGCGGAAGTGTGCAGGTGAGCACATCAGAAAGCGGCGTGGGGTGTAGCCGGGTCCGTACAACGAAGGCTCCTTCACGGGGTCGACGCGCACTGTGTTGAGCCCATGGTGCGCCGTCGGAACGCTCTTCGCCGCGTTGTGATCGGAATGTTCGCTCACCGGTCGCGCGCGTCGCCCGAGCCGTCCTTCTTGTCCCGCTGTGGTGTGCGGGCCAGGAGTCCTGGAGTGTCCGTCATCACCCCGTCGCACCCCAGCCGCAGCACCCGATCGCGGTCGGCCGGCGTGCGGACCGTGTGCGACCACACGCGCGGAATGCCCGAGTCGACGGCCCTGCGGATGTCGGAGTCGCGTGCGTGGTGGTCGACGCTGAGCATGTCGACCACGTCGCGCCACTTCTCCGGCCGGTCGGTACGCGCCTGCTTCACCGACCGCCACACCGAGGTCAGCAGACCCATCCGGTGAGCCTGCACCGCCGGTGACAGCTCGTTTGTCTGCACGTAGACCGAGTCGGTCAGGCCCCGCTTGCGGATCATTCCCGCGAGCCGCTTCAGGCCGCCGCCGTCCTTGAGCTCGACGTTCAGCACGATGCGGCCCCCGAAACGGTCGAGGACCGCGGACGCCGTCGGCGGGTGCTCCCGGGACCAGGTGCCGGGCAGCCCCCCGTCGGGACGCAGCCGTACGTGGCGCCACTGGCGCAGCGTCAGCCCGGAGACAGGTCCCTTGTGGTCGGTGGTGCGGTCCAGGGTGCGGTCGTGCATCGCGACGAGGGTTCCGTCGCGCAGCGTCCTCACGTCCACGTCGAGCACGTCGGCGGAGCGGCGGCGGTAGGCGGCCGTCAGCCCCGAGATGCTGTTCTCCGGAACTTCGAGGGCGCCTCCGCGATGGGCGGCGTAGACCGTGCCCGGCAGACCGGCGGCGCGTGGGCCCTCGGGGCCTCGCATGCGCGCGGGCGCGGGGGCACAGCCCGGAGCGAGTGCCACAGGTGCGAGGACGAGCAGCGGAAACAGACAGGCTTCGACGGCCCGGACGGCCCTCACGGCCCTGACCATGATCATGACCATGGGTCTCAAGCTAAGCGCGCACGACGGAACATGCCGCCCGGAGCGGCTGTTGTGCGGCAGACGGGTGTTCCTCGCCCGCACAGGCGCCCGGACCGGCGCGGACGGGTGGACGGGCCGACAGCGCAGGATGACGACGGGTCAGCCACGATCCAGGGATTCGGCCCGGCACGTGCTCGGTGCTGCGTACCCTCGGAGATCCACGGTGTGGTCGCAGAGTCGCGGAGTGAGGCGATAGATGGAACGCGAGAGCAGGTTCGACCGGTGGCTGCGTCACTTCACGCGGAGCGGCCCCAGGGCGAGGACCTCCAGGTCCAGGAGCGCCGTCGCACAGGCCGACGCCGCCCGCGCCCGTACGGAACTCCTGCTGACCGCCGCAGCGGCGGGCTTTCCGCTCGCGCCCGCCGCGCACCCCTCGGGGTACGGCTGTTCGTGCGTACGCATCGGCTGTCCCACTCCGGGCCGCCACCCTCTCTCCTTCGGATGGCAGACGCAGGCCACCACCGACGCCGCGCAGATCGAGCGCTGGGCGCAGAGCCAGCCGCTGGCGAACTTCGTCACCGCCACGGGGCGTGACCACGACGTGCTCGACGTGCCGGCCGAGGCCGGCTGGGCGGCACTGGAACGGCTGGATTCGGAGAGGGCGCCACTCGGCCCGGTCGCTGTTTCCGGGGATGAGCGGATGCTCTTCTTCACCGCCACCCGCACCCCCGACGACGAGGACGAGTGGTGGCCGTGCGAACTGGACTGCCACCCCGAGACGATGGACGAGCACCCGGGCCTGCGCTGGCACTGCCGGGGCAGCTACGTGCTCGTCCCGCCCGCGACCCTGCCCGGGACGGGGCAGAACCGCGAGGTGCGCTGGGTGCGTCCGCCGGAGACATCGGACGGTGACGGCACGGGCGGCGCCGAACCACTGCCCGAACCGCTGACCCTTCTGGAGGCGCTCACCGACGCGTGCGCGGAGCACGTGGGCGAGGACACGGCGGCCTGGCCGGTGCGCTGACGACGCGTCGGCGGCGGCAGCTCCGCCCGCGGGGACGGCAGCTCGGGCCCCCGCGGCGAGGCCCGAACAGGCAGCGGGAGCACGCCAGTTCACGCCCGCCGGGGGCTTCGACCGTGCGAGCCACGGGCCCCGGCAGCGGTCCGTGAGGCGGCTACTCGCCCTTGACCGCGGTGAGTCCGTCGATCCGGTTGAGGAACTCGATCTCGCCGCCGTCCTTCTTCGCGGGCACCTTGACGACCTGTTCGGAGACCCGCACATAGGTCACCGACTGACGCGGCGTTCCGGTCATCAGCGCCTTCACCAACGGTTCCTTCACCGGGGGCTTGTAGCCCTTCGCGTAGGTCTCCTTCGTGTGGTGCTGCGAGGCGAAGAAGACCAGCGCGCCGCCGTCCGCGGTGCGCAGCCCGAACGCAGCGTACTGCGGTGCCTTGGCCGCCACGTCCGCGAACTCGGTGCGTTTTCCCGGGCGGTTGGCCGACCCTTCGCGCTGTGCGCGCCGCTTGCTCGTGTGCTCGCCCGGAGCGAAGTCGCCGGTGCCCTCGCCGAGATAGCCGATGTACGCGTCGCTCATCTCGTCCGGTGCGACGATGAGTTGCGACCGCGGACCGCCGAGCACGGCCTTCGCGTAGCCGCCCTTGCCGGTGACGAACTCCGGGATCTCGGAGTTCTGAAGGACAGCCAGGTACGACGCCCGCCAGTCGGAGTTGGCGTCGTCGCGCTGGAAGACCAGGAGCCAACGCCCGTCCGTCGTGCGGTTGCTCTGCGCGTCGGCGACGAAGAACTTGGGCCAGCCCGCCTGCTTGGGAATCAGGAACCGGGGATCGGAGAGCCGCAGCGGCTTGTAGCCCGGGTTGCCCTTCGGTGCCAGCTTCTTGCGCGACTTGAGACCCGCCTCGTCTATGGCTCCGAGTGCGCCCGTCTCGATGGTGGAGTTCAGCCCGGGGTCGTGGGAGGAGTTGGCCTTGTTGCTGGTGGCGTTGAACTCCTTGAGGATCTTCCTCGCGTCGGGTTTGGAGACCGCCGGGATCACCGCCGTCTCGCCGTGCACCGTCACGCATCCCGACAGCGTCACCGACAGCACCACCGTGGCCGTCGACGCCGCGAGCAGCCGCGTCCGCCGCGCTTGCCGCGCATTCATTCTCGTGTCCTCCCCGCCCCGCTTGCGGTATAGCACCTTATCGCCCCGCCCAGGGCGTTCGTCTCACAGCACCGGGCGCCCGTATGCAATCATGCGCGCCTTCGGGGTGGATCTCAGGGGGGCCTGGTGGAGCCTCCTGGGAGGTTCGGTATGGCACCCCGTCAACTGCGAGGACCCGCAGGGTTCGCCATCCGTCCCCGGTGTTCCGGGAGCATCCGGCGCGTCCGTCCGCACTGGTGAACAGAAGCCGCGGATCGCGCGTGTGTAACCCGATAGACCACCACAGACCTGCATAAAATCGGGCAGAACGTCCCAGTAGTCCCGTGATCCGGCGTGTGGTCGTCCGTGCAGAGCGCGTTCCGTACGCGTCGAGGCGCCCCACCCGCTCACGGCTTACGGAAAGGAGGCAGCTGAATGGCTGCCACTACTGCTCGTCGTGTACGGATCGCCGCCACGGCCTGCGCCGTCCTCATGGGCGGTTCGCTCCTCGGGGCGAGCACCGCACAGGCGTCCCCTTCCTCCGCCGACACAGTCGCCTACCCCAAGAAGCCGTACGGCATCGTTCTCGCACACTCGGGCCTGAACGTCCGTCAGTACCCGAGCACCGACTCCTCGGTGAAGTACGTTCTTCCCTTCCACGCCAAGCGCGGCCTGGACTGCAAGATCCGTGCCCAGCTCATCCACGGCGACCCCATCTGGTACAAGCTGCGGAACAGCAACTTCTGGATCAGCGGTCGCTACACGAAGGCCGTCGGCCACGTGAAGTGGTGCAAGGACGTACGCCCCTCGGCCCTGAACAACACCGCGAAGGCCAAGAAGGCCATGGGCTGACGGCGCGGGCGCGCCGCTGAGCGGCCGGTGCCGCTTCGGCGCGTCAGCCGGCTGTCGGAGCGGGAGCTGCCAGCTCCTCGAAGACAGCCGTGTTGAGCGTGAAAGCGCGCCCGCACTCGCCGACGATGCGCCACTTCTCCTCGTCGTCGGCCGGTACCGAATCGAGCAGTTCGCGGTACCCCCTCTTGAAGGCGGCGGGGTTCGGAATGTCCTCGAAGACATAGAACCGGACCCCGTCGCCTTTGTGTGTGAAGCCCCAGTTCTTCTCCGCGGTTCCCCGTACGACCTGGCCGCCGGAGAGGTCGCCGAGGTAGCGGGTGTAGTGATGGGCCACGTAGCCGCCGGGCCAGTCCCGTGAGACCTCGGCGATGCGTCTCGTGTAGCTCTCCGTCGCGGCGAGCGGAGCGGCCGTGCCGCGCCATGCGGACGTGCCGTGGAGATGGTCGAGGTCGCGTTCGAGGGAGGGGAGGCGGAAGAGCTCCCGCCGCACGAACGGGCCGGCGACCGGGTCGTCGCCGAGCCTGCGTGCCGCTTCCTCCAGGGCTTCGTAGACGAACCACAGCTGCTCGGTGTAGCGCGTGAACGCCTCCCTGCCGAGCCTGCCGCTGAGCATGTCGCTCATGAACGTCGAGTTCTCCGCCTGGGTGTGCTGCGCCTTCGTGGCGTCACGGATCAGGGTCGAGAAAGGCAGGTGTGCCGGCAGTCGTGAGGTCATGACGCCATTCTTTACCGACAGCCTGTCGGAAAAACCCCGCGAGCACTCCGAGTGGTCAGGGCAGCGTGAGAATGTCCGCCCCGGACTCCGTGACCACGAGGGTGTGCTCGAACTGCGCGGTGCGGCGGCGGTCCTTGGTGACGACCGTCCAGCCGTCCTCCCACATGTCCCACTCGTAGGTGCCCAGCGTCAGCATCGGCTCGATGGTGAAGGTCATCCCGGGCCTCATCACGGTCGTCGCCCGCTCGTCGTCGTAGTGCGGGATGATCAGGCCGGAGTGGAACGAGGTGTTGATGCCGTGGCCCGTGAAGTCACGGACCACTCCGTAGCCGAAGCGCTTGGCGTACGACTCGATGACGCGGCCGATGATGTTGATCTGCCGGCCCGGGCGCACGGCCTTGATCGCACGGTTGAGGGCTTCGCGGGTGCGCTCGACGAGCAGCGCCGACTCCTCGTCGACGTCTCCGCACAGATAGGTGGCGTTGTTGTCTCCGTGCACCCCGTCGATGTAGGCGGTCACGTCGAGGTTCACGATGTCGCCGTCGCGCAGGACCGTGGAATCCGGGATGCCGTGGCAGATGACCTCGTTGACCGACGTGCACAGCGACTTCGGGAACCGCCGGTAGCCGAGGGTGGACGGGTAGGCGCCGTGGTCGCACATGTAGGCGTGCGCCACTTCGTCGAGCTTGTCCGTGGTGACCCCAGGAGCGATGTGCCGCGCGGCCTCTTCCATCGCCCTCGCGGCGACACGGCCCGCCACGCGCATCTTCTCGATGGTCTCGCTGTCCTGCACCTCGGGCCCCGTGTACGGGGTGGGGGCTTCCTTGCCCACGTACTCGGGACGCGGGATCGAGGAGGGAACGGTGCGGTGCGGTGAGAGTTCACCGGGAGCGAGCAATGACTGGCCAGACATGTGCGCGAGTCTAACTGTGGTACGTCCAGGGCTCAGGGGGGAGCATGACTGTATGGCTCTCTTCAAGCGCAATGCTCCAGGTAAACCGGGCGAGTGGTACTACTGCATCAAGCACGGCAAGGTCGAGGAGGGTCCGGAGTGCCCTGCCAAGAACCGGCTGGGGCCCTACGCGACCAGCGCCGAGGCGTCCCGCGCGATCGAGACCGTCCACAAGAAGAACGAGGCCTGGGACAACGACCCTCGCTGGAGCGACGCGCCGCGGCGTGACGGGGACGGCAGCTCGGACGGCTGACGGCTGAGGGCCGACTCGGCAGGGGAGGCGGGTGGCGGCCGGCGGGGTGAGGGTCAGGTCCCGCCCTGTGCCGCCCCCTCCGGCGCCGGCGTGGCAGCCGTCCGCTGCTCCCGCACGCGGCGGGCGTGAGGGTCCGTGCGGGCCTCGTACGACATCAGCTTCGGCAGCGACAGCGCCCCAGCAGGCCCACAGCCACGACGCAGGCCGCGCCGCCCGTCCACACCGAGGTCCGCACGGTGGTCAGGGCCGCCACACCACCCGAGCGGACCTGTTCCCGCTGCGGGCCCACGGAGCCGTGGCCCGCGTGCGCCGCGTGCCGTCGGCCGCCCGGTCGCCGAGCGGGTGCTACGGGCCCTGGGACGTCGTGACTTCGGCCGAGTACGCGGTGAAGGCGATGCGGGTGAGGGAGCCGTCCGCGCTCCAGCGGACCACGGCGGAGGTGTCGTCGGCGGAGAGAAGGGCGGCCGCCTCGTGGAGCGGGACCGCGTCCGCGTCGGCTTCGGCCTCGGAGCCGACGCCGGACGGGAGCGTGGCGAGTGCGGCGAACAACGCGGTGCCCTCGGCGTCGCCGGTGATCGCCGGTACCTGGGCCCACCGCGTGAACGCGGTGCCCTGCGGGGCTCGCAGGGTGGCCCGTGCGTTCTCGTCCCAGCCGTGCAGGCCGTGGAGCGCGTGCAGGCCGTCCAGCCCGGACGGCTCGTGCGCCTCGTGATCCGGAACGCCCGTCGCCCAGCCCGTCAGCCGTACGCGTGCGCCCGCGGGTGCGCCCACCACGCGGTGCACGCGCAGTTCGAGGCCGCCCCGCACATACGTGAGGCTCTGCACCCGCAAGCCCGGCACCATCGGGCCGCCGGAGGGGAAGACCGGCGTGTGCCAGGACGCCGCCCAGCCCCACGCCCCGTCGGGGGCAGAAGCGGCGCCCAGGGGGTGGATGCGCACGCGGGCGCTGCGGACAGGGGTGCCGTTGGGGCCCGGCACCTCCACGGCGAAGTGGTTGTCGGGCACGTTGCCGGCCGCCGTCGGGCCCGTACGCGTGGAGTAGGCGAGCCGCGCGTACAGCGGGTCGGCAGCGCGCGCGCTCTCGCCCTCGTGCGGCGGCACATGGTCGCTGCCGTGGTTGTGCAGCCGCACCGGCCCGTCGCCGCCCGTCTGGATGAGCAGGCCCGCCGAGGGCAGTGCGACGGCACGTGCCGGACCTTCGCTGGGTGCCGGTTCCTCGCGGGCGGTCCACAGCGGATCGTCCTCCGGTACGAGCAGCGGCAGCAGGCCCTTGGAGGCCCAGTACGGGGATGCCGGACCGGAGTAGTCCTGCAGCGTGGCGTCGTGCGGGCCGTGCCAGCCCAGGGTCAGCAGACCGTCCCGGCTGACCGCGCCCCGGTCCAGGAAGTACCGGACGGACCCGCTCAGCAGCCGCCTGGAGGCGCCGGGCGTCAGCGGCGTGTGACCGGTCAGCGCGCCCAGGGCCACGGCGGCGTTCGCGGCGAAGCGGTAGGTCAGGGAGCGTCCGAAGTGGAGCGGGGCGCCGCTGCCGTCGAAGAGCAGGGAGAAGCCTTCGAGATGGGCGCGGAGGCGGGCGCCGTGGTGGGCCAACTGCCCGGAGTCCTGGGCGAGATGGGCGTGAAGGAGCGGATAGAGGTGCAGCGCCCAGCCGTTGTAGTGGTCGAAGGCGCGGCCGTCGCCGTCGGAGTACCAGCCCTCGCCCCTGTACCAGCTCTCCAGCAGCTCCAGCCCGCGCTCGATCGCCTGCCGCGTCGCGCTGTCGCCGCGCCCGGCCGATTCAAGGAATCCGGCGACGGTCAGCGGGAAGAGATACCAGTTGTTGGGCGCGGGCACGTTGTGCAGCGCACCCCGCAGCCACTCCTCGGCACGGTCCTGCACGTCCTCGTCGAGCCGGTCCCACAGCCACGGCCGGGTCAGCCGCAGCGACAGAGCGATGGACGCCGACTCCACCATCGGCTGGCCGTGGACCGTGTGGTCGAGGATCGGCGGCCACGACTCCTCGTCGTCCCGTCCGGGAGTACGCGTGCCCGCCGCCAGCCCGTCCGCGTACCGCTCCAGCCGGCCGTCCGGGTCGGTGCCCCGCGCACCGGCGACGCGGAATGCGGCGGCGAGGAAGGTGCGCGCGTAGCCCTCCAGCCCGTCGGAACGCACCCCCGTGCGGGACGGGCGGCCCGGCAGGTCGAGCATCGCCCCACGCGGGGTGGCGAAGCGCCACGCGGCGGTCAGCAGACCGTCGGCGGTGGCTTCCCAGTGGGCGCGGGTCCAGCCGGTGAAGGGGCTCAACTCCCGGTCTTCGGGAGGCAGTTCGAAGGGGGCTTCGTCGGGGAGGGGCCTCCGGGTGGCAGCGGTCGCGGTCATGCGAGGAACGCCAGCCTTTCGCGTCGTACGGGATGGGCGAAGCCCTCGCCGCGGGCCCAGCGGGCGACTTCGGAGACGGTCAGGTCCGCGAGCCGCCGCAGCTCGTTGCCGAGGGAACCGGCGATGTGCGGGGTGATGAACGCGTTCTCGCAGTCCCACAGCGGGTGTTCGCGCGGCAGCACCTCCGGTTCGGTCACGTCCAGCACCGCGCGTATGCGGCCCGCCCGCACGGCCTCGGTGAGGGCGTCCTGGTCGAGTACGGCGCCGCGCGCGGTATTGACCAGGGTGGCGTCCTGCCGCATGGCGCCGATGAGCTGGCGGCTCACCAGTGCGCGGGTCTCGGGCAGCAGCGGTGTGTGGACGCTCACCACGTCGCACTCCGCGAAGAGTTCGTCCAGCGTGACCAGACGTGCGCCGAGCGCGTCGGCCTCCTCGGCGCTGACGTACGGGTCATGCAGCAGCACCTGGAAGTCGCACGGACGAAGCAGCTCGATCACGCGACGGCCGATCAGCGAGGCGCTGAGGATTCCCACGGTGCGGCGGTAATTGCCCATGCCGGGACGGTCGTGCAGCCAGTCCGCGCGGGCCCGTGCGGCGGCGTAGTCGCGCGCCGTCTCCAGGACCCTCTTTCCGCTGAGGAGGATCATCGCCACCGTGTACTCGGCGACCGGGAGGGCGTTGGCGGCGGCCGCCGAGGAGACCTCGATGCCGCGTTGCCAGCACGCGTCGGTGATGTGCCCCCGCACACTGCCGGCGGTGTGCGCCACCGCTCGCAGACGAGGGGCGGACGCCAGCACGGCCTCGTCGAGAGGCGGGCAGCCCCAGCCCGTGATCAGCAGCTCGGTGCCGGAGAGCACCTGCCGTGCGCGGTCGCTGCCGAGTTCGTCGAGGGCGGGGAGCGGTGACGGATCGGTGAATTCGGCGAGTTCCGCGAGCACGTCGTCGTGGAGGACGGCGCGGGCCGCGACGGGGTCCATGGCGAGTGCGGCACGGGGACGGCGGGGAGGGGGCATCTGTCTCCTGTGCTGGCTGGTACGGCCCGGCGGCCGGATCTGTCCGAGCCTGCCCCGTGCCGGTCCGGCGCGCCAGATGGCGTGGGGACCGTTCTGACCGGCGGGCGCCGCCCGCGACGACGGCCGGGACGGCCCGGGCGGGGGAGCAGCGGCGGCAGCGGGTGGGGCCCGGCCCTCGGCCGCTGCCGCCGTACCGCTGTCACATCCTCGTGGAAACCGCTCTCACCAGCGGGTCGGCGGCGGGGCGGAGAGCTGTTCCGCGATGCGCGAGAGGCGGTCGCGGAACGTGGGGCGCGAGCCGGCCGCGGGGAGGCCCGGCGCGCCGCTCGGGCCGCGCCGCCCCTGGAAGGTCTCCCCGGCCGCCGCGCTCACCAGATGCTGGACCATTTCGAGATCGACCTCGGCCGCGTCGGCGCTCAGCGCGTCGTGCGCGATGCCCTGAAGCTCGGCCGGGCCGCCCGCGCCGCCACCCTCGTCCAGCGCCAGCACCGTGGCACCCGCCCGTCGTGCGTCGTGCACGCGTTCCAGCAGCTCCGGCCCCGGATCGCCCGGGGACACCACCAGGACCGTCTCCCTGCGGCCCGCCGCCTCGATCCGGCCCAGCCCGGCGGAGAGATGCGCGGGAGCGGCGGGCGGTACGCGGTGCCGTACGAGCGTCGGGGACAGCTCGGGCTGCCCGGACCAGGCGGCCTCGTCGTCCAGGTGCGCCGCCAGGTGCCACGGTTCGTACGTCTCGGTGCCGACCAGCAGCAGACCGCCGCGGTGCGGCGTGACGGACGTACGCAGCGACCCGGCGAACCGGCGCGCGGACCGCACCCATTCCGTTCCCGCAAGCGCTTCCCGCAGATGTGAGACTCGTACTGCATCCATTGCCCGGCATGATGCCTCAACAGCCCTTGCGGGACGGGCGATTCGGCTGTGGTCACCCGTACGGATGTGACTGGGGGCACCGCCCAGGCCGCCGGAGGCTCTGGGGGAGAGGGAGGATGCGCCCTCCCGTGACACGGGCACGGATGTTCATCTCCCGTTTCATTGACGCTCTGTTGTCGTCTGCTTACTTTCGGGCATCAGTCGACTCCGTTCCCGAGCCCGGAAGTTGGGAGCCGCACCATGCCGTACGAGACCTCCGTGCCCTTCAGTGCGGGAAGCGATGGCTACGCGAGCTTCCGCATCCCCGCGTGCGTCCGCGCGCCCGACGGCTCACTGCTCGCCTTCGCCGAGGGCCGGGTCGACTCCGCGAGCGATGCCGGTCACATCGACATCGTCGTGCGCCGGTCCGACGACGGCGGCCGGAGCTGGGGCGAGTTGCGCGTCGCCGCCTCGCACGCGTCGGGCACCGCGGGAAATCCGTCGCCCATCGTGATCCCCGCCGGTGAGGGCGAGGGGGAGGACGTCACCGGCGGAAGCATCGTCCTGGTGTACGTGACCAACGGCGCCGACGCGACGGAGAGCCGTATCCGGCGCGGAGAGGTCTCGTACAAGGACAGCCGCCGAGTGTGGGTGAAGGAGAGCAAGGACTCAGGCGTGACGTGGCCCGAGGGCCGGGAGATCACCGCGTCGGCCAAGCTGCACGAATGGCGCTGGTACGCGACGACACCGGGGCATGCCCTGCGGTTGGAGCGCGGTGAGTACGAGGGCCGTCTCGTCGTGCCCGCCAACCACTCGCTGCCCCCGGAGGGCGACGACGACGGCACCGAAGCCCGCTACAACGGCGGCCACGACGTGATCAGCGACGACGGCGGCCGGACCTGGCACATCGGATACATCGACGACAATCCGGACGGCTGGGTCAACGTCAACGAGACGACAGCCGCCGAACTCCCCGACGGCCGCCTCTACTTCAACACCCGCACCGAAGCGATCGCGCCCGAGCACCGCGCCGACGCCCGCTCCGAGGACGGCGGCGAGGGACTTCTGGCCCCGTTCGAGCCGCAGCCCCAGCTCACGGCGCCCGTGGTCGAGGCGAGCGTGCTGCAGCTGAACGACCCTGACGTGCTGGTCTTCTCGGCGCCGGGCGACCCCGAGGAGAGGCGGGGGATGATGCTGCGCGCGTCCACGGACGGCGGCGTGAACTGGCGGGCGGTGCACACCGTGGACGACCGGCCCGCCGCCTACTCGGATCTCGTGCGCATCGACGACCACACCCTCGGCCTGCTGTACGAGACGGGGGACGAAAGCCCTTACGCGACGGTGACGTTCAGGCGGATACCGGTCTCGGAACTGGCGGAGGAGGCCCCGGCGCCGGAGGCACGGTAGAGCTCCGTGCACTCCCAGACGTGATCACCTTCACGGCTGGGACTGAGGCGCGGCCGGTGGGCCGGGTGGCAGGATCCTGCACATGACTTCCTCCGCATCTGCGTCCGCGTCCTCATCACCCGCGCCCCGGAAGGACCCGTGGGACCTGCCCGACGTCTCAGGCCTCACCGTCGGTGTCCTCGGCGGCACCGGCGACCAGGGCCGGGGTCTGGCGTACCGGCTGGCGAGGGCGGGCCAGCGGGTCGTCATCGGATCGCGTGCCGCGGAGCGGGCCGAACAGGCCGCGCAGGAGCTGGGCCAGGGCGTGGAGGGCGCGGAGAACGCGGAGTGCGCGCGCCGTTCGGACGTGGTGATCGTCGCCGTGCCGTGGGACGGGCACGCCAGGACGCTGGAGGCGCTCCGCGAGGAGCTGCGCGGCAAGCTCGTCGTGGACTGCGTGAACCCGCTCGGCTTCGACAAGAAGGGCGCCTACGCGATCCGGCCCGAAGAGGGCAGCGCCGCACAGCAGGCCGAGGCGCTGTTGCCGGAGTCCCGGGTCACCGCCGCCTTCCACCACCTCTCCGCGGTGCTGCTCTCGGACCCTGCCGTCGAGAAGATCGACACCGATGTGATGGTGCTGGGCGAGGACCGGGAGGACTGCGCGGTCGTGCAGGCGCTCGCCGGGCGCATCCCGGGTATGCGGGGCGTCTTCTCGGGACGGCTGCGCAACGCGCACCAGGTGGAGTCGCTCGTGGCCAACCTGGTCTCGGTCAACCGTCGCTACAAGGTGCACGCGGGCATCCGGCTCACCGACCTGTGAGCCGTGGCGGGGCCGGGCGGCGCCCGCAGACCGCCGTGGGCGATGGGGGAGAATGGGCGAGGCGGTCCGGTCCGCACGGCGCGAGGACCGCTCGCGTCTCGCCCTCCGGCGAGGCACCGTGATCGCTTGCCGGGCCCGGGCCGCGAGCCGCCCGTCCCGTACCGCCGTCCCCGCCGCACCGTCCGACTGGAGCCGCCCGCATGTCCGCCCCCGCCGCCTCCCTCCGCTCGCCGCGGGGGATCGCCCTCTACGCCACCGTTCTGTGCGTCCTCGCCGTGATCGCGGCGGTGATCTCGTTCGTCAAGGGCAGTTGGCTGGGCGTCGTATGGGTGCTGCTCGCGGGGCTGGCCTCCAACATGGCCTGGTACTACGGGCGCAAGGCCCGGCGCACGGCCGCCGCCGCGCCTACGGCTGCGGAGTGACCGAGAGTTCGGGCTCACCCTGCCAGAAGCGGAAGAAGTCGTAGCCGTAACTCACGTCCAGCTCCGTGACGTTGAGCACGCCCATGACGTGGCCTATCGCGTCCCAGAAGACGCCGTTGACGGCCGGGACCCACAGGAAGCCGAAGACCACCAGGAGTCCGAAGGGGGCGAAGGGCTCCGCCTGCCGGCGCGCCGCGGGTGAGAGCCACGGCTCCAGCACTCCGTAGCCGTCCAGGCCGGGCACGGGCAGCAGATTGAGGATGGCCGCCGTCACCTGGAGCATCGCGAGGAACGCGAGGGCGTAGCGGAACGCGAACGGTACGTCCGCCATCGCGTCCAGCCAGAACGGAGCCGTGAGCACCGCTGCGAAGAGGGCGTTCGTCGCGGGCCCGGCGGCGGAGATGAGGCTGTGCCGCCAGCGGCCGCGGATGCGGCCGCGTTCGATGTAGACGGCGCCGCCCGGCAGCCCGATGCCGCCGAGGACGACGAAGGCGACGGGTAGCACGATGCTCAGCAGGGCGTGCGTGTACTTGAGCGGGTTGAGTGTGAGATAGCCCTTCGCCGCGACCGAGGTGTCGCCGCTGCGCAGCGCCGTATGGGCGTGTGCGTATTCGTGCAGGCACAGCGAGACGACCCAGCCCGACACGACGAAGAAGAAGACCGCCACACCGGTCACCTCGGCCAGCCCGGACCAGACCGCCCAGCCGGAGACGGCCATGATCGCGGCGAGCCCGAGAAAGACCGGGCTGATGCGGTGGTGATCGGGGTGGGTGGAGGCGCTGGTCATGGAGTCAGACCGTACCCGGAGCGTGAAGGGCCCGGCCAACGGTCCGGCGCCTTGGGGGACTTCGTCCCGATCACAACCGATCAGTCCTGGAATGTCTCCGCGGTGCGCCGTACCGCGGGGACGTCGTCGCCGCTCGCGCCGGCCCGCCGCGCGCCCGTGCCGAAGGCTGCGGTCATGCCTGTGAGCAGGGCCGTCCGGCGCGCGAACGCCCGAACGGCCCCGGCTCATGGACGATGCCCGTGGTCCGGCGAACCACCGGTCAGGCGAAGCTGTGCCGCTCCTCGGGGAAGTCGCCCGCGATCACGTCCTGCGCGAACTCCTTCGCCGCGTCGCCCAGCGTCCGGCGCAGCTGTGCGTACTGCTTGACGAAGCTCGGCACGCGGCCCGCCGTCATCCCCGCCATGTCCGTCCACACCAGCACCTGGGCGTCGGTGTCCGCTCCGGCGCCGATGCCGATGGTCGGCACGTGCAGCGAGCGTGTGACCTCGGCGGCTAGCTCGGCCGGCACGGCCTCCAGCACGACCGCGAACGCCCCTGCGTCCTGCACCGACTTGGCGTCCCGCAGCAGCTGCTGGGCGGCCTCCTCGCCGCGGCCCTGCACCCGGTAACCCATCGCGTGCACGGACTGCGGGGTGAGGCCGACATGGGCCATGACCGGGATGCCGGACTGCACCATCAGCTCGATCTGGTGAGCAGAGCGCTCGCCGCCCTCGAGCTTCACGGCACCGGCTCCCGCCTCCTTCACGAGCCGGGTGGCGCTGCGCAGCGCCTGTACGGGGCCTTCCTGGTACGTGCCGAAGGGGAGGTCGGCGACGACCAGGGCCCGCTTGGTGCCCCTTACGACCGCGGCGGTGAGCATGGTCATCTCGTCCAGAGTGACCGGGACCGTGGTCTCGTAGCCGAGGTGGCAGTTGCCCATGGAGTCGCCGACGAGCAGGACGGGGATGCCCGCCTCGTCGAAGACCGAGGCCGTCATCGCGTCGTAGGCGGTGAGCATGGGCCATCGCTCACCGCGCTCCTTCGCGGAGCCCAGGTCGCGGACGGTGACACGGCGATTGCGGACGCCGCCGTAGAGAGCTGCGGGCTGCTTCTTGGAGGGCCCGTCCTGTTTCTGCGCATCAGGCATGGCTGAACGCTCCTGTTGTGTTCGTCGTCTCGAGGCGCCCTGACGGCGTCCCCGGATACGTCCCCAGTGGCTTCGCATGGGGAGACCCCTCCATGCTGGCACGCACCGTCGGCCGAAGGAAGAGAAGGAAAGCGGACGGGCCGCCCCTGGTATCCGATACGAGACGGACTCGTATCGGAATGCGCTAGAGTACCGGCCATGAGTTCCCCCGTGCCCCCGAACGTGCACCGCCGACGCTGGGTGATCCTCGGCGTGCTGATGCTGAGCCTGCTGATAGTCGTCCTGGACAACTCGATCCTCAACGTGGCGATGAAGACCATCGCCCAGCCCGCGCCGACCGGACTCGGCGCGAGCCAGAGCGAGTTGGAGTGGGCGATCAACTCCTACACCCTCGTCTTCGCCGGGCTCCTCTTCACCGCGGGCCTGCTGGGGGACCGGCTGGGGCGTCGGCGTGTGCTCCTCTTCGGCCTCGTCGTCTTCGGAGTGGGTTCCGTCTTCGCCGCCATGGCCACCTCGCCGGAGCAACTCATCACGTTCCGGGCCGTGATGGGCTTCGGCGGGGCGTTCGTCATGCCCTCGACGCTGGCCATCCTCATGAACGTCTTCGAGCGCGACGAGCAGCCCAAGGCCATCGGCATCTGGGCGGGCGGCGTCGGACTCGGCATAGCCATCGGCCCGATCACGGGCGGCGCGCTGCTGGAGCACTACTGGTGGGGCTCGGTCTTCCTCGTCAACGTGCCGATCGTCCTCGTGGCCCTCGCGGCCATGGTGCTGCTCGTCCCCGACTCACGCGACCCGAAGCCGGGACGGCTGGACCCCCTCGGCGTACTGCTGTCCATCGCAGGTCTCGTGCTGCTGGTCTACGGGATCATCAAGGGAGGCCAGCTCGCCGACTTCACCGACCCCGAGGTGCTCTTGACCATGGGCGGGGGAGTGGCCGTCCTCGTCGTCTTCGTGCTCCACGAGCGGCGCAGCGACCACCCGGCCATCGACGTCAACTACTTCAGGAACCCGGCGTTCTCCGCGGCCGTCGCCGCCATCGCGCTCGTCTTCTTCGCGCTGATGGGCGTGACGTTCTTCGCGGTCTTCTACATGCAGAGCGTGCGCGGCTTCTCGGCGCTCGAGGCGGGGCTGCTGATGATGCCGCTCGCCCTCGCTCAGCTGATCTTCGCGCCGCGTGCGCGACTGGTCGTCGACCGCTTCGGCGCGAAGCTGGTCTGTGCGAGCGGGATGGTGCTGGTCGGGGCGGGCATGGCGGCGTTCCTGCTCTTCGGCCGTACGACCCCGATCTGGGCGCTGGAGGTCGTCTTCTTCCTGCAGGGCACGGCGATGGCGCACATCATGCCGCCCGCCACGGTCTCGATCATGCAGTCGCTGCCGCGCGAGAAGGCTGGCTCGGGGTCGGCCGTCAACAACACGTTCCGGCAGGTCGGCGGCGCCATGGGTGTGGCCGTGCTCGGTTCGCTTCTCTCGGCGCGCTACCGGGAGGGCATCGAGGGCCGGCTGGCGCAGCTGCCGCTGCCGGAGAGCGCGCGGCACGCCGCCGCGGAATCGATCGAGGGGACACTCGCCGTGGCGTCCCGACTGGGGCCCGCCGGGCGGGAGTTGGTGGATCCGGCCAAGAACGCCTTCATCGACGCGATGCACGTGACCGTGCTCGGCTCGGCGGCCGTGGCACTGCTGGGCGCGCTGGTGGTGGCCCTCTGGCTCCCCGGCAAGCCGCGTGCGGGCAAGGGCGCCTCCGAACCCCCCGAGCAGGAGGAGACCAAGACGCCGGTCGGCGCCGGACGTTGACCGGAATTCGAGTGATGGTCAAGCGGTCGGAGGGCCGGGCCGTGACAGAATCGGGCGGTCCGGCCGGCAGGTGAGAAGCGGCCTTCGGGCAGCGTCCGTCGACTCAGCGCGCGACCCGCGACGGAAGCCCTCGACGGAAGCCCGTGAAGAAGGAGCGCCACGATGAACCCGACGCCGCCGGCGGCCGGCGCCGCGCCCGCGCGGCGCGGCCGCCCCCGGAGCGAGGCGGCGGAGCGCGCGATCATCGAGGGAGTGCTCCGCCTGCTGGAGGAGGGCACGTCCATCGACGCCATCTCCATCGAGGGCGTCGCACGGGTCGCGGGCGTCGGCAAGGCGACCGTCTACCGGCGCTGGCCCGGCGGCAAGGACGAGCTGCTGCTGGCCGTCGTGGACGCGCTGGAGGAGCCCCCGGCCGAGCCGCGCGGTGATTCCATGCGGGACGACCTCGTCACGCTCCTGGAGTGGTACAGGCGCGTGGGGATGGCCAAGCGTCAGTCCGCCGTCCTGCGCACCATGACGAGCCACGTCAAGAGCCACCCGAAGCTGTGGCAGCAGTACCACGACAGCGTCATCAAGGCCCGCCGAGAGACCCTTCACGGTGTACTGCGGCGCGGCGTCGCGTCCGGCGAACTGCGCGACGACATCGACCTCGGGCTGCTCGGCGAGCTCTTCACCGGGCCGATGCTCACCCGCACGGTCCTCCACGAGGGCAAGGACCTCCCGGACGGGCTGGCCGAGCAGATCGTCGACTCCGTGCTGGACGGCGTGCGCCCCGGCCGGTGAGGCGGCGGCCCCGAGGCCCCCCGTTCCACGGACGGGGGCCGCTCCCCGGCAAGCGGTGTGCCCTCCCCGGTACACGCCTCCTCCGCGGCCGTGTGCGTGATCCGTCACAGAACCCCGCGCGGTGGCTCATGGCAGGAACCTCACCTGGCCGGGTGTTCGTCCTGAACGTCACATGGGGATCCACCGAGCCACTCCTGCGGGACGGGTGGTCGTGTTGGACATTCGTCGGAAGGGAACTCCCGGTTCCGCATCACCTATCGTTCGACAAGCAACGGCAAGCGAGTGAGGACAGCGGATGGCGCGCGCGTACATGGCGGAGGCCTCGAAGACTTCTGGCGAGCGGTACGGGGCCGGATCCCGCACCCGCCGGTACGGGAGTCGTGCGCCCCGGGTGTTCGCCGGCTGGGGCGGACCGGGAGCCTGGCGCCGCGGCTGGTTCCTCGCCGTGCTCGCGCTGCTGCTGGGGCTCGCTCTCTTCCTGCACTCCGAGGTGCCCAACACCATCGGCAACCTGGGCTCGCTGTGGGAGACCTTCCTTCCCTGGGGCGGCGCTCTCGTGCCCGTACTGGCGCTGGTGGCACTGCTGCGCCGGTCCCTGATCGCGCTCGTGGCGCTGCTGCTGCCGGCCCTCGTGTGGCTGAACCTCTTCGGCGGTCAGTTCACGAGCAAGTCCGGCACGGGCGGCGACCTGACCGTCGTCACTCACAACGTCAACGCGGGCAACCCCGACCCGGCGCGCACGGCACGTGAACTCTCCGGCTCCGGGGCCGACATCGTCGCGCTGGAGGAGGTCGCGGGAGCGCAGGCCAGGCAGTACGACAAGGGAATGGCGGGTGCGTACCGCTATCACAAGCGCGTCGGCACGGTCGGCGTGTGGAGCAAGTACCCGATGCGGGACGCGCGGACCGTCGACATCAAGATGGGCTGGCCCCGTGCGATGCGCGCGACCGTCGCCACGCCCAAGGGCGACGTCGCCGTGTACGCGGCCCATCTCCCGTCCGTGCGGCTGCAGTTCGCCTCCGGCTTCACGGCCGGGCAGCGGGACGACAGCGCCGAGGCGCTCGGCAGGGCCATAGCGCAGGACCGTACGGGCAGGGCGGTGCTGCTCGGAGACCTCAACGGGACGATGAACGACCGTGCCCTCGCGCCCGTCACGTCCCAGATGCGCTCGACGCAGGGCGCGGCGGGAGACGGCCCCGGCTTCAGCTGGCCGGCGTCGTTCCCGACGACGCGGATCGACCAGATCATGGTGAAGGGACTGGAGCCGGTCTCCTCATGGTCCCTGCCCACCACCGGCAGCGATCACCTGCCGGTGGCGGCCTCCGTCGACTTCTGACACACGGTGGGGTGGCGCTCTTCACACGCCCCCGCACACAGCACACGGCACCGGGCGCACAGCGCCGGTCAACGGGCCGCCAGGACAGCAGATCCTGGCGGCCCGTGGTGTGAATCACGCCTGTTCCGGCGGGTTGTTGCCGTCCTGAAACACAGATGGCGGCCGTGGCGGCATGACGTCTGAGAGACTTTGTTCAGTGTGAGAACATAAGAAGCTGTGCCAGTGCGGCAGGCGCCGTACGCACTCTCGGCGCGCACGCCGAGCGCACACACATCCCATGAACTTCCTGACGCCTTGCTCCACCCTGCCCTGAAAGGTTTTCCGCCCATGCCTCTGGCCTTGCTCGCGCTTGCGATCAGCGCCTTCGGAATTGGCACGACCGAGTTCGTGATGATGGGGCTCCTCCCCAACGTCGCGGATGACATGGGGACTTCCGTGCCCACCGCCGGCTACCTCGTCTCCGCCTACGCCATCGGCGTCGTCATAGGCGCACCCCTGCTCACCGCCGTCGGTGCCCGCGTCCCGCGCAAGCGGATGTTGGTGCTGCTCATGGGCCTGTTCACCGTCGGCAACCTCGCCTCCGCGCTGGCGCCCGGCTACGGCGCGCTCCTCGCCGGGCGTGTGCTCGCGGGGCTGCCGCACGGCGCCTTCTTCGGCGTCGGCGCTGTCGTCGCCGCCCGTCTCGTGACGGAGGACCGGCGGGCACGCGCCGTCGCGACGATGTTCCTGGGGCTGACAGTCGCCAACATCGTCGGCGTACCGGCCGGCACCGCGATCGGTCAGGCGCTCGGCTGGCGGGCGACGTTCCTCGTCGTCAGCGCCATCGGCCTGCTCGCCATGGTCAGCCTCGCCGCGCTCGTACCGCACCTGCCCTTGGAGCACCAGCGGGGCGTGGGGCACGAGGTCCGTGCGCTCGGCCACCGTCAGGTCGTACTCGGGCTGCTCACCGCGGTCTTCGGCTTCGGCGGAGTCTTCGCGGTCTACAGCTACCTCGCCTCGATCATGACGGAGGTCACGGGACTCGCCGACTCCTCCATGATGATCGTGCTCGCGCTCTTCGGCATCGGCATGACGCTGGGTGCCCTGGTCGCGGGTCCGCTCACCGACCGCGCCCTGCGGCCCACCCTCTACGGAGGGCTGGGCGCGCTCGCCGCCGCGATGCTCGTCTTCCACGCGGTCGTCGACATCAAGTGGGCCGCGATGACGATGGTCGTGGTTCTCGGCGGGCTCGGCTTCATGACGACCACGCCGCTGCAGATGCTGATCATGCAGAACGCCCGGCACGCGCCGACGCTGGCCTCCGCCGGCAACCAGTCCGCGTTCAACCTGGCCAACGCGGGCGGCGCTTGGCTCGGCGGCGTCGCCATCGCCGCTGGATGGGGCTGGCGTTCGCCCATGCTCGTGGGCGTGGTGCTGGCGCTGGCCGGCCTCGGCATAGCCGTGCTGGCGGGCGTGCTGGACCGCGGCACAACCGTGTCGCGCTCGCGGATCGTCGCCCGCGGCGTGCCCGGCCTGCGCAGGGCGCGGGCCGCGGAGAGCGTCTCCGGGTGAGCTGCCGGGGCGGCGGCGCTGCACCGCCCGCCGCCGCCCCTCCCGATACGGGTCCGCGCTCAGGCGCGGGCCCGCTTCGTCGGTCACCCTCGGAGGACCTGCGGGTCCGGCACGGCGGCCCTCGTCGAACAGTCCCTGCGGCGCGACGTCCGCACTGCCCAGCGTCGAGGAGCGGGACATCGTCGCCGCCCGAACCGGACAACGCGAGGAGCGCTTCCGGGAGGTTGTCGGTGCCGGGGAGTTCAATGCCGGGCATGGAGACCAACGGACAGCGGCAGGGATTCTTCTGGGACATGCTGGCGGGACGGATCGCATGGCCGCCCTCGGCAAGGACGCTGGGCTGGGAGCTGATCGACGTGGATCCCGAACAGGGGCGGATCGAGGTGGCGTTCGAGGCGGGCGAGCAGTTCACGAACCCCGGTGGCACCGTCCAGGGCGGGTTCATCGCCGCGATGCTCGACGACACGATGGGGCCGGCACTCGGCGCGACACTGGACTCGAAGGTGCTGGCCCCGACCCTCGACCTGCACGTCCAGTACCTGCGGCCCGCCCGGCCGGGACGCTTCGTGGGGCGGGGGCGCGTCGTCCAGCGCGGCAACGAAGTGTGCTTCCTCGCCGGCGAACTGCTCGGTGCCGACGGCAAGACGGTGGCTGTCGCCACGGCGACCGCCCGCATCCGGAGCGTCCCGTGAGCGGTGCTCCCGTGCCCGAAGAGGAGCGCCCCGCCGTCGCGGCCGCCGTCGTCGTCCACGAGGGCATGGTCCTGATGGTGCGGCGACGGGCCCAAGAGGGCGCGCTCGTCTGGCAGTTCCCCGCCGGTGAGATCGAGCAGGGGGAGCAGCCTTCGGAGGCAGCCGTGCGGGAGACCCGTGAGGAGACCGGCCTGACCGTGAGGGCCGTCGGACACCTCGGTGAGCGGGTGCACCCGTACACGCGGCGGCTCATCTCTTACACGGCGTGCGAGGTCGTGCACGGAACCGCTTCCGTGGCCGACCCCGATGAGCTGGCGGAGCTCGCGTGGTGCGGCCGTTCCGGGCTCGCGGAGTACGTGCCCCACCCCCTTCACGAGCCCGTCCGGACGTATCTCGGCAGAGCACTGGCCCCGTGACGCGCCCCGGGGCGGGAGGAGGTCCGGTCCTCGCATGGCGCTTGGCGGCAAGGTCACCCCGTCCGAAACCCGCCGTGGGGCTCGTCGACGGCGGGACGGGCGCGGACTTCCTGAGGCTCCGCGATGCCGACGCCCTCGGTGCCGACCCGCTCGGTGCCTCTGTGCGCTCCGTCGAGAGATGCGCGGGGGCCTTCGCGCGGCCCGGCGCGCCGGAACAGGTCCTGGACCATCCGCCGGGCCGGGTGAGGGGCAGGCAGGCCCTCGCTGTACGGACCGTGGACAGCACCGTCCATAGGTGGGCCCTCGCGCGGGCAGTCGGGACCGACGACTCCCTCGACGCCGGTCTGGCCGTCTGGCTCGACGGTCATCTCGACGACATCTACGCCGGGTTGGCGGTGTTCCCGCCGACCGCTCCGGCGAGACCTCCCGCCACTTCTTCGCCGCGCCGGACGGTGAGCCCGGGTCCGGGGCCTCCCGTCAGGTCCGGCTGCTGCACCGATGGGAAGAGAAACCTGAGCCGGGACCTGGCGGACGGCTGGAATGCCGGTGCGGCCCCGGGCGCGCGGCCGACCTCTCAGCCCGCCGTCCCTCCGCCGTCTCGCGCCAGCGGTTGGTGATGGGCAGCCGGCGGTCCTTGCCGAAGCCCTTGGCGGAGATCTTCGTGCCCGGGGGGTACTGGCGGCGCTTGTACTCGGCGGCGTCCGTCATGCGCAGCACCCGGCCGACGACCTCCGGGTCGAAGCCGCGCGCGATGATCCCCTCGCGGCCCACGTCGCCGTCCACGTACAGCTTCAGGATGCGGTCCAGGACGTCGTAGTCGGGGAGGGAGTCGGTGTCGACCTGGCCGGGGCGCAGTTCGGCGCTCGGCGGCTTGACGATGCTGTTCTCCGGGATGGGTGGTGTCTCGCCGCGATCGGCCGCCGCGCGGTTGCGCCACTTCGCCAGGCGGAAGACGTTCGTCTTGTAGACGTCCTTGATCGGCCCGTAGGCGCCGACGGAGTCGCCGTAGAGCGTCGAATAACCGCATGCCAGCTCGGACTTGTTGCCCGGCGCTAGGACGATGTGGCCCTCCTGGTTGGAGATGCCCATCAGCGTGACGCCGCGCAGCCGCGACTGGAGGTTCTCCTCGGCGACGCCGGTCAGCTCCAGGTTCTTCATGAAGGCGTCGAACATCGGGCCGATCGGCACCGTGCGGTAGTTCATGCCGGTACGCCGGGCCATCTCGGCCGCGTCGTGCTTGGAGTGCTCCGAGGAGTAACGCGAGGGCATCGAGACGGCGTTCACGTTCTCGGGCCCGAGGGCGTCGCAGGCGATCGCGGCGCAGAGCGCGGAGTCGATGCCGCCGGAGAGGCCGAGTACCACGGAGCGGAAGCCGTTCTTGGCCGCGTAGGCGCGCAGGCCCACGACGAGCGCCGTGTAGATCTCCTCGTCGTCCTCCATGCGCGGTGTCTCGCTGCCCGTGGCGTCCGGCTCGTACGGGGGCAGCGGGTCGCCGGAGAGGACGACGTGCTCGACGGCCAGTCCGTCGTCGACCGTGCCGGAGGGCGGTTCGTCCGCCGCGGCCGGCAGGTCCAGGTCCAGCACGACACAGCACTCCTCGAACTGCGGGGCGCGCGCGACGACTTCACCGCCGGAGCCCACGACGATCGAGTCACCGTCGAAGACGAGCTCGTCCTGACCGCCCGTCATCGCGAGGTACGCCGTGGTGCAGCCGGCCTCCTGGGCGCGCCTGCGCACCAGTTCCAGGCGGGTGTCGTCCTTGTCGCGCTCGTACGGGGAGGCGTTGACGGAGAGCAGCAGCCCGGCCCCCGCGGAACGGGCGGCGGGCACCCTGCCGCCGTTCTGCCACAGGTCCTCGCAGATCGCGAGCGCGACGTCGACCCCGTGTACGCGGACGACGGGCAGGGTCTGGCCGGGCACGAAGTAGCGGAACTCGTCGAAGACGCCGTAGTTGGGCAGGTGGTGCTTGGCGAAGGCCAGCGCCACCTCGCCCCTGTGCAGCACGGCCGCGGCGTTCTGCGGTGCGCCCGCGGGGCTGCCCAGCGTCGCCTGCACGTGCTCGGCGCGGTCGAGATAGCCCACGACGACGGGCACTTCGCCCAGGTCCTCGTCGGCCAGCCGACGCGCGAGCGTGCGGAGCGCGGCGCGGCTGGCGTCGACGAACGAGCCGCGCAGCGCCAGGTCCTCCACGGGGTACCCGGTCAGCATCATCTCGGGGAACGCCACGAGGTGCGCCCCCTGCGCGGCCGAGTGGCGGGCCCACCGCAGGACCGCGTCGGCGTTGCCGTCGAGGTCGCCGACGGTCGAGTCGATCTGGTTCAGTGCGAGACGTAGGTGAGGCACGAACCCCACTGTAATCGTCTCTCTGACGCAATGCGGAGGGCCGTACGCTACCGGTGGTCACGGCGCTGCGCCTGCGGTTACGGGCACTATGTGCCACGGTCCGTCACGGGGTGTTCACGCAAGCTTCACAACTGTATCCAGCCTGCGGCTACCCCTACACGAGGGTATCCGCAGGATTTCGATACCTGGTGTACTGGATTCGGCGCCCGCCTGGCGGGCATCGGTCAGTGACGTGAACTCGCCACAGCACAGGGGGATCGACATGCTGGAGTCGCTCGGGCTCGAACCCGTCCAACAGCAGGCGTACGAAGCGCTCGTCGACGGTGCTGTCACTGTCGCCGAACTCCGCACGACGCTGGGTCTGAGCGCCGGGCGAGTACGCGAGACCCTCGCCGCGCTCGAGAAGTTGGGCCTGGTGGGGCGGTACCCGGGCGAGCGGCGCGGGGAGGAGCGGTTCCTGCCGGTGGCGCCCGAGGTCGCGTTCGAGTCGCTGCTGCTGGCCCGCGAGGAGGCCATCCACCGCACCCGCCGGCACATCCAACTGCTGGCCACGCGCTTCCGCGCCAACGCCACCGCGCGGGATCCCGTCGACCTGGTGGAGATCGTCACCGGACGGGCCGCCGTCATCCAGCAGGTCGACCAGCTGCAGCACAGCGCCACCAGCGAGATACGCGGCATCGACCGGCCGCCGTACGCCAACAGCGACCCGGACCGCCTCGACCCCAAGACCGGGATGATGCCGGTGCAGGCCAAGACGATGCGGCGCGGAATCGGCTACCGCGTGATCTACGACACCCACGGCCTGGAGACCTTCCACCGCATCGACACCGACATCGAGGCCTGCGCCGAACTCGGGGAAGAGGCACGGGTGATGGCCGACACCCCCACGAAACTGCTGGTCGCGGACGACCGGGTGGCTCTCATCCCGCTGCGTTCCGCGCCGCACGAGATGGCCAGCAGCGTGGTGGTGCATCCGTCGGGGCTGCTGGACGCGCTCTGCGAGTTCTTCGAGGTGCTGTGGGCGCGCGCCCTGCCGCTCTCCGCGTACTTGGCCGGACGCCCGGGCGGCGCCGGTGACGCCCCCACGTCGGACGAGGCCCGGCTGCTCGCGCTGCTGACGACGGGGCTGACGGACCAGGTCATGGCGCGTCAACTCGGCGTCAGCTACCGCACGTTCCAGCGACGGTTGAGCGGCCTGATGGAGCGGCTCGGCGCCGGTACCCGCTTCCAGCTCGGCATGCGTGCCGCGAGCCTCGGCTGGGTGTCGCAGCCGGCGGACGGGGCGGTGCGCATCGGGCCGGGGCCGGGCACCGGAGAGATCGCCTGAGGGGTTTTCAGGGGGTGTCCGACCCGCGAAGTACGCACCACAAGATGTCGATTGGCACACTCACCGGTAACTCTTGTTCTCCCCTTCGCCGGTGTGCGAACTTCATTGCGTGACGTCGCCGGGCAGGACGGCTCACGACTCACGACCACAAGGCCGGACGCCGCTCGCGACGGACCGGCCGGCACCACCCAGCCGCGGTCCGGTATCCCCCACTACCGGACCGCGGCTTTCACTTTCCCGGCCGGTTGCCGCGAGGCGCCTCCGCAAGCCTCGGCCGTCCCGGCGTTCCCGCTCGGGCGGTCTCCGGAGCCGCTCGCGGAGCCCGGCTTTCTGCTGCCACTCTCCGCACCTTCCGCAGCCGGCTTCCGCGACTGCGACCGGTGGCCCGGGACCCGCGCCCCCGCTCCGGGGTCGGTCCCCGCCCGGAGCCCTGCCCGCGCCGCGCAGAGGCATCCTCCGGGCGCTCCTCCGACACCTTCCCGACCCCGCGATGACGCCTTTCCCGGCTCGCGTCGGGGCACCCCTCCCGTGGTCTACTGGGAGCGGCGTGAGGAGACGGAGCGGGCGCAGGCAACGCTCCGGAAACCTTGAGGTGGGATGCTCGTCCGGCCCGCCCCGGAATCCGGGCGGCCGGCCCGTGAGCGGGGCCCTCCGGGCCGTCAGGTCCAGGGCCCACCGGGTGCGAGGAGCCACCCCGACCAGCGAGGATGGGTGACTATGGATAAGCAGCAGGAATTCGTGCTCCGTACGCTCGAGGAGCGCGACATCCGGTTCGTAAGGCTGTGGTTCACCGACGTCCTCGGCTTCCTCAAGTCCGTCGCTGTCGCGCCCGCCGAGCTCGAGCAGGCCTTCGACGAGGGCATGGGCTTCGACGGGTCCGCGATCGAGGGCTTCGCCCGCGTCTACGAGTCCGACATGATCGCCAAGCCGGACCCGAGCACGTTCCAGATACTGCCGTGGCGGGCCGAGGCCCCGGGTACGGCCCGGATGTTCTGCGACATCCTCATGCCGGACGGTTCACCGTCGTACGCGGACCCGCGCTACGTGCTCAAGCGCGCCCTGGCCAAGGCGTCCGACCTCGGGTTCACCTTCTACACCCACCCGGAGATCGAGTTCTTCCTGCTGAAGGACCGTCCGGTGGACGGCACGAGGCCGGTGCCCGCGGACTCCTCGGGCTACTTCGACCACACACCGCAGCACGTCGGCATGGACTTCCGGCGGCAGGCGATCACGATGCTGGAGTCGATGGGCATCTCGGTGGAGTTCTCCCACCACGAGGGCGCCCCCGGCCAGCAGGAGATCGACCTGCGCTACGCCGACGCGCTCTCCACCGCCGACAACATCATGACGTTCCGGCTCGTGATGAAGCAGGTGGCGCTGGAGCAGGGTGTGCAGGCCACGTTCATGCCCAAGCCTTTCTCCGAGCACCCCGGCTCCGGGATGCACACCCATCTGTCGCTCTTCGAGGGCGACCGGAACGCTTTCTATGAGTCCGGCTCCGAATACCAGCTCTCCAAGGTCGGCCGCTCCTTCATCGCCGGGCTGCTCACCCATGCGGGCGACATCTCCGCCGTCACCAACCAGTGGGTCAACTCCTACAAGCGGATCTGGGGCGGCGCCAACCGCACGGCCGGCGAGGGCGGCGAGTCCCCCTCGTACATCTGCTGGGGGCACAACAACCGCAGCGCGCTGATCCGCGTGCCCATGTACAAGCCGGGGAAGATGGGCTCCACCCGCATCGAGGTGCGCTCCCTCGACTCCGGTGCCAACCCCTACCTCGCCTACGCCACCCTGCTGGCCGCCGGGCTCAAGGGCATCGAGGAGAGCTACGAGCTGCCGCCCGGCGCCGATGACGACGTGTGGGCGCTCTCCGACGCCGAGCGCCGGGCCATGGGCATCGAGCCGCTGCCGCAGAACCTGGGCGAGGCGATCACGCTGATGGAACGCAGTGAGCTCGTAGCGGAGACGCTGGGCGAGCACGTGTACGACTTCTTCCTGCGCAACAAGAAGCAGGAGTGGGAGGAGTACCGCAGCGAGGTCACCGCCTTCGAACTGCGCAAGAGCCTGCCGGTGCTGTAAGTGCAGGTCAACGAACATATCGCTGCTTGGCTGTAGTTGGGGCCGACGGAGTCCAGCCGTCGGCCCCAGCTAGCGCTCAGTTGTTCTGGGCCGTCTCCGGGCCGTCTGACGCTGAATCGACACCCTTGTACATGCTGTCCACAGCCCGTCGAGTCCGTCCCCCGCTGCTCGGCATCAGGTGCGTGTACACGCGGAGCGTGAATCCCGGATCGCTGTGTCCGACGTAGTGACTCAGGACCTTGATGGTCTCGTCGGCGTCGAGCAGAACTGAGGCGTAGAAGTGCCTCAGCGCGTGCATGCCGTGCCCTCGGGCCGACTGGTCCCGCTCACCCGGCTCGGGCTCCGGAATCACTCCGGGCGTCGGGGACGAGAACGACCTTGCCTGTCGTTGCCCGCGTCTCCAGGGCGGCGTGCGCTGCGGCAGCCTGTGACAGGGGGAAGGGCTGGAAGGCGGGCACCAGGCTCCCGTCAGCGGCCTCGGCGAGCGCTCGGGCCTCGTCGGCGGACGCGTCTTGGCCCTCCAACAGCAGGGTCAGCGCGTCGGTGAAGCGCACGCCGAGCTCATTCAGCTCCGCTTCATCGGGGCGGAACTCCTCCCGGGAGGCCGCACCGATGGTGATGTAACGCCCGCTCTCGGCCAGCAGCCCGAAGGCGGCCCGCCCCTTTTCGCCCTCGACACCGTCCAGAACGACCGTGACGCTGCGCCCTCCCAAGGCGTCGCGGACCGTGCCGGGCCAGTCCGGCTGGTTGTAGTCGACTGCCACATCGGCTCCCAGCTCTCGCACGGCGGCGGTCTTGGACGGCCCGCCCGCCGCGCCGATGACCGTGGCCCCGAGGCGGCGGGCGAACTGGAGCACCAGGCGGCCGATACCACCGGCCGCAGACGTGACCAGGACTACGTCGTCGGGGGTGAGCTCTGCGATGTCGAGCAGGCCGATGGTGGTAGTGCCGGTGACGATCATGGTGACGGCGGCCTCGTACCCCAATCCGTCCGGGATCCGGTGCAGGGATGAGACGCCGGCGACGGCGAGCTCGGCGTAGCCCCCTGGCCTGCCGTGTGCGGTCACCACTTTGGCGCCGATCCAGGCCTCGTCCACGTCTGGCCCGACTGAGTCGACGACGCCGGCCACCTCTCCCCCGAAGATCGCCGGAAGTGCGGGAAGCGGCGGGCCGATCTCCAGCCCTTCCCGCATCGCCGTCTCGATCTGGTGTACTCCCGCGGCCCTCACCAAGACACGGACCTCGCCCCGTCCCGGTACCGGATCGGGCAATGTCTCGTAGCGGAGATTCTCAGCGGGTCCGAACTCGTGCAGCACGACGGCGCGCATGACCGTTCCTTCCAATAGGTCCGCAGAAGAACGCCCACTCTGCAACCTCAACTTAACTTCAAGTCAAGTCTGTCACCGCCGGGCAAGCCCAGCAGACCGGCGGAGCGCAGATCGGCGAGCAGCAGCTCTTACAGGGCGTGGCAGATCCGGCCTCGCCCAACCCCAGCACTCCCACCCAGCGCATCAGGCAGGGCCACAGCACCGGCTGACGATCTGTCATTCAAAGGTTCAGCCGCAGCCCATCTTGCTGGCAGTCTCAAGTGTCCTGTCGCAGCGCATCCGTCAGACGACGGGCTTTCGACCTGCGGAGTCGCCATGTCGTCTGAGAACGAGAACGCTGATGGGTCGGGTTCTCAAACGACATGGCATTCGCGGAAATCGCGCTCTGGTCGGCATAGCGGCCGCTCAGGGGACCGGTGTCGTCTGGGCCAGAGCGATGCGCCAGTCGTCGCCCTGGCGGGTCAAGACGTAGGTCATGACACCGACCGAGGGCAGCTCGGACGAGCCCTCCGCCTCGGACCGTTCGTCGTGGACGGTCTTGGTGAGGCTGACGATAGCGACGTCTGGGGTGGTGAACCGGATGTCGTCGACCTCCAGCGAGGTCCGGATGTTCTTGAGCGGGGACGAGAGCGCTTCGGCCATGGCCGAAGCGAAGGCCTCACGCCCGAAGAGGCGCCGCCCAGCCAAGTTGACGATCACCAAGTTTGCGGTGTGCAGCGCAGGCAGCACGTCCGGGTCGGTCTGCGCCTCCTGGGACCGCGCGACCAACTCGCGAATCCTCTGCTCGTCGGCGTCGTTGGCGGGGCGAGTGGAGTTCGTGGTGTCCATGGGGGAAACCTAGGACTTCAACTTAAGTTGAAGTCAACTCCTCTCGCTGGCCTGACAGCTGCCAGGTGTCCTCACGGGTGTCCTGTCGCCTCGCGTCTGTCAGATGGTGAGCCTCTGCTCTGCTGCAGAACCGCTGGTAGAGAGGGTCCTGGGTTCCGAGGCGCACCGAGGAAGTACAGCACGAGACCGGCGGCGGCGAGCGTGCCCAGTACCGGCACGGCGAGCCCGGACAGCAGTCCCAGCGCGCCCGCCGCCAACAGGGCACCCAACGGGCGCATCCAGGACCGAGGTACGGACAACTTGTCCGCCTGGCTCTTGGGGTAATCGTGGCCGACGAAGTTGGCGGCGGCGGCCAAGCCGTTGACGGCCGCGGCGAGGAGGGTGACCACGAGGTAGGTCGCGAACACGAGAGTCTCCTTCTTCGTCGCGAGAACACCGGCTGGATGTTCAGCATTACGACGATGCGGAGCCCCGAGACGTGACATGCCCGGTCACGCAGGCCCGCAGGAAGAGCCCCGGTCAGAAGACTGCCCGAGTCATGGGCGAGTTCACGAGCCCTTGACCTCCCGCCCCGTGCTTCGCAACCGAGGTCGGCAATCGACGAACACATGGTGGGATCGACGGGACTCGCACGGTGTTCGGGCGGGCCCTTATAGCAAACGGTGCATGGCTTTTCTGGATTTCTCCGGCCCTGAGGTGCTCGGGGCTGAAATCCGCCTCAACGTGGGTAGGTTCTGTACTCCGGGCGGACTCGACCATCCGCCCCAGTTCAGCCAAGGGGGGCAGATCGGTTGTGGATCAGGCGGAAGAGGTACGCACCGAGAGCCGGCAGTTGCGCCGTGCGATGGAAGCGTGGTCCGTCATCGACCTGGCGCGGGGCGTGCTCATGGAGTGGTTCGGCTGCACCGCGGAGGCAGCGTGGGTGGCTCTGCGCGTCGTGTCGCACCGCACCGACACCAAGCTACGGATCGTGGCGGAGCAGATCATCGCCCGCACGCAGGGCGAGCCCGTGACGCCGGTGATTCATGCCTCGCTGTGTGAGCAGTTGGGCGCGTACGGCAAGCACGGTCGTCCAGAGGGCCCCTCTTCGCTCACCAACCGCTGACACCAGCAGTGGGGAACGCCCGCGGTTGGCAGGGAACGTCGACGGTCGACTCATCGAGGTCCGAGGCGAGTTGACCGACGCCCGCGACCCCCACGGGCCCAGGTGTCTTGTGGGCTACAGGTGCCCAGCGAACTCGGTGCACCACCGATGGTGAGTTCCACGACGGGGGCTTGCCGGCGTGAGCGACACCCTCGGCGTCGTCGGAGGTCCGTCGTGGGGCGGGAAGCTCCCGCGGGTGCGGGGTGAAAGTCGCAGCGGGCGGCTACGTGTGCCGGCCGGCACACGTAGCGGGCGGCAGGGCCCGGCGGTTCACCCATCGGGGCCGAGTGGCCCTTTCATCACGCTGCTGCTCCTGCAAGTGTCGAAATCAAGGACGTCCTGGGCAGAGCGGTTGCTGCCACGTTCGAGGCTCTGCCCGGGGGCCGGCGACGGTCGAGAGGTGAGTGAGATGGCTCAGGCACGAACGCCCGTCACACCGATCAACGGGGTGGACACGGAACGGCTCAGGGAGACCATTGACGCGATCGGCACGGATGTCGGCTGTGCCGACTTCCAGTTCCGGGCTTCGAACGAGTGGTTGGGCGGAGCTCACAACCGTTCCTCCTTCGGGTCCTTCCGTAGCTCCGGAGCCGAAGACGACACGAGGCAACGGACGTTCACTTTCGACGCGGACGAACCGCTTCCCCTGCTGGGGCACGATGAAGGCGCCAATCCGACGGAGGCGCTCCTGCACGCCCTGGCGGCATGCCTGACCACGTCTCTCGTCTATCACGCGGCCGCGAAGGGCATCACCGTCCACCGCGTGGAGTCCCGGCTCGAAGGCGATCTCGACCTGCGCGGCTTCCTGGGGATGGACGAGAACGTGCGCAATGGGTACGAGCGGATCCGCGTGAGTATGAAGGTCGACTGCGACGGCGACATGGAGCAGGTTCAGCGGCTGGTCGAGACTGCCCAAGAGCGGTCACCGGTGTTCGACATCGTCACCAACAAGGTCCCGGTGTCCGTGACCAGTGCGGCCTGACCCTGCGAGCGCCCTGCGTCCCTGCGGCCCACATGCGATCGGAGCCGGACAGAGGGCCACAGGGAGCCGCGGCGCCCGACGGTGATCATCAGAAGATTCGGCCCCTGACCATGTTGCTGGTCAGGGGCGGTCTCTTCGCAGGTGGCGACACTAGGACTCGAACTTGGGAAGGCTGAGCAGGCAGATCTGCAGTCCGGTCTGCATGCGCGAGGGCGCCGGGCCGTGTGTGGGCCGTCCGAGAGCGGCCAACTGACAGGCTCCGAGAACTGGGCAACGTGTCATCGCAGGTCAGTCGAAGGTATCGACGCGGAGCCGCACGTGGCAGACTCGGCAGATCACTTCCTGCGCAGCAAGAAGCAGAAGTGGGAGGAGTACCGCAGCGAGGTCACCGCCTTCGGACTGCGCAAGAGCCTGCCCGTGCTGTGAGGCCCGGCCGCATCTGGGGGTACCACCCGGGCCGCAAGGCCCAGGGGGAGGCACGAGGTCCGGGCACCAGGAGACTCGGGGAGCGAGACGACGGAGGACGGTCAGGTGCACGGCGGGCGCCGGGACAGCCGGTACGGACAACTCATCAGGCGCGGATTCACCGAACCCGCCGCCGCCGAAGGGCTGCTCGCCACGCCCGGCCTGGAGGAGGTGCGCGGCGACACCGGTCTGCTGGACGCGTTCGCCGCCACCGCGGACCCGGACCTGGCGCTGCGCGGGCTCGTACGGCTCATCGAGGCGCAGGAGGACCCGCAGCCGCTCGTCGACACGCTGCTGGCGAGCAAGCCTCTGCGTGACCGGCTGCTCGGCGTGCTCGGCGTCTCCGAGGCGCTGGGCGAGCATCTGGTCGCCCACCCCGACGACTGGCAGGCTCTCGTGACGTACGAGGCCGCCGCCGATCTGCACCCAGGCGTCGAGGAGTTCGAGGCCCTCGTCGGCCCGGCGAGCGGACCGGACGATCTGCGTCACCGCTACCGGGGCAGCCTGCTGTCCGTCGCGGCCCGCGACGTGTGCGGCACGAGCGATCTGGCCCGTACGGCCGCCGAGTTGGCGGACCTGGCCACCGCGACGCTGCGCGCCGCCCTCACCATCGCGCAGACGGAGGCGCCCGAGGACGCGGCCATGTGCAGGATCGCGGTGATCGGCATGGGCAAGTGCGGGGGCCACGAGCTGAACTACGTCTCGGACGTGGACGTCATCTTCGTCGCGGAGCCCGTCGAAGGCACCGAGGAATCACAGGCGTTGCAAGCCGCGGGACGCCTCGCCGCCCGCATGATGCGCATCTGCTCCGACACCACCACCGAGGGCACGATCTGGCCCGTCGACGCCAACCTCCGCCCCGAGGGCCGCAACGGCCCGCTGGTGCGCACGCTCTACTCCCACCTCGCCTACCTCAACCGGTGGGCGAAGACATGGGAGTTCCAGGCGCTGCTGAAGGCACGTCCGGTCGCCGGCGACACCGCACTCGGCGAGGCGTACGTGGAGGCCGTGGCCCCGATGGTCTGGCAGGCCGCGGAGCGGGAGAACTTCGTCCCCGACGTGCAGCAGATGCGCCGCCGCGTCGTCGCGGCCATCCCCGCCGCCCAGGTCGAGCGTGAGCTGAAGCTGGGGCCCGGCGGGCTCCGGGACGTCGAATTCGCCGTACAGCTCCTGCAGTTGGTGCACGGACGCTCCGACACGACGCTGCGCAGCCCCACCACCCTCGCCGCGCTGGAGGCGCTGGCCGTGGGCGGCTACGTCGGGCGTCAGGACGCGGCGGCGCTGGATTCGGCGTACCGCTTCCTGCGCACCATGGAGCACCACATCCAGCTGCACAGGATGCGCCGTACGCACCTGATGCCGGAGAGCGAGGCGGACCAGCGGCGCCTGGGCCGTTCGCTCGGCTACCGCAGCGAACCCGTCACCGAGCTGCACCGGGCATGGCGGCGGCACGCCGCGGCCGTGCGGCGGCTGCACGAGAAGCTCTTCTACCGTCCGCTTCTGGACGCCGTCGCCCAGCTGGAGGTCGGAGAGGCACGGCTCTCCCCGCGTGCCGCACGGCAGCGGCTGGAGGCACTCGGCTACGCCGACCCGGCCGGGGCGCTGCGGCACCTGGAGGCCCTGGCCAGCGGCGTGAGCCGCAAGTCCGCCATCCAGCGCACTCTTCTTCCGGTGCTGCTGGGCTGGTTCGCCGATTCCTCGGACCCCGACGCGGGGCTGCTGGGCTTCCGCAAGGTCTCCGACGCACTGGGCAACACGCCGTGGTATCTGCGCCTGCTGCGGGACGAGGGAGCGGCGGCGGAGAACCTCGCGAGGGTCCTCTCGGCCGGCCGCTTCGCTCCCGACCTGCTGCTGCGTGCCCCCGAAGCTGTCGCACTGCTCGGCGACGAGCATGGGCTGCTGCCGCGTTCACGTGAGTCGCTCACCCAGGAGGTTCTGGCCGCCGTCGGCCGCGCCGAGGACGCCGAGTCGGGGGTGGCGGCGGCCCGCGGAGTCCGGCGCCGTGAACTGTTCCGTACGGCTGCGGGGGACATCATCGGCGCCTACGGGACGGAGGAGTTGCCCGCGGAGGACCCGGCAGCGGCCGTCGACCGCGTCGGATCGGCGCTGACCGACATCAACTCCGCCACGGTCGCAGGCGCGCTGCGCGCCGCGGTCCGTGGCCAGTGGGGCGACGAACTGCCCACGCGCTTCGCGGTCATCGGCATGGGACGCTTCGGCGGCGCCGAACTGGGCTACGGCTCCGACGCTGACGTCGTCTTCGTGCACGAGGCACGCGAGGGCGTGAGCGAGGAGGAGGCGAACAAGGCCGCGTTCGCGGTGGCCACCGAGTTGCGCAGGCTGCTTCAGCTGCCCACGACCGACCCGCCGCTCGTCGTCGACGCCGATCTGCGTCCGGAGGGCAAGTCCGGGCCGCTGGTGCGCTCGCTCGACTCCTATGCGTCGTACTACCGCCGCTGGTCCTCGGCGTGGGAGAGCCAGGCGCTGCTGCGCGCGGCGCCCGTCGCCGGCGACGAGGAACTGGGCCGCCGCTTCACCGAACTCGTCGACCCCGTGCGGTATCCGGCCGACGGCCTGACCGAGGAGTCGCTGCGCGAGATCCGGCGGCTCAAGGCCCGCATGGAGGCGGAGAGGATGCCGCGCGGTGCGGACTCCACCACGCACGCCAAGATGGGCCGCGGCGGCCTCGCCGACGTGGAGTGGACGGTGCAGCTCTTCCAGCTGCGGCACGGCGCGTCCGTGCCGGGGCTGCGCACGACACGTACGCGTGAGGCGCTGTCAGCGGCCCGCGAGGCGGAGCTGATCGGCGAGGAGGACGCCCGCATCCTCGACGAGGCGTGGCTGATGGCGACGCGCGTACGCAACGCGGTGATGCTCGTGCGGGGCCGTGCGGGCGACACATTCCCTTCTGAGGCAAGGGAGTTGGGCGCCGTCGGACGCTACCTCGGATACGAGTCCGCCGGGCCGGGACCGCGGGCGACGGAGACCGGCAGCAGCGGCGAGATGCTGGACGACTACCGCCGCGTGACGCGGAGGGCGCGGGCCGTGGCCGAACGGCTCTTCTACGAGGGCTGAGGCGGCGGGCTTTCGGGGGCTGCGGCGTGTCCGGAACATCCCGTCCGGACGGGGCCTGGCACGCACGCTCTCCCTCGCTTCGCGGGAGGTGCCGCCAGCGTTCTCGGGTCGGTGCGGTCCGCTGCGCTCTCTCCCCCTGCCCCTGGTGGCCCGGGAGGTGCCCCCACCCTCCGCCTTCCGATCGCACGCACCAGGTCCCGCGGTCCCCGCCCCGCTGGGTCCCGGGCCGAAGGTCCAGGGGGAGGGCGACGCTACTTTCCCGACACGCCCTGGGCGCGGGCGGGTACCGCGGCCAGCCTCGGCAGCCGGTAGGCCATGCGCCCGTACCAGCCCCAGGAGAGCGCGAAGCCGAACGCCAGGCAGATGACGCCGCCCACCGCGTCCAGCCAGAAGTGGTTGGCCGTGCAGACGATGACCGTGAGAGTGACCAGAGGGTAGAGCGCGCCCAGCACACGCGCCCAAAGCGGCTTCGCGAGCACGGCGATGGTGACGCCGCACCACACCGACCAGCCGATGTGCATCGAGGGCATCGCCGCGTACTGGTTCGACATGTCGGCGAGGTTGCCGGACGCCATCGAGCCCCAAGTCTGGTGCACCTGGACGGTGTCGATGAATTCGTCGCCGCGCATCAGACGGGGCGGTGCGAGCGGGAAGAGGTAGTACCCCAGGAGGGCGGTGCCCGTGGTGGCGAAGACGACGAGCCGCGTGGCGGCGTAGCGGCCCGGGTGCGCGAGGTACAGCCAGACCAGCACGACGACGGTGACGACGAAGTGCAGCGTCGCGTAGTAGTAGTTCATCGTGAGGATGAGCCAGGTGACGCTGTCGGCCGCGTGGTTGATGGAGTCCTCGACGGCGATGCCGAGCAGGTGCTCCGTCTTCCACACCCAGTCGGCGTTGTTGAGGGCCTGGACGCGCTGCTCGGGCACGGCGTTGCGGATGGCGGAGTAGACCGCGTAGAACAGCAGGACGAGGACGATCTCGAACCAGATGCTGGGCCTCCGCGCGGCACGTGCCCGCGTGGCCTCGGCAGCTCTGTCACTCTCCTCGGCGCCCTCGGTTCTTCCGGCCCCGCGATCTTCGGTCTGTGGCCCCGCGGTGGCTGTCCCGTTTGTCCGTTCGGTCCTCGTTGTGGATGCCCCCATGAGGGGACAGTCTGCCAGAAGGGGACACCGCTCCGATCATCCTGCGGTCGGGTATCCGGCCCCTTCCGTCCTCCCTGCGACCGAGGGGACAGAGGCAGTTGAGCCGCGTACGACCAGTTCAGGAAGGAAGACGAATTCGCTGTGGGGAGCGGGCGTGCCGCCGATCTCCTCGAGCAGCGCGCGGACGGCCGCGTGCCCCATGGCCGGCACGGGCTGACGGATCGTCGTCAGCGGGGGATCGGTGAAGGCGATCAGCGGGGAGTCGTCGAAGCCGATCACCGAGACGTCGTCAGGGACTTCCAGCCGACGCTGCCGGGCCGCCCGGATCGCGCCGAGCGCCATCATGTCGCTTGCGCACACCACGGCCGTGCAGTCGCGGTCCAACAGCTCGCTCGCGGCGGCCTGTCCGCCCTCCAGCGTGAAGAGGGAGTGCTGTACGAAGCTCCGTGCCTGACCGGCCGTCAGGTCCAGCTGCTCCTGCACGGCCCGGAGAAAGCCTTCGATCTTCCGTTGCACGGGCACGAAGCGCTCGGGTCCGACGGCCAGACCGATGCGCCGGTGGCCGAGTGCGGCGAGGTGTGTGACGGCCAGTCGCATTGCCGCGCGGTCGTCGGGGGAGACGAACGGGGCGCGGACCTTGTCCGAGTAGCCGTTGATGAGGACGAAGGGCACGCCCTGCCCGCGCAGGCGCTCGTAGCGCTGCATGTCGGCGGTCGTGTCGGCGTGGAGGCCGGAGACGAAGACGATCCCGGCGACGCCGCGGTCGACGAGCATCTCCGTCAGTTCGTCCTCCGTCGATCCGCCGGGGGTCTGCGTGGCCAGCACCGGCGTGTATCCCTGCCGGGTGAGGCCTTGGGCGATCACCTGGGCGAAGGCCGGGAAGATCGGGTTCTCCAGCTCGGGGGTGATCAGCCCGACCAGGCCCGCGCTGCGGTGCCGCAGCTTCAGCGGACGCTCGTACCCGAGCACGTCGAGGGCGGCGAGGACGGATTCACGGGTGGCCGCGGCGACGCCCTGCTTGCCGTTGAGGACACGGCTGACCGTCGCTTCGCTGACCCCCGCCTGTGCTGCGATGTCAGCTAGCCGTGCGGTCACAGGGCTGGACTGTACCGGGCGCGGCAATCACTGCACACCGCGCATGGGTGGCGGAGCCCGAAACGAGCTTGCTGAAACTTGCTGCAAGTACTTGCGCAAACTCATTCGGCCCCGTTACGTTCCTCGGCAGTCCGGCGCCGCCCAGGCGCAGGGGGCGGTCCATGGGAGGGGAATGACATGCGGCGTGGCACAGCAGTCACCGCGGCGATAGCGGTGCTCGCACTGACGGCGACGGCATGCGGCGGGGACGGCGGGAGCAGCGACAGCGCCGGCAAGGGCGAGATCGCCGGCACCGTCACGTACTGGGACACCTCGAACGACGCCGAGAAGGGCACGTACAAGAAGATCGCGGAGGACTTCGAGAAGAAGCACCCCAAGGTCGATGTGAAGTACGTGCACGTCAACTTCGGTGACGCCAACCAGAAGTTCAAGAACGCCGCGGGCGGCAACTCCGGCGCCCCCGACGTGATGCGCACCGAGGTCGCCTGGGTCGCCGACTTCGCCAACCTCGGCTACCTCGCCCCGCTGGACGGCACACCGGCGCTCGACGACACCGGCGACTACATCAAGACGGCCGCGGGCAGCACCCGCTTCAAGGGGAAGACCTACGCCGTGCCGCAGGTCACCGACACCCTCGGCCTCTTCTACAACAAGAAGATGCTCAAGAAGGCGGGCGTCGGCGTTCCCGAGTCCTTCGACGAGCTGAAGAAGTCCGCGAAGAAGATCAAGAGCAAAACCGGCGGGACCGGGCTCTACCTGCGCGGCGACGACCCCTACTGGTTCCTGCCCTACCTCTACGGGGAGGGCGGCGACCTGGTGGACGCCTCGGAGAAGAAGATCACCGTCGACGACGCGCCCGGCGCCAAGGCCTTCGCGAGGATGAAGGACCTCGTCGACTCCAAGGCGGCCGTCACCGACAGCAGCGACGGCCAGGAGAACGGCCTCAAGGCCTTCCAGGACGGCGACGTCGCCATGATCATCGACGGCCCTTGGGACATCGCCGGAGCCCAGCAGGGCAAGCAGTTCAAGGACGACAAGGACAACCTCGGCGTCGCGCCCGTACCCGCGGGGAGCAAGGGCAGCGGTTCGCCGCAGGGCGGATGGAACCTCTCGGTCTACGCGGGCACCAAGAACATGCGGACCGCGCAGGAGTTCGCCAAGTACATGAGCTCCGCCGAGGTGCAGCAGCGCACCACCGAGGAACTGAGCCTGCTGCCCACGCGAAGCTCCGTCTACGACAAGCCCTCGGTCAGCGGGAACGCCATGGTCGAGTTCTTCAGGCCCGCGGTCGAGAAGGCCGTGCAAAGGCCGTGGATCGCCGAGGGCAACTCCCTCTTCGAGCCGATCCGGGGCCAGATGGATGCCGTGCTCGCAGGCGACCGCAGCCCCGAGGAGGCAGCGGACAAGACCGGTGAGGGCTTCCGCAAGCTCCTCAAGGACTACAAGTAGGCCCGCGAGCAAGAGGGGACGGCCCAGGGGACATGGCTGTGGAGACCACCAGCCGGCCGGCCCGCGTGGACGCGGACGCCGAAGGCGGCGCCCGCGTCCACCGGCGCGGGACCGGGAAGAAGAGCGGGGAGACCGGACGGCTGCGCAGGTCGGCAGCCCATCACTGGTACGCGTGGGCGATGGTCGCCCCCGTCGTCGTGGTGATCGGCGTCATCATCGGCTACCCGCTGGTGCGCGGCGTCTATCTGTCGCTCACCGACGCCGACGAGGCGAACGTCGAGCGCACGATCGGCGTCAACCACCTGCCGGCGACGTACCGGTTCACGGGCCTCGACAACTACATGGCGATCCTCGGCGACAGCGTCTTCTGGGACCGCCTCGGATGGACGGTGGTGTGGACCGCCGGCTGTGTCGGCGTCACATTCGCCCTCGGCCTGACGCTGGCCGTGATGCTCAACAGGCAGGTGCGCGGCCGTTCCTTCTACCGCATCGGGATGATCGTGCCGTGGGGCATCCCGGCCTTCGTCTCCGTCTTCGCCTGGAAGATGCTCTTCAACGAGAAGAACGGCCTGCTCAACAAGGTGCTCGACGGGGGCGGCATCGACGCGGTGCCGTGGCTGGGCGATCCGCTGTGGGCCAAGATCGCCGTCATAGCCGTCAATGTCTGGCTCGGCGTCCCCTTCATGATCGTCGCGATGCTCGGCGCGCTGCAGGGCATACCCGGTGAGCTGTACGAGGCTGCCGAGATGGACGGAGCCGGGCCCTGGCAGCGCTTCCGCAACATCACGCTGCCCGGCGTGCGCGGGGTCAGCAGCACCGTCGTGCTGCTCAGCACCATCTGGACGTTCAACATGTTCCCCGTGATCTACCTGCTCACCAGGGGCGGGCCCGAGGACTCCACGGAGATCCTCGTGACGTACGCCTTCCGGCTGTCCTTCATCAACAGCCCGCGGGACTTCGCCACTTCGGCCGCCTGGGGTGTGCTGATACTGGTGCTGCTCTCGCTCTTCACGGTCGTCTACAGGCGAGCGCTGCGCCGCCAGGGAGAGGTGTGGTGACGGTGACCGCCACGAGGACGATCCCCGTTCCGGGAGGGCGGGGCCGGCGAGGCCCGCTCGCCGCGTTCGGACTGCACGCGGGGCTGCTCGCGGCGACGGCCGTCGCGCTCTTCCCGCCGCTGTGGCTGCTGGTGACGTCCTTCAAGCCGAAGAGTGAGTCGTTCTCCAGCGCCCTGGTGAACGACTTCACGCTCGACAACTACACGCACGTCGTCGCCGACACCTACTTCCTGACGTGGCTGGGCAATTCGCTGGTCGTCGTCGTGGGCACGACCCTGATCGGCGTCTTCATCGCCGCGACGACCGGCTACGCCATCAGCCGGTTCCGCTTCCCCGGGATGCGGCCGCTGATGTGGGTGCTGCTGGTCACGCAGATGTTCCCCATGGCGGTGCTCATCGTGCCGCTGTACAACACCATGGCGAGCCTCGGCCTGCTCAACCAGCCCGTCGGCCTGATCATCACCTATCTGACGGTGGCCGTGCCGTTCTGCGCGTGGATGATGAAGGGCTTCTTCGACACCGTCCCCGTCGACATAGACGAGTCGGGGCGCGTCGACGGGCTCACTCCCTTCGGGACCTTCTGGCGGCTCGTGCTGCCGCTGGCGAGACCCGGCCTGGCCGTCACCGGGTTCTACACCTTCGTGACCGCGTGGGCCGAAGTCGCCTACGCCACGGCCTTCATGACGGGGGAGGAGAACCTGACTCTCGCGGGCGGGCTGCAGACCTTCGTCAACCGGTACGGCTCGGACTGGGGCTCGATGACCGCCGCGGCCGTCATCGTCGCCGTCCCCGCGGCGGTCGTCTTCGGGTTCGCGCAGCGCCATCTCGTCGCCGGACTCACCGCCGGTGCCACGAAGTCGTGAGCCACGACGTTCTGAGACACGCCACATCCCCGGCCGGACCGGCCGGGGGACCGCACCACACCTCTACCTCTCAGGGATGACATGACCCAGCATCTCGGACACGCCGGCAGCGCGGCTCCGGTCGGCGAGCAGGGACCCCGACCGGAGCACACGGGATGGTGGCGTGACGCGGTCATCTACCAGGTCTATCCGCGCTCCTTCGCCGACGCCGACGGCGACGGCATGGGCGACCTCGCGGGCGTACGGTCCCGGCTGCCGTACCTCGCGGATCTCGGCGTGGACGCTGTGTGGCTCAGCCCCTTCTACGCCTCGCCGCAGGCCGACGGCGGCTACGACGTGACCGACTACCGCTCCGTCGACCCGCGCTTCGGTGACCTGGCGGACGCCGCCGCGCTGATCAAGGACGCGCACGCGCTGGGGCTGCGCGTCATCGTCGACGTCGTGCCCAACCACTCCTCCGACCGGCACGTGTGGTTCCAGCAGGCCCTCGAGGAGGGCCCGGGCTCACCGGCCCGCGCGCGCTACCACTTCCGGCCCGGCAAGGGAGAGGACGGCCAACTGCCGCCGAACGACTGGGAGTCGGTCTTCGGAGGCCCGGCCTGGACGCGTGTGAAGGAAAGCGACGGCGCCCCGGGTGAATGGTATCTGCACCTCTTCGCGCCCGAGCAGCCCGACTTCGACTGGGAACACCCCGCCGTGCACGACGAGTTCCGCACCGTGCTGCGCTTCTGGCTCGACCTCGGCGTCGACGGATTCCGCATCGACGTCGCCCACGGCCTCGTCAAGGCAGAGGGCCTCCCCGACACCGGGCAGACCGCCCAGCTGCGGCTGCTGGGCAACGCGCGGCTGCCCTTCTTCGACCAGGACGGCGTGCACGAGATCTACCGCGACTGGCGGCGCGTCCTGGAGGAGTACCCCGGCGAGCGCATCGGCGTCGCCGAGGCCTGGACTCCGAACTCGCAGCGCACCGCCCTCTACGTGCGCGAGGACGAGCTGCATCAGGCGTTCAACTTCCACTATCTGCAGACCGGTTGGGACGCGGAAGCGCTGCGCGCCGTCGTCACCGAGTCCCTGGAGGCCATGCGGCCCGTCGCCGCTCCCGCGACGTGGGTGCTCTCCAACCACGACGTCGTACGCCACCGCACCCGCCTCGGCGGAGGCCTGCCCCGCGCACGGGCCGCCGCGCTGCTGATGCTGGCGCTGCCGGGCTCCGCGTACGTCTACCAGGGCGAGGAGCTGGGCCTGCCCGAGGTCACCGAACTCCCCGACGAGGCCCGCCAGGACCCCTCCTTCTTCCGCGACAACGGGCAGGACGGGCTGCGCGACGGCTGCCGCGTGCCCCTGCCGTGGGACCGGGCCGGCAGCTCCTTCGGCTTCGGCCGCGGCGGGAGCTGGCTGCCGCAGCCCGAGGACTGGGGCGAGATGTCGGTGGCGGCACAGGCCGGCGACCCCGGCTCGACGCTGGAGCTGTACCGCAAGGCGTTGCGGCTGCGCCACGAGCACCCCGGCCTCGGCGCGGGGGAGTCGGTCCAGTGGCTGCCCGCACCGGAGGGGGTGCTCGCCTTCCGCCGCGGCGACTTCGTCTGCACCGCCAACACCGGCGACGGGCCCGCCGAACTCCATGGAATCCCGGGCGAGTTGATCCTCGCCAGCGGCCCGTACGAAGGCGGTGGCCGTTTGCCGGCCGACACCACCGCATGGTGGAGTGCCGTGCCGGCGGCCGAAGCCGCCGCTGCGGACGGCGCGGACGCCACCGTCGGGCAGGGGGGCGCATGACGGCTCCGGCCTCGGCGCTCCCCGCCACACGCCTCGCCGACATCGCCGGGCAGGCGCGCGTCAGCGAAGCGACCGTCAGCCGCGTACTCAACGGCAAGGCGGGCGTGGCCGATTCGACGAGGCAGCGCGTGCTGGCCGCGCTCGACGTGCTCGGGTACGAGCGGCCCGTACGTCTGCGGCCGCGCAGCGCGGGACTCGTCGGCCTCGTCATCCCCGAGCTGACCAACCCGATCTTCCCGGCGTTCGCCCAGGTCATCGAGCAGTCCCTCAGTGGCTACGGCTACACGCCCGTGCTCGGCACGCAGATGCCCGGCGGGGCCACCGAGGACGAACTGGTCGCCCAGCTCGTCGACCGTGCCGTCACCGGCGTCATCTTCCTCTCCGGGCTGCACGCCGATCTGACGGCCGATCCCGCTCGCTATGCGCGGCTCGCGGCCCGAGGCGTGCCGTACGTCCTCGTCAACGGCTACAACGAGCGGATCGCCGCGCCCTTCGTCTCACCGGACGACCGGGCGGCTGCCCGCATCGCGGTACGGCACCTGCGGGACCTGGGCCACGAGCGGATCGGACTCGCCGTCGGCCCGGACCGGTTCGTGCCGGTGCGCCGCAAGGCTCAGGGCTTCGCGGAGGAGCTCGCCGAGGACGGGCCGGGGAAGGCGTCCGGCCTCGTGCGGCACACCCTGTTCACGGTGGAGGGCGGCCACGCCGCGGCGGGCGGTCTCCTGGACGAGGGCTGCACCGGCATCGTCTGCGGCGGCGACCTGATGGCCCTCGGCGCCATTCGCGCCGCACGCCAGCGCGGACTCGACGTGCCCCGCGACGTCTCGGTCGTCGGCTACGACGACTCGGAGCTGAACGCCTTCACCGACCCGCCGCTGACGACCGTCCGGCAGCCGGTGCGCGCCATGGCGAACGCCGCGGTGACCACGCTGCTGGAGGAGATCCGCGGAAACCCCGTGCCCCACAGCGAGTTCGTCTTCCAGCCGGAGCTCGTCGTACGAGGCTCCACGGGTCAGGCACCCCCGCACGCGGGGGACACGTCCCGGGCACGGAGCGGATGACCGTCCCGGCGGCACTCTCATCCGGGCGCCGCCCTCGCTCCGCGCCCGGTCCCACTCTCCGGTCCGGCCGGCCGGCGGCCCGCCACCGCGGTCCGCACGCGCCCGGCCGGTCGGGCCGGTCCTCGCCCCACGCCCGACCACCGATGGGCGGGAGGCATCCGGGCACTCGCACGCCCGCCCGCCCCGACGCCTCAGCGCCTGAGGCTCATCTTCTCGCCGTTGGTCAGCCGAGCGCTGATCCTCGCCTTGGCGCCCTTCTTCGCGGGCAGAGCCAGCTTCCGGTCCAGTGAAGTGCCGCTCGGGCCGCCCGACTTGCCCTTGACCCGGATGCTGCTCACCTTCTTGCTGCCCGCGGCGAGCACGTACCAGTTGCCGGCATCGCTCTTCCACAGCCCGCCGCTCACGGCGTGCGGCCTGCGCGGGCCGCACGCAGGGGTGTCCACCACGCGCGAGGTGAACATCGCCTGCTCGCCCTGCTCCAGGCCGGAACGCCGGAAACTGGTGAAGATCCGGGCGCCCTTGCCCCGCCACGTCTCAGCACGGGTGCACAGCCAGGTCGCCGAACTCACCCCGCCCGGCAGCAACTGCGTCGCGAACTTCCAGGTGTTGACCGAGCGCACACCGCCCCCGAGCATCGAGCGGAACCCGCAGGCCGTGTGCTCCAGACGCCCACGGGCCTTCGCACCCGTCGCGTCGCGCATCTTCTTCTTGGGGTTCCCGGACGTGACCCGTGCCGGCGTCAACTCCCCCAGATCGGTGTAGAGATGACGTGTCGATTGGTCGCGCGTGGACAGCAGCAGCCCCGGCCAGTGGTTGCACTGGCGCGGGTCGGGGCCGGGGCCGGTCAGCGACATGAGCACCCCGTCGTCCTCGCGGTTGAGCTGCCGGCCCTCGTCGTCGGAGTGCAGCAGGTCCACCTCGGCCGCCTTGGAGATCCAGGGAGCGGTGAGATAGCGGACGTTGGAGTCGCTGCGGGAGACGACCAGCGCACCGGAACCCGCCGTGTCAGCACCGTCCGTACGCGCGATGTCCAGGACCGCTCCGCCGCTGTCCGCGCCCTCGGGTTCGGCGTAACGCGCCGCTCGCAGCCCGTCGTGCAGCAGGACGACCTTCGCTCCGTCCACCCGCCCCGCGTACAGCAGTTGGGGCGGCCCGGAGGGTGGTCCGGCGGATGTGCCCTGCGTCAGCGAGAGCCGCACCTTTCCACCGGGGCGCGCCCAGACGGCGAGCGCCCGGCGCAGCAGTCCCTCGTCGTTGGTGAGGTCGCCGCGTGCCGGCCAGGCGGAGAAGTCCGTGCGTGACGCCTGCTTCCAGGCTCCGGCCGGTACGCGGATCAACGAGCCCGGTTCCAGGGCCTGTTCGGCCGCCGGGTTGCGGGCGTAGAGCGGCGCCGCCGCGCCGTCCGGGCCCCAGGAGTCGCCGGGAAGCCCCAGAAGACCACCGCACACGACGACCGCCGCCACAGCCGCGAGAGCCGCGCGCAGATGCTGACGGCGGCGCAGCAGATCGGTGGGCCGTGCCTGCAGCGAGCACGGGTCGAACTCCGAAGGACCCAGCACCGGCCGGTCCTTGCCGGCCGCGGGCAGACGGATCCCGGATGCCGCCGCGAGCGCCGCGGCGGGCTCCTCCACCCCGGCCGCTCCGAGCACGCGGCACACCTCTTCGTCAGGCATGTCCTCCCAGCCGCGCAGCGCGCAGGCCGCCCGTGCCGCGCCGGAGACCTCCGACAGCGCCTTCTCCAGGGCGAGTTCGTATGCGCCGCCGGAACGCGGGAAGAGCCGGAGCCCGAGGACGAGCGGGAGGAAACCCGGCCGCACGGGCAGCGGACGCAGCCGCCACGGGCCCAGCCGCCGCCGGCGCTCACCGGCGAGCGCCGACCGCAGCACGCACGTCGTCAGATAGTCGTAGACGTCTGAGCGCGTCGCGCCGGCGGCGACGCCTCCGGGCCGGTGCTCACCGCCGCGCCTCTGCGTCGGCAGCGGCCTGACCTCCGCGCTGCCGCGGCCGCGGGGGAGCGCGCGCTGTACGAGCGAATGCGCCGTCAGCACCCGCCGGTGCCGGGCGAGGGAGGGCGGCAGTACGAGATAGGCCAGCCGTACCAGCCTCGGGTAGTGCTCGACGAGCGCCGCCTGGGCCTGCTCCACGTCGACGGAGCCGGACGGTGTGCGTGAATGCTGCGAAGTCGTTTCCGAAAGGGCCACGCCCACGAGAACGAACGACCGTTGGCTTGGTCACCTGGCCCCCCGGTGCGACGAGGTATCCGGCGCATCCGGGGGGAGCAGGCCCGTCGAGGTCAGCGCACTTCCCAGTCCTGGAATTCCACAGTGCCGCGGGTCCCGGTGCCGCCGTTCGTCGCCGACATGAACATCCCCACGTCCTGCTGCGAGAGCACACCCGGCACGGTGACGGTGCCGACGGAGCGCCAGTTCGCGCCCTCGTCCGTGGACAGCTCACCCTGGAAGGTGCGGCCGTCGCGGGTGAGGCGCAGCGTGACGGGGGTGGCGACGCCGGTGACGCGTTCGTAGCGGTCGAGGGTGCCGTCGCTGTCGGAGTCGTAGGAGAGCACCACACCGTTGCCCGGTGTCACCGACAGGTTCACGAAGCCCTGCGAGCCCGCGCCGGGCAGCTCGTTGCGGGCGACGATTCCGGCACGGGCCCACGGTCCCGTCTCCTCCTGCGAGGTGACGCGCACTGTGACCGAGACCCCGTCACGCAGGGCTCCCTCGCGGTAGATGGCGCCGAAGTGCGAGGTGCCCTTCCACATGTCGTCGCCGCCGCCTTCGATCGCGAAGCGCTTGCCGAGCTGGCCGAAGACGGCGTCGTTGGTGCTGACGGTGGACAGCTCCTGGTCGAGCGGCCCCGCGACGTAGAGCTTGCCGGGCTGCGGCATCCGCACGCGGCGCTCGCCCTCGGGCCCGTACTCCACGACCAGTTCGTAGTCGAGCGGCTTGAGCGGGTCCTTGAGCTCGTCCTTCGGCGCCCGCACGCGCCAGGTCACGCCGGCGCTGCTGCCCTGCTCGACGCGGAGGACGGAGGTGGAGCCCTGCGGCTCGGCGTCCTGCAGGCCGGTCAGGGAGAAGTCGACGGTGCCGGTGGCGCGCAGCCCGCTCTCGTTGCGGAAGACGGCCTCGAACTCGCCGGAGGCACCGGGGGTCAGCGTGACCGGGTCGGACTTGGCGGTCAGGCTGCCCTGGAACGGCGCCTTGGACAGGGCGGCGTGCACGCGCTTCGCGGTGCGGTAGGCGTCACCGGAGGGACGCTGCGGATACGACTTCTTCTCCCGCGTCCAGGCCGCCTCCAGCTCGTACCAGTCGAAGATCTTGGGGGTCCGGTCCTCGGCGAGGGCGTCCTCGAGCTCCTCCAGATAGGCGCGCCACTGGGGCTGGTGGAAGTCGCCGAGGAGGCCCTGCCAGTCACGGTTGGCGTAGTTGGCGAGCATGCCCTTGTCGGCGGCGGGGCGGTCCGCCCACGCGGTGAGAAGCGTGCGCGCGGTGAGTTCGAGTTTGTCCTTTTCCGACGCGTCGCCGGCCAGTTCCCGCGCGTCGGCCAGCCACGGGCCGAGCAGGAAGGACTGGTGGGTGCCGGCGATCTCGTCGCTCAGTTTCATCAGCGAGAGCCACAGATTGCTGAGCTTGCGGAAGGCCGCGGAGTCCTCCTGCTGGTACGCGGACTTCAGCCGGCCGATCAGCATCCATGATCGGTTGGCGAGGGCCTGGCGCGTGATGTCGGTGAGGTCGTAGCGGTAGGCGTCGCTGCCGCGCAGCGATTCGCGGACGCCGAGCAGGGCCGTCAGCGCCGCGTCGAAGTCGGCGAGGTCGAAAGCCGGGGTGTGCGTGGCGTAGTGAGCGCCGGAGCGGGCGTCGAGGCTGGGCCGTGCCGAGAAGATGCTGTCGTGCGGACGGCCGTCGGTGCTGCTGATCTCGTACGCGGTGCCGCGCAGGGCCGCGAGCGCGGCGCGGGCCTTCTCGTCGTCGCCGCCGTAGCGCAGTCGCGCGTAGTTGGCGAACCACTGCTCGCGCTCGACCGCCTCCTCACGCCAGGCGAGTTCGCTGAAGAGTTCGAAGGCGAGGGGGTCGCGGTGTGTGGACTCCGGCATGTAGGCGGTGCCTGCCAGCTTGCTGCCGGATTTGTCACGCCACTTGGTGAAACGCTCCGACCACATCTGGGTCTTGGCGCCGATCGTCGTGCGGCCGCCGAAGTTGGGGATCGTGCCGAACGCGTAGGGGACGTCGCCCCAGTCCGACTCGCGGCTGGTGATTCTCTCCAGGTCGGAGAGTCCGTCGACGACGAGCGCGCGGTTCTTGTGCTTCAGGGCATCCAGCAGCGCGCGGCGCGGGTTCTTCTGCCAGCCGAGAATCATCCAGGTCGCGCCGGGCAGCGCCGTCTGAAGTGCCTTCTCGACGGCCTGCGCCGCGTCCGCGACGGGCACGTCGCCGGCCTTGCCGCCTTCGTGCAGCAGATCCATCTTGACGTGGCGGATCTCTCCGAAGATGTCCTTCTGGTGCTTGTAGAACGAGGCGGCGACCGTGCGGAAGACGGACGTGCGCGGGTCGAGCCACGCGGGCCTGGTCAGGCCGTTCCAGTCACCCTGGGGCACGGTCCTTCCGCCAGGGTTACGGTCTGAGAAATCGTCGGGAACCGTGCCGAAGTAGCCGGGCAGCACGGCGTGCATGCCCAGTTCGCGCAGCCGGGTCACGATGCGTCGGCCCAGGTCCTCACGCTTCTTCAGCAGGCCGGAGGAGATGGGCCCGCCGTACTCGGACAGGTTCTGCAGCAGCCACCACGGCTGGTGCGAGGGTGCGGGAATCCACTCGCGGGCCTCGTCGTCGGAGTAGCCGAAGTCCATCAGCAGACGGTGGTAGACGGCCTCGGAACCGGTCGTCACCAGCACCTCGTTGCAGCCGTGCAGCGCCATCACGTCGATGAAGCGCTCCCAGTGCGCCCAGTCTGCGTACGGGGCGGTGTAGCCGTCGTGCGTGTCGTTGAGCATGAAGCGGTGCGGCACGGTGGCGCTGCGCTCGTACGGGCTGCCCGGCGCGGGGAGCTGCTTGGGCAGATCCGTCTGGCTTCCCGCCCAGGAGATGTGGGACGCGCAGGTGTATTTCAGATACCAGTGCAGTCCGGTGAGGGCCACGGCCGGTGAGGTCCCGGCGATCTCGATGGCGCCCGCGCGTCCCGAGACCTTGAACCGCTCCTTGCCGCCCGTGAGCACGGTGAAGGAGATCTGGTCGTCGTGGTCGGGGAGCAGACGCTGGACGGCGGCCTCTGCGTGCTTCATGTCCGCGGCCGTGTGGATGCCGGGCGCGGCCGGCGTCTGGGCCGCTGCCGGGTTCGTGCTGGGCCCCAGCGCGACACCCGCGCCGAGCGCTCCCGCCGTACCCAGAAGCTTGCGTCTGTTGATGTCCTCCACGGCGTGCTCCACTTCTCGCAACATCCGGTCACCGCTGACACATGTGGTGCGCACGCTAATGGAGTGTTATGTGATTGTACGAGAGGGCGCGGCAAAGATTGCGCTGGTCAGCCCCGGTCGGACCCGTCCAAATAAGCCAGCACGGCGAGCACGCGACGGTTGTCGTCGTCCGAGGGCGGAAGCCCCAACTTCCCGAAAATATTTGACGTGTGCTTCGCGACGGCCCGCTCCGTGACGACGAGCTGAGTGGCGATCGCGGTGTTGGAACGACCCTGCGCCATGAGTTCCATCACTTCCCGCTCCCGGGCTGTGAGTTTCGCCATGGGCGCCTCCCGAGAACGCCGGGAGAGCAGCTGCTGGATCACCTGGGGATCCATCGCCGTACCGCCCGCGGCGACGCGTCGCACCGCGTCCACGAACTGCTCAGCGTCGAAGACCCGGTCCTTGAGCAGATAGCCGGTGCCTCCCGTGCCGTCCGCGAGCAGTTCGCGTGCGTACAGCTGCTCGACGTGCTGGGAGAGGACCAGGACCGGCAGCCCGGGGCGTCTGCGCCGCGCCTCCAGCGCGCACTGCAGACCCTCGTCGCTGAACGAAGGCGGCAGGCGCACATCGACGACGGCGACATCGGGTTCCAGCTCCTTCAGCGCCTTGCTCAGCTCCGGCCCGTTGTCGACGGCCGCCGCGATCTCGAAACCGAACGCCTCCAGCAGGCGCACGAGGCCGTCACGCAGCAGGAACAGGTCTTCGGCGATGACGACTCGCACAACGTCTCCACGGTGGCCGGGAAGCTGGGTCGCTCACCGAATCTACCGGCTTGGGAGCACCGCCCAGGCGAAGTCCGGGAAAGGGCAGTTGCAGGCAAACGTCCGGGAATTGTCCGAGATGACCGTGATGTGCATCGGGAGTGCGTCCGTGACAGCGGCAGGGCGCGAGCGGGATCACCCCATCCGCGCCCGTCCCGTGCCGCTGCCGCGCTTCCCGCGTCCTGCCGCGTCTTTCCCGGTGTGCGTCGGCGTTCTCCGTTCGCCGCTACGGCTGGAGAGCGGCCTCCGCGCTCGAGAGGATCTCCGTGACCCGCTGCGCGAAACGGACATCACAGGCGTGGGTCTGCCCCGTACGTGCTGCCTCGGCGAGCGCGTCGACGGCCCGTGCGAAGGCGTCCACCGGCGCCTCCTCCCGCTGCGGCAGGGTGACCGCACCGGCGGAACCCCTGACCTCGGCGGTGACCCCGGCTGCAGCGGGCGGGACGGAATGGCTGAGCGTGCAGGTGCTGGAGGCCCCGTCCGCGTGCCGGAGGATCATGTGTACGGTGTCGCCGACGCCGCGCCCCGCCCGTACGGAACCGAGGTCGGTCACATCGCCGAGCACCGGCAGCAGTACGGACAGCGCGTGCGGCCCGACATCCCACAGGGCGCCCCTCTCCCTGCGCCACGGCGAGGCCGTGTACGGGGAGTCGGCGCCGCCGAAAACGGGGGAGAGCCAGTCCGCACGGCCCGTCAGCCATCCCTCCGTGGCGGCCTGTTCGCCGATCCATGTGGCGGTCGGCTCGCTGAAGCGCAGCGTGAAGAAGACGACGGACGCGACGCCCGCCGCGGCCACCGCTTCGGTGACCTGCCGAGCCGAATCGGGCGTCGTGGCGACGGGCTTGTCCAGCAGCAGATGGCAGCCGGCCTCGGCGGCCCGCACGGCCAGCGGCGCCTGCACGTCGGGGGGAAGCGCGACGGCGACGGCGTCGCAGTCGGTCAGCAGTGCGTCGACGTCGTCGTAGGCGCGCGTGTCCAGTTGGCCGGCGAGTTCTCTGGCCGCCTCGGAGCGGCGGCCCCACACGCCCGTCAGCTCCACGTCCTTGTGCGCCGCGAGAGCGGGCCCGTGCGTGTTGAGCGCCCAAGGCCCGGTGCCGAGCAGTCCGAATTTCATATGTGGTCCTCTTCCGTGTGACTTGCGAAGCTGCCGCGGGAGAGGTCGCAGACGTCCACGGAGGTGTGCAGGGTGACGCCCGGAGTCGGCTTGACGTGGTCCCGGGCGAGTCCGAGGACGGCACGGGAGAGCTCGGCCTTCGCCTCGGGAGTGCGGCCGGACAGCAGTGCCACCTCGACGTGGAGCATCGCGACCTCGTCCACGCCGTCCGCGATCACGCACTCGTCGATCTGCCGGAACCTGGTCTTGCAGCCCGTCACGGAACCCACCACGGTGCGGGCGAGCAGCGGATGCAGGGCCAGCCCGAAGCCACGGCGGTCGAACGTCTCGGCGAGGGCATCGGAGTAGTCGACAGTGATGTGCGGCATGGGGGCAGCGTACGGGCTGTGGCGGCGGCCCACGAGAGAAGCTCGCCGATCAGGCCAGGTGCGGTGGCGCCCCCGCAGGTATACCGCCATGCCCGCTCTGACCTGCGGGAACGATGCTGTCTGCGGGGGCGTGCCCCGTCGTCGGCGGTCGTCGGCGGTCGTCGGCGGTCGTCGGGCAGGAACTCGCCCCTGCCCCGCGGGCGTGCGCCGCGGGGCAGGGGCGAGTTCGACGACTCGGGCCCGGCCCTGTCAGCGGGAGCGCGCGGCCGGCGCAGGATCGGCGGACCCGGCAGCGACGGGCGCTGCGTACGCGGGACCAGCGGTGCCGGGCGCGGTCGCGGCCTCCTCGGGGTCCCCGTGCGGCGGCAGCCCGCGCAGCATGCGCGGCAGGTACCAGTTGCGCTCGCCGAGCAGCATCATCACCGCGGGCAGCAGCACCATCCGTACGAGCGTCGCGTCCAGCAGCACTGCCACCGCGAGTCCGATGCCCATCTGCTGCATGTCCTGCATCGACAATGTGCCGAAGACCGCGAAGACCGCCACCATGATCACTGCGGCGCCGGTCACCGCACCTGCCGTGGCGCGCACGCCCTCCCGGATCGCTTCCCGGGTGTCCGCGCCGCGCTCGTGGGCCTCGCGGATACGGGAGACCACGAAGACGTGGTAGTCCATCGAGAGGCCGAAGAGCACCACCAGCACGAACAGCGGCATCCACGACTCGATCGCCCCGACCGCCTCCGTGCCGAGCATTTCCGCTCCCCAGCCGTGCTGGAAGACGGCCGTCATGACGCCGTACGCGGCCCCGACGGACAGCAGATTGAGGACCACGGACGCGAGCGCGACGGGCAGCGAGCGGAAGCTGACCAGCATCAGCAGGAACGTGACGCCCGTGATGAAGACGAGGACCGGCACGATGCCCCGGCTCAGCTGGTCGTTGAAGTCCATCGAACTCGCCAGCTCGCCGCTCACGTAGGCCTGGCCGCCTCGCGCCACGGGTGTCAGCGTCTGCGGGACGAGCGTGTCGCGCAGCCGTTCGACCGCGGCCTTCGAGGTGTCGTCGGTGCCGTTGCCCGCCAGGGGGACGTCGATCTCGGCCACGTCCGCGGCGCGGTGCACCGTCGTCTCGGCTCCCTTGCCGAAGTGCTTGTCGGCGCGGGCCCGTTGGGCGAAGTCGGCGAGGGCGGCCCGCACCCGGGGCGAGTCGACGTCCTCCGCCTTGATGACGACGTGGGCCGGTGCGGGTCCGCCGGGGAAGGTCTCGTTGATCGCTTCCGAGCTGACCCTCAGCGGCGAGCCGGAGGGCATCTGCTTGTCCAGCGTGAGCTGTTCCGTCTTCATCCCGAGCATCGGTGCGGACAGCGCGAGCATCGCGACGGTCGCCAGCACGGCGAAAACGCCCGGCGCCGCCAGTACGGGACGCAGCACACCGGCGGAGATGCGGCCGCTCCCGCGGTGCCCGCCCTTCCGGTGCGCCTGGCCGCGTGCTTCGCCCCGCCGGCGCCACCGGGGAAGCCTGCCCCGCTCGACGCGGTCGCCCAGCCACGAGAGCAGCGCGGGCAGGATCGTCACGGAGCCCAGCATCGCGATGAGGACGACCAGGATCGTGGCCACGGCGAAGCCCTTGAACATCAGCAGGCCCGACAGGAAGAGGCCCGCCATCGCCACCATGACGGTCAGCCCCGACACCAGCACGGCACGGCCGCTGGTGGCGGCGGCCACCCGCAGCGCGGTCTGCGCGTCGCGGCCGGCGGCGCGCTCGTCGCGTTCCCGCCGCAGATAGAAGAGGCAGTAGTCGATGCCGACCGCGAGGCCCATCAGCAGCATCACCGAACTGGTGGTGTCGAAGATGTGCAACTGGTGGCTCGCGACGGCGAGCAGCCCGTTCGCCGCGACGAACGCGGTGACGGCCAGCGCCACCGGCAGCAGCGCGGCGACCAGCGCTCCGAAGGCCACCAGCAGGATGCCCAGCGCCAGCGGAACGGCTGTCCACTCGGCCTTCGCGAAGTCGTCGCTGAGCATCTCGCCCAGCCACTTGTCGGCGCTGGCCTCCCCGTACTGGTGGACGGTGACGCCCTCACCCTTGTGGGCCGCGCGCACCTTCTCCACGGCGTCGATGACCGGCTGCACCCGGTCGCCGGAGGTCTCCGCGTCGCCGTGCATGCGGAACTGCAGCAGACCCGCCCTGCCGTCCTCCGACGGGACCGGGCCGCGCAGGTGCCTGGCCTCGCCCGTGCCTTCCACGGCGCCGGTGACCTCTCGGGCGACCTGCCGCCAGCCGTCCGGGCTCGAAGCACTCACCATGATCATCTCGCTCGCCGGCGCCTCGATCCCGGCGTCCTCCAGGATGTGCTCGGCGCGGGCGGAGTCGCCCGACATGCCCTCCGACTCGCTGACCTCGGCCACACCGGTGACGCCGCCGAGGCAGGCCGCGAGCACGACGAAGAGGAGCCAGCCGAAGACCGCCGTCCTGCGGTGCCGTGTGCTCCAGCCGCCGAGCCGGGCGGCGAGGCCGGGACCGCGCCGTCTCCGGCCACCGTTCCGACCCGGGTCGGCATAAGGATCCCCGTACGGATCGTCGAACGCATCCCTGTGAGGCACTGGCTGCCCCGGTGCATCGCGCATGGGTGAACTCCCCCTCGTCATGGACCCCCTGAGGAGCTCAGGGGAGGTGTGATCCGGTCGACTCGAACGCTAGAAAGCGGCGCCCGGCCTCCCCAGCCGCCGAAGCCCCCTGTTCATGGAGGGGGAGGTGCCAGTGCGGGGGTGGTGCCAGCTACACCGTCGTGAGGGAGCCGGTCCCCCTGCCCGTGAGGCCGGGCGCGGCGCAGACTGGAGCGGTATCCGGCGCACGGAGCGCCGCGGCACCCCGGTGGGGGAGCGGCTGTGGGGACCAGGCAGAAGGGGCGGCAGCGGTGAATCAAAGAGCAGCGGCGGAGGGGATCGTCCCGGGGGCCCCTCCGGCGACGCCGCGGGAACCGGCACTGCGCGGCAGGGTCCGGGACTCGCTGACGGCGGCGGCACGGGGACTGGCGCTGTGCATGCTCTCGCTCGGCGTCTCGCTGGCGCTGTTCATCGCGAGCGTCCTGTCCATCGCCTTCATCGTGCTCGGCGTCGGCCTCTTCACGACGCCCGCCGTGATGCACCTGGTGCGCATGCACGCCAACCAGCGGCGCCAACTCGCCCGCGACTGGGCGGACATCACCGTCCTGCCGCCCTACCGTCCGCTCCCGCCGGCCAACGGCGTCGGCGGCACCGTCGCACGCTGCATGCGGCTGCTTCGTGACCCCGCCACCTGGCGGGACCTGGGCTGGCTGCTCACGGACGCCGTGTTCGGCTTCGTCACCGCGCTCTTTCCCGCCGCGTTCATCGCGTACGGCATCGAGGGCTTCGTCATCTTCGCGGGGGTCTGGCGGGCAGTGCAGCACAACTACTGGTACGCCTTCATCCCCGTCGAGGGCTTCGGTACGGCCACCCTGTGCGCGGGTCTCGGCGCCCTGCTGATCGTGCTCGCGACGAGTGTGAACCCGTACTTCATCAAGGGCCACTTCCTCATCGTCAAGGGCATGATCTCGCCCAGCCGGGGCGCGCAGCTCGAGCAGCGCGTCGAGCGGCTCTACGAGTCGCGGCACGACGCCGTCGACTCCTCGGCCGCCGAACTGCGCCGCATCGAACGCGACTTGCACGACGGTGCGCAGGCACGCCTCGTCTCCATGGGCATGAGCCTCGGCGCGATCGAAGCACTCATCGAGACGGACCCGGCACAGGCGAAGAAGCTCCTCGCACAGGCACGTGAGAACTCCGCGGAGGCGTTGACCGAACTGCGCGACCTGGTACGCGGAATCCACCCGCCTGTCCTCGCCGAACGGGGCCTCGGCGACGCCGCACGGGCACTGGCGCTGCGCATGCAGGTCCCCGTCGAAGCGGAAGTCGAACTGGAGGGACGCTTCGCCGAACCGGTCGAGTCCGCCGCGTACTTCGCGATCAGCGAGGTCCTCACCAACGCCGCCAAGCACGCACAGGCCGAACGCGTGTGGCTGGACATCCACTACAGCCGGGCGGCCGCCACGGGTGAGGGCATGCTGTGCATCGCCGTCACCGACGACGGGCGCGGCGGCGCCGACCCGCGAAAGGGCTCCGGAATGGCGGGAATCGAGCGTCGGCTGGGCCAGTTCGACGGGATCCTCGCGGTCAGCAGCCCGTCCGGCGGCCCGACGATGGTCACGATGGAGATCCCCTGCGAGATGACCGACCGGTGACGGACCGCCCTGCCGTGCCGCCGGTGCGACTCCGGGTGCGGGCGCCGCTGTGCGACGCCGAACTCAACACGCTGTTCGCCGCGTCCTGGCCGGCGCACGAACACACCGACTTCGGCGCCCTCCTGGAGCGCAGCCTGCTGTGGGTCGCGGCCTTCCGGGACGACGAACTCGTCGGCTACGTCAACGTCGTGGGGGACGGCGGCGTGCATGCCTTCGTGCTGGACACAACCGTGCACCCGTGCGTGCGGAGACAGGGCGTGGGAGCGCGGCTCGTACGGCGAGCCGCGGACGAGGCGCGGCTGGCCGGAGCGCGGTGGCTGCACGTCGACTACGAGCAGCACCTGACGGGGTTCTACACCCGGTGCGGATTCGGTCCGACGGCGGCCGGACTGCGGTGGCTGGGCTGAGCCGGCTGGGGGTGGCCCGGCCGGCCAGAGGCAATCGGTGCAGGGGCGGGCGGGCAGCGGGGCTGTGCGAGCGGGGCCCCGTTGTCAGTGGTGCGCCATAGATTGAGCGCATGACCTGGACCACTCCCGAAGTGCAGCGTCCCGAGCGCGTGTACGCAGGCGATGAGAGAACGGTGCTGGAGTCCGCTCTGGAACACGCGCGCGCGACGTTCCTGTACAAGTGCGGCGGCCTGACCGGCGAGCAGCTCACGCTGCGGCCCGTCGGCCGCTCCACGCTGTCCCTGCTGGGCCTTGCCCGGCATCTCGCCGGCTGCGAACGCTGGTGGTTCCGCAACCACCTCGCCGGCGAGACCGGTCTGCCATGGGTCTTCTTCACGGAGGACAACATGGAGGGGGACTTCGAGGACGGCACGCCCGAGAGCGCCCCCGGCGACTTCGAGATCTACCACCAGGAGGTCGCGGCGGCCCGCGCGGCCGCCGCCGAACGCTCGCTCGACGACTCCTTCCGCCGACCGAAGGGCCATCTCATGGATCTGCGCGGCCTGTTGATCTACATGACGGAGGAGTACGCCCGGCACAACGGCCACGCCGACCTCCTCCGCGAGCACATCGACGGCCGCACCGGAGACTGAGCCGGCTGGCGGGCAGGCGACCGCGTCCGGCAGTCGCCCCTGCCCCTATCAGCGTGGCGCGGCTCCCGTGAGGGAACGACCGTGCGGAGCAGCTCAGTTCAGCGCCGCCACCCGCTCGCGGTACCCCCGCACGGGCGCCGCGTCCCGGTAGGGCTCCAGCCGCCGCTCGAAGTCGCGCACGTACTCGTGAGCGCGCACCGACCGCATCTCCGCCGCCTGCTGCGCCGCCTCGGCGGCCAGCACACACGCCTGCTCGACCTCACCGAGCCCCAGCCGCGCCGTCGCCAGCACCACCCGGCAGAAGAGACGGCTGCGTGCGAAGCCCGTGCCGCGCAGCTGAAGCGAGCGCTCCGCGTGCTGCGCCGCCGCCCGGTACTGCTGAAGGTCGCGGTGGCAGTGCCCGCTCTCGTCGGCCAGTTGCGCCTCGTCGAAGAAGCGCGCCCACGGCGGCACCTCCTCGCCCGACTTCGCCGCCTCCAGGGCCCGTTCGGCCCGCGCCAGCGAGGACGTGCAGGCACGCACCTCGCCCAGCACGCCGTGCCCTCGGGCCTCCGCCGCGTGCAGCAGCGCCTGCACCAGCGGCGGGGCGGCGCTGCCCACGCCCTGCTGCGCCACCCTGGCCAGCTGCACCGCCTCGCGGCCGTGCCCCAGATACACCGCCTGCCTGCTCATCGTCACCAGCACATAGCTGCCGTAGGCGCGGTCGCCCGCCGCCTGCGCCAGGCGCAGCGCCTGCACGAAGTAGCGCTGTGCCAGCCCGTGCGCTGCGATGTCGTACGACGTCCAGCCCGCGAGCCGCGTCAGGTCGGCGGCGGCACCGAAGAGCCGCCGCCCGAGTTGCTCCCCGTACACGCCGCGGAGCATCGGCTCCGCCTCGTGCTCCAGGTACCGCACCAGCGCCTGCCGGGCGTGGCCGCCGCCGTAAGCGTGGTCGAGCGCGCGGAAGAGTTCGCCCACGGAGCGCAGGGCGTTGACGTCGCCCGCGGAGACGCGCTGGCCCGGGCCGCGCTCCGTGCGGTCGGGCCGCTCGGCCCGGATCGCACCGGGGACGCCGGCCGCTCCACGGGCCAGCGTGCCCGCGGCCGCGGCAGCACCGGCGGCAGTGCGGGCCCCGGCCGGGACGGGCGTCGTCCCGCGTGCCTGCGTGGGCACTCGTGCACCGCCGAGGCCCTGCCGAGCGCCCACTCCCGCGGCATGGGGGCGGCCGAGCAGACCCCCGGATCCGTCCGCTCCCGGACCGGCGTCCGGGTCGACGCCCCGGGCCACCCGCTCGTCGGGACGCCCGATCAGCCAGTCACGGCTGGGGACGACGAGCCCCGCCGGGGTGAAGGCGATCTTGCGCAGCTCCGCGTGGCTTCCCGAGTCCTTGCGCCACAGCCCGCTGACGATGTCCACGGCTTCGGACGGCGTCGCGGCGAACTCCAGCCCCGCGTAGACGGGCGCGCAGGCGTCCAGACCCAGATCCTGTGCGCTCAGCCGCCTGCCGAGCCGGCGTGTGAAGACCTCCGCGATCAGCGCGGGCGTCGTACCGCGTGGCTGCTGGCCGCGCAGCCACCGCGTCACCGACGTCTTGTCGTAGCGCAGATCGAGACCGTGCTCCAGGCCCAACTGGTCCACGCGCCGGGCCAGTCCGGCGTTGGAGAAGCCCGCCTCCGCGATGAGCGCGGCGAGCTGACGGTTGGGGACGCGCTGCGCCGAGGACTGCCCGGGCGACGACGCCGAAGGAGACGGTGACGAAGGGGAGGATGCGGCGGAGGGAGAGGAGGAGGACTCGGCCGAGGAATCCCCGGAACGTTCGATGGTCATCAGCTTTACGGGCTCCTGAGCTACGGCTTGCTGCAGGCGCCGTGGCACCCTGCGGAACGGCGCGAACTTAGCCGCCCCACCGGGGCTGCTTGCCCCCTTCGCTGTCCTTTTCATCCATACGTGTGAGGAGGTGCCCGGCTGCCGGAGAGGGCCGCCGCGGCCGTACAGTTTTCTTCGGGGCCGGGCTTCACGGCCCGCCCCGGCCGGAGCCGGCCGACCCGGCACGGGCCGGTTCGACATTGGAGGAGCCGTGAGCGAGCTGCGCTTTGTCCGTCTGGGGTTCGGCGCCGAAGCCGTGGACTACGAAGAGGCATGGCAGGAGCAGCGCCGAGTGCACGCGGCGCGGCTGGCGGACGAGATCCCCGACACCTGCCTGCTGCTCGAGCACACCCCGGTCTTCACGGCGGGACGCCGCACGGATCCCAGCGAGCGCCCCGTCGACGGCACTCCCGTCGTCGACGTCGACCGCGGCGGGAAGATCACCTGGCACGGCCCGGGGCAGCTCGTCGGCTACCCCATCCTGAAGCTGCCCCGCCCGGTCGACGTGATCGCGCACGTGCGCAGGCTGGAAGAGGCCATGATCCGCACCTGCGCCGACTTCGGTCTGGAGACCACACGGATCGAGGGGCGCAGCGGCGCGTGGGTGCTCGGGGACTCCGCGGACCCGGCCGGCCGCCCGGGGAAGGATCTCGGCGGTCTCTCCCTCGACTTCGAGCCGCACGCTGATGACGACGACGAGTACGACCCGCGGCTGCGCGGCCCCGAGTACGCGCCCTCCAACGCGGGTCAGCGAGGCGAGGACCGCAAGATCGGCGCGATCGGCGTCCGCGTCGCGAAGGGCGTGACCATGCACGGCTTCGCGCTCAACTGCGACCCGGACAACACCTGGTTCGACCGCATCGTCCCCTGCGGTATCCGCGACGCGGGCGTGACGTCGCTCTCGAACGAACTGGGTCACGACGTTCCGGTGACCGACGTGCTGCCCGTCATGGAGAAGCACCTGAGCGAGGTCCTGGAGTCGTCGGAGCCGCTGCCCCGCGCCGTGTGAGGCCTGCCGCACCGGCTCTGCCCGCTGCCGCGACGCTGCTGTGACCGCGGCCTGCGTCTGTGAGGCCACCGGCGGTGGGAGACACCGGAGCGATGGGCGTACCCTGAAGTTCGCCGAGGAATCGAAAGTACGTAGGGAGCCGGACGTGTCCGCTGTCGCACCCGACGGTCGCAAAATGCTCCGCCTTGAAGTCCGCAACAGCCAGACCCCCATCGAGCGCAAGCCCGAGTGGATCAAGACCCGGGCGAAGATGGGGCCCGAGTACAACGCTCTGCAGGACCTGGTCAAGCGCGAGGGTCTGCACACGGTGTGCCAGGAGGCCGGCTGCCCCAACATCTTCGAATGCTGGGAGGACCGGGAGGCCACCTTCCTCATCGGCGGCGAACAGTGCACCCGCCGCTGCGACTTCTGCCAGATCGACACGGGCAGGCCGGCCGAGCTCGACCGGGACGAGCCGCGCCGCGTCGCGGAGTCCGTCCAGCAGATGGAGCTGCGCTACGCGACGATCACCGGCGTCGCCCGTGACGACCTTGACGACGGCGGTGCCTGGCTCTACGCCGAAACGGTGCGCCAGATCCACGAGTTGATGCCCGACACCGGGGTCGAACTGCTCATCCCCGACTTCAACGCCGTACCGGAGCAGCTCGCGGAGGTCTTCTCCTCGCGTCCCGAGGTCCTCGCCCACAACGTCGAGACGGTGCCCCGCATCTTCAAGCGCATCCGTCCCGCGTTCCGCTACGAGCGCTCCCTCGAGGTGATCACCCGGGCCCGCGAGGACGGACTGGTCACCAAGTCCAACCTCATCCTCGGCATGGGCGAGACGCGCGAGGAGGTCAGCGAGGCGCTGCGCGACCTGCATGGAGCCGGCTGCGAACTCATAACGATCACCCAGTACTTGAGGCCTTCCGCACGCCATCACCCCGTCGAGCGCTGGGTGAAGCCGCAGGAGTTCGTCGAACTCCAGCAGGAGGCCGAGGAGATCGGCTTCGCGGGCGTCATGTCCGGCCCGCTGGTGCGCTCTTCGTACCGCGCGGGACGTCTGTACAAGCAGGCGGTCGAGGCACGCGACGCCCGGGCGGCATGACGGGGGACACTCCCCGCATGCACGACGGCGTGACGTTGGCCGCATCGGCGTTCGCAGCCTTTGACCCGCTGGTCATCCGCTGGTAACACCTAACGGTGACGATGGATGTACATACCGTTCATGGCAGCTATGTGAGATCACGGAGGGGAACCGCCTTGCGGACCACACTGCGCGCGCTCGAGAGCTTCGAGAACCTGCTGATGCGCAGGGGCCACGAAACAGCACGCCGAAACGCCTGGACAGCGGTGCTGGAGGACCGCCGCCGGGCGGTCGCGCGTACCGAGGCCCAGCGGGTACTGGAGGCCGCGGCCGACCGGAGGCCGGCCGCCACGTAAACTTCCCCGCATGGCGAGGAAGGAAGACTCCGAGAGCAACCCGGGGCGGCTCAAGCAGATCGCTCTGACGTACAAGATGACCCGGCGTGCCGACCGGAAGATCGGCCTGATCCTGGCCGGCGTGGGGCTTGTCACCTTCGGTGTACTCCTCGCCATCGGCTTCCTGATCGGACACCCGATCTACGCGGGCATTCTGGGCGTGATGCTGGCCCTGCTCGCGATGGCGATCATCTTCGGCCGCCGGGCCGAGCGGGCAGCCTTCGGCCAGATGGAAGGACAGCCCGGCGCCGCGGCGGCCGTACTGGAGAACATCGGCAAGGGCTGGACGATCACTCCTGCCGTGGCGATGAACCGCAGCCAGGACGTCGTCCACCGTGCCGTGGGCCGTGCGGGCATCGTCCTGGTGGCCGAGGGCAATCCGAACCGGCTGCGTTCGCTGCTGGCGTCCGAGAAGAAGCGCATGGCCCGGGTCGTCTCGGACGTTCCCGTGCACGACTTCGTCGTCGGCGAGGACGAGGGCCAGGTGGAGCTGAAGAAGCTGCGCACCAGGCTGCTGAAGCTGCCGAGAGTCCTCACGGGCCCCCAGACCACGCAGGTCAACGACCGGCTGCGCGCGATGGGAGACCTGATGAGCAACATGCCCATCCCGAAGGGGCCGATGCCGAAGGGCATGCGGATGCCGCGGGGTCAGAGCGGTCGCTGAGCGGCCGCGCCGCACAGCCGTCTGCGGCTGTGCAACGCATACGTACAGGTCCGGCCCGGGATTCGAAGTCCCGGGCCGGACCTCTTGATGTCTGCCTGCCGAACATTGTCGTCCGCGTGCCGACCGGGTGCCGAAGCGGGCCTCTGGGCGACGAAGCAGGTGCCCGGGCGTCGGGGGTGGCCGCGTACCGGCCGCCGGCTCAGATCCGTACCTGGACCGCGCCGGAGAGCCTGTCGTGCAGTCCGCGCCCGTCGCGGTCCCAGACCAGCGCCGGGATGGCCAGGCCCAGCAGGACGGTACGCACCGCCACTCGCCACAGCGCCAGCCGTCCCAGCCCCTCCACGGCCACCACGCGCATCCCGAGAAGCCGCTTGCCGGGGGTGCTGCCGACGGTGCCGACCGTCAGCAGGCTCAGTACGAGGAAGACGCCCAGCGCCCAATTGTTCGCACTGCGCAGGTCACCGCCCGCGAACAGCCCGTACGCGATCAGCGCGGAGATCGCCCAGTCGATGAACAGGGCGCCCAGCCGGCGTCCGACCGGCGCGATCGAACGCGGCCCGTCGGCGGGCAGGCCCAGCCGCTCACCGCGGTGCCCGAAGTCCGCGCCCATGCCCTCGGCCGCGGCACGTGGGCCCGACAGCCATGACCCGATCGCATCCCTGTTGTTCACACGGCAACCGTATCGCGGGTGAAAATGACCTTGTCCGCAGGTCATCGGGTATGGGCGGGACAGTGGTTAACATCAGCGAAACAGGTGGGTCACGCTTGAGAAATCGCGCCTGCCTATGGTCGCCACAGCGCGCGCCACCGCACTGGCCTGCGTACCAGCAATTCCCGTCCCTCCGCGGCGGGACTAGGAGGATGGATGTTCCAGAACGCCGCCGAGGCCAAGAAATACATCGCGGACAACGACGTGAAGTTCATCGACGTCCGGTTCTGCGACCTGCCGGGCATCATGCAGCACTTCACGGTCCCGGCCGAATCCTTCGACCCGGACGAGAACCTGATGTTCGACGGTTCCTCGATCCGCGGCTTCCAGGCCATCCACGAGTCGGACATGGCCCTCGTCCCCGACCTGAGCACGGCCCGGGTGGACCCCTTCCGTGAGCAGAAGCACGTCAACATCAACTTCTTCATCCACGACCCGATCACCGGCGAGCAGTACAGCCGTGACCCGCGGAACGTGGCGAAGAAGGCCGAGGCATACCTGGCATCCTCCGGTATCGCCGACACCGCCTTCTTCGGCCCCGAGGCGGAGTTCTACGTCTTCGACGAGGTCCGCTTCGAGACCAAGGCCAACGCCGGCTACTACCACATCGACTCCGAAGCGGGCGCCTGGAACACCGGCACCATCGAGGACGGTGGCAACCGCGGCTACAAGGTCCGCTACAAGGGCGGCTACTTCCCGGCCCCGCCCGTCGACCACTTCGCCGACCTGCGTGCCGAGATCACCTCGGAGCTGAACAGCGCCGGCCTTCAGGTCGAGCGCCAGCACCACGAGGTGGGCACCGCCGGACAGGCCGAGATCAACTACAAGTTCAACACGCTGCTCGCCGCCGCCGACGACCTGATGCTCTTCAAGTACATCGTGAAGAACACCGCCTGGCGAAACGGCAAGACCGCCACGTTCATGCCCAAGCCGATCTTCGGTGACAACGGTTCCGGCATGCACGTGCACCAGTCGCTGTGGAACGACGGTTCGCCGCTCTTCTACGACGAGCAGGGCTACGCGGGCCTGTCCGACACCGCCCGCTACTACATCGGCGGCATCCTCAAGCACGCCCCGTCCCTGCTGGCGTTCACCAACCCGACGGTGAACTCCTACCACCGCCTGGTCCCGGGCTTCGAGGCGCCGGTCAACCTGGTCTACTCGCAGCGCAACCGCTCCGCCGCGATGCGCATCCCGATTACGGGCTCCAACCCGAAGGCCAAGCGCGTCGAGTTCCGCGCGCCGGACCCGTCCTCCAACCCGTACCTGGCCTTCTCGGCACTGCTGATGGCGGGCCTCGACGGCGTGAAGAACAAGATCGAGCCGGCCGAGCCGATCGACAAGGACCTCTACGAGCTCGCCCCCGAGGAGCACGCGGGCGTCCCGCAGGTCCCCACCTCCCTCCCCGCGGTCCTCGACGCCCTGGAGGCGGACAACGAGTACCTGCAGGCGGGCGGCGTCTTCACGGCCGACCTGATCGACACGTGGATCGAGTACAAGCGCGAGAACGAGATCGCCCCGATGCAACTGCGTCCGCACCCGCACGAGTTCGAGCTGTACTTCGACATCTAAATCCCGGGTCGGTTGACCTGGCCTTCGACAGTGCTTGACCACGGTGACCTGCGGAAACGCCTTCCGGCGTGTTCCGCGGGTCACCGTCTGTTTCCACCCTCATGTGCACCGGATGTGCACCGGACGCCAGATTGGTTGACGGGTAGTCAGGTGTGGCCTTGCGTGGTGCTGAGCTCCCCTACAGGAAGACGAGATCGGAACTGGCCTCGGCTGCAAGCCGCATGTCGGGACTCGAACCGACGTGCCCCTCAGGCACTAGCTTTCCCTGCGAGCCCCCGCCCGATCTGGCACGCGAGTGGCACGCGGTCTTGCCCTGGAGTGCTGGCCGGTTGTGAGTGTGGGGTTGGCGGCTTCCGCGTGGGGAATCGTGATGCGAGCGTGTGTTGCGATGAACGCCTATGTCGATGTTCTGCGGAGCGCGACAGCACGCAGACTTGTCGCTGCCACCGGCACGGGCAAGTTCGGCTTCGCCGCCTTTCCTCTGGCCACCGTGTTGTTGGCTCACGGTGAGTCAGGCTCATTCGTGGACGCCGGGTTGGCCGCTGGGGCTTGGGGTATCGGTGGCATGCTGACGGCGCCGATCCGGGGGTTTTTCGTCGACCGTTACGGGCCGGGTATCCCCTTGACTGTGCTCACGTCGGTCACCTTCCTCGCTGTCGCGGGGCTGGCCACGGCGTCGGATACGACGGCACTGATGGTCTTCGGGGCGCTTGCCGGTGCGACTGCGCCTCCGATCGTTGCGAGCATTCGACCGCTCTGGAAGCACGCTGTGCGCGGAGGTCTTGTGAGGACCGCGTATGCCGTTGATGCGATCCTCACGGAAGCTGCCAAGATCTGCGGGCCGCTCATTGCCGCAGGTGCAGCTGCTTGGTCGCCGCAGATCGGTGTGGTCGCTGCCGGCACTCTGTTGATCACGGCCTCTGCGCTGCTCGTCGTGGGGCCCCTCGCCGTGCCTGATCCCGGGCTCCCAGGCGTCGCCAACACGCGGACCGCTGCGCGACTCCGCCCTGCACTTCGGCTGCTTCTTCTGGCCAATGTCGCACTCGGGTTGTGCCTCGGTGCGTTGACCGTTGGGCTGCCCGCCCGTGCTGCTGAGCACGGGTCCGCAACAGACTCCGGCTGGCTCCTCACCGGCCTCGGCCTCGGCAGCGTTCTGTCAGGCATCTGGTTCGGTAGCCAGCGTCAGGGTACGACTTTTCGGGGATACATCGCCGGCTTTGCGTGGCTGGGTCTTGCGCTCGCTGTAGCAGCGGCCTTGCCTGTGGGACTTCCGCTGGCGGGTGTCCTCTTCATCGCCGGTGGAGCCTTCGCTCCGATCACTATCTGCTTGTTCGAGCTCTTGGACCAACATGCTCCAAGGGGCACGGAGGTCTCGTCGTTGATGTGGATGGTCTCGAGCGAAGAACTCGGCATCGCTCTCGGGGCGATGCTGGCCGGAGTACAGGCGCAAGGTGTTGGCGCAGGCCTCGTGTTGATCACTGCTGCTGTCAGCGCTGGAGCGGGAGCTGCAGTCCTCGCTGGCGGCAGGCGCGTCCTCACCTGGCGCTGAAGTACATCACTATCAGGTCGAACACGCGGGGTTGTGAACCTCGGTCAACTTGCTTCGGACCTTGATGAGTCGTCCGTCGGCATCGGCATCCCTGCTGACCGTCGGTCTATGGAGCGTGTGAGGCTGCCCCTATTGCTGTCTGCGTCGAGGGAGTGCAGATGTCTCAGTACCCCACCGAAGCTGTCGACGTCGCTCAGTACGCGGAGAGGATCCGCAAGGCCAACCAGGATGGGCGGTGCTTCATTTGCGAGATCGTAGACGGTCGCCATAAGCCGGGAGAGCGCATCGTCTATCGCGACGATGTATGTGTGGTCTTCCTGCCCCGTACCCCAACGTCTTTACGGCTACATGCTGCTGGCTCCCGTCGAACACCACACGCGTGTCATCGACGACTTCCCAGAAGAGCACTACCTCGAGCTTCAACGGCGCGTCCACCGGTTTGGCCGGGCCCTTGGCCGGCTGGTGCCTACTGAACGCCTCTACGTCTTCAGCTTCGGCAGTAACCAAGGTGTCGCCCACGTCCACTGGCATCTGGCACCACTGCCACCGGGTGTGCCCTTTGAACAGCAGCAGTTCGCTGCCGTGACCCGGGCGGAACACCTCATCATCCCTGCAGAGGAACATGCCGTGCTCGCAGAGTCGATCAATCAGGCGATGCGCCCGTAGGTCAGAGCGGTGAGTGGAGGCTGCAAATCTGCTGGCTCAGCCTTCGACCCTTTGATCCGTAGCTTCGGGCAGGCAATCTCGGTGCGCACCTTGAGGTCACAGGACTACGAGCGACAGTGAGTTGACGGCTGTGCTCGTGTGGTGCCGTTGCTGCCAGTGGGCTCAAGAATCGAGCACGGCGGCGACGGCCTCGATCTCGACGAGTTGGTTCTGGTAGCCGAGCACGGTGACGCCCATCAAGGTGCTGGGGACGTCATGGTCAGCGAACGAGTCCCGGACTACCTCCCAGGCAGCCACCAGGTCCTCCTGCCGGGCCGATGCGACGAGGACCCTGGTACTGATGACGTCCTGGAGCGACGCACCCGAGGCAGCGAGAGCAGCCTGCATGTTCTCGATGGCCTTCATCGCCTGACCCGCGTAGTCCCCGACGGCCGCAGTGGAGCCGTCATCGTTCAACGGACACGCCCCGGCAAGGAAGATCAGGCGTGACTCGGCTGGCGCCGTGGACGCGTAGGCATACTCGGCGACGTCGGACAGGGAGGCGGAGCGGATCAATGTGATGGCACGAGGCATCGTCGTCGGGTCCTCTCCCGTCGGGTGTTGAGCAGGACGAACATCCTGCCAACGCCTCGTTCGGCCCTGCCTTCCATTTTCCCCGCTCCCACGGCAGCGCCATACACATCACGAGTCGAGTGATCACCGGCCGACTCCGGAACCGGTCGACAAACGCCGGCACCCGCGGTGCCTGCGTGGACGATTCGTGAAGCGGCTGCGCAGCCGCGGCCTCCTGGCGTGAAGCACGGAAACCAGAAAACGTGACCAGCATCACTATGTAAATTGACGGAGCGTTAAGTCGGCGGGATTGCGACCAGTTGAGTTCCTGATGGCCTCACAACTCTGCCTGTGCGGTGCTTGATCGGGCTGCTCAGGACCTGAGCGGCCCGCAGCCCTCAGTAGACTCCCACGCAAGCAGAAAGAGCCCCGCCCGGCACGGTTTCTCAGGCCACATGCCGGGAGGGCTCTCTGCGGTGATGCCCTGAACGAGTTTCGGACGAACGGAGCACCCCAACGTGCATGCTAATCCAGTGTCACCCGGCCGGGGACACCATCCTGCCTCTAAGCCCTCAGCCTCGCCTCGCCGTCGGCCACAGCTACGGGAGCGACTGACCCGCCTTAGCATGCCCCTGGCCAGGCGCTTCATTCTCGGAGTCGCCTACGGCGCAGGAACTGGCGCCGGGGGCCTCGCGATTTGGTGGATTCGGTCCCGGTAACGCGCCGAGAGCCTGGAGGACACGGGGCCAGCCCATCCCGGGCCCCGTGTCACGCCCGGCACGGACGGGGCAACCCGCTGGATACCCCCCGGACGTCCGAGCTAGGAGTCTGGGGCCGATCCAGTGTGATCGTTTGCCAACCAATCCTAGTCGACGCAGGTCAGCGCACGGCGAACGACTAAATTCCCCGTCAAAGGACAGCGGAGTCGACCCAACGGTGGGCCTATTGGGGCTGATAGGTCCGGGTGGCACAACCTTTGGTTCTCGGGGCTGGAGAACAGCGGCGAAACGCGCGAGAGTACCTTCCTTCCCGTGTTGACACATCAGGACGAGACCAGGGCGGCCTACGACGGGGTCGTCGACCTGTATGCCTCGATGTTCACCAGTCAGTTGGAGACGCGGCCCTTCGCGCGGAACATGATCGGCATCTTCGCCGAGCTCGTGCGTGCCACGGTGAACCTGCGGGTAGCCGACGTCGGGTGCGGCCCCGGTCACCTGACGGCCATGCTGCACGACTTGGGGCTGGACGCCTTCGGGCTCGACCTCTCCCCGGCCATGGTCGACCACGCTCGGCGGGCTCATCCGGCTCTGCGGTTCGACGAAGCGCGAATGGAGGCCCTGCCGATCGAGGACCGTGCACTCGGCGGAGTGCTGGCCCACTACTCGATCATCCATACCCCACCCGAGGAATTGCCCGCGCTACTCGCCGAGCAGATGCGTGTCCTGGCACCAGGGGGCCTGCTCCTGGTGTCCTTCTTCGGGACCGAGGGACCGGAGCCGGTCCGCTTCGACCACAAGGTGACGCCCGCCTACAGCTGGCCGGCGGACCGGTTCGCTGAACTGCTGGCCGCGGCCGGGCTCGTCACGTTCGCCCGGCTGCTCCACGACCCAGCGTCCGAGCGAGGCTTCCTCGACACCCACTTGCTGGCCCGCCGCCCGTAAGACGTGGCCTGCGGCCTGGGCGGGGTGGTGTAGATCATCCGCGTGTATGAAGCCGTTCTGTAGCCCCGCGTTCCGGCCGATCGGTTTCGATCGGTGCCGGCACCGAAGTAGTGCGAGGAACGATCTCCCGGAAGCCTCGGCGACTGGCGTCCGGTTCGGCGGGGATTGTTGCATCTTCTACTGACACTGGGAGGGACGCCTGTTGCGGGGTGCAGCGGTCCAAGTCGCAGTGCCAGAGCCGTTGTTGTGAGGCTCAGTCGCCTCACGCGTGGAGCGAACCCCGCCGGCTGGACTTCTCAACCGACGAGGTCTGGCCTGCCGCCTCCCGGTCACGAAGGCTTCGACCTCGCCTGCCCGATGTCACTATTTACACATTGCGCGCTTAGCTATAGTTGCTCGCAGCATCCTTCTGGGCTGAGATGACCTCGCACTTGATCTTTGTTTCGGTGAGCTGGTCCTTGCTGCCGATCGCATCCTCTTCGCCGTCACCGTTGGTGCCAGTGTCGATGATCTGCCCCGGTCGGACATCCTCGGCGCCACCGCTCAGTGTTTCGATCCGGTCGCCCTTGCCGTCCAACACCTCGATCTCGTACTCGAAGTGCATGGGCTCCTTAGCACCCTTGGGGTTCTTGATCGACACGTCCGCCACCGCCGTGTGGTCGCCCAGGTCGAACGGGTCTCGGACCGTGCAGCTCTTCAGCTTCACGTCGTCCTTGGCGTCGTACATGCCGAACTCGTCGGGTCCGCTGGCGGCTCCCGGGTTCTCGGTCACGTCCCATATGGACCCGCCCCCGTCGATCACATCGTTGACAGAGTCCATGGCGGCGTTTGCAGCTTCTTCATCCTCGGAGATGGCCAGAAGCTCATCCTCAATGAAGGCCGCAACCTCTCGGTCCGTGAAGCCCTTGCAGGCACTCTTGGCCGTGGCATCGTCGGAGCCTTCGGCGGTGCCGTCGACCATGATCGGGACCAGAGCTTTGATCTCTGCCTTGCATTCTTTGTCGTGGCCTTGCGGCTGCGCCTCGGCGGCCGGGCGGCCCGAGGAAGTCTCGGCGCTCGCGCTACAGGCGGCGAGAGGGGAGCACAGTGCCGCGACTATGGTAGCGGTGGCGAGAGTTCTGCGTATCTTCACCATTTGTCCTCCATGGGCGTATTGATGAAGTAGTAGACCTACAGGGGGAGTTGTCGGTTGTACACCCCGACTGGCTAATTTGGTCAAGAGGCCTAAGAGTCCCGCAATCGCCGTGGCAGGAACGGTCCACGGGTGGGCTGGGCACCTCGTCGCCCGCGCCGAGGCCCGCTTCGAACGCGGCCATCTCGTTGAACGGCCGCGACGACCGTGGCGTGAACAGGATGGCGGTCCTGCCTCGAAGTTCGAGAACATCCGGTCATGTCGAGTGGCGCATCAGGACAGGACCTTCCGATCGGCTTCAGTTTCCGGCCGTATCACGGCGACGAGGACCACGGCCCCCTGGCCGACCGTGCTCGCGCACTACTGGGCCTCCCGCTGGAAGCAGTGTGGGAGAAGGGATGAGTCCTTGCCGGCGCGGCGCCACCGTTTGCGATCTGGCGTGGTCTGTGTGGCTCGGTCAGGACGTCGCGGCGATGCGTGTGAGAAGGGCTGGCACCCAGTGCTTGCCGTAGCGGGCACACAGCTCGGGCAGCTGCCAATCGCTGCCGGTAATGGTCTCCCGACACGTCAGGGAGCCGCAGACACAGTTCATTGCGTACGCGGGATCCCAGGTGCTGGTGGCGTAGTCGCTGGTCAGCTCCTCGTTCGTGCTGATGTCGCGGCGAGCCACGAGCGTGTAGGGGCCGTCCCACCACAGATTCGGATCGCAGCTGTGGTTGCTGTAGCCGATGGACTGCTCGCTGCGGGGCGGGAGGAGCAGGTTCGTGGTTTCGGTGACGGCGATAGTGTCGATGTAGGGGCCGTCGGGTCGGAGTGCTGCTCCGGTGAGCAGATCCTGCAACTCGTGGTGTGAAAGAAGGCGCCCACCGACTCGGGCCACGACCGTTCCGGCTGCTAGCGGGGCTCGGGCGAACAGTCCCGTACCCGCGATGGAGGACGAGCGGATCTCGGCGTGCAAGTGCAGCCAGCACCGCGGGGCAGGTGTGGGCGCCATCGGCCTATCGTGCCGCGTCATGGATGCTGCACGTCAGTGATCGCGCTTACCCCTCAAAGGCATGACCAGTACGTCCCAAAGCAATCCGAGCACCTGCTGCGAGCTAGACGAAGGCCCCGGTCACCAGGCTCTCCAGTCGGTGAGCATCCGCGGCAATTCGCCGAAGTACGCAACTACCGTACTTCTCCGCACCGCGTCGGGCACGGAGAAAGCCTGTCGTCAGACAGGACGGTGAGTCGTAGGGTGCCTCGCGGTGCAGGGACGGTCACCGGGGAATGCGCGCGATCCTCGCTGTCGCTCCATTCTGGTCGGCCCCGCGAGGGAGAGGGACGATTAACGATGAAGGCATCAGACCGTCCGCGTGCCGTGGCCGCGGGTGTCTCCACGGCCACCGGGCTTGACCTGAAGGTTGATGACGCGGTTGTTCTTCACGACTCGAACGAGCTCACTCTGCGTCTGCTGCCTTGTGACGTCCTGGCCCGGGTGGCACCTGCAGCGCATCAGATCGCGCAGTTCGAAATCGAGCTGGCACAACGGCTCGCCGAAGCAGATAGCCCGGTGGCTGCTCTCGAGCCTCGAGTGCAGCCACGCGTCTACGAGCGTGACGGATTCGATGTCACGCTGTGGACCTACTACGAACCCGCGACACCTGCAGAGGTCTCACCAGTCGAATACGCCGAAGCGCTCGCGCGGTTGCATGCTGGAATGCGTCAACTCGGCGTCTCAACGCCTCACTTCACGGATCGAGTCGAGCAGGCTCAACAACTCTTGGAAAGCCGTGGCCGCACTCCGGCACTCGCCGACGCGGACCGGGAGCTGCTCGACAACACGTTGCGAAGGCTGAGACGAGTGATCGGAGAGCGCGCCGGTGCCGGCCAGCTACTGCACGGCGAACCGCATCCAGGCAACGTGCTCACCACGAAGAACGGGCTGCTGTTCGTAGACCTGGAGACGTGCTGCCGTGGGCCTGTCGAATTCGACCTCGCCCATGCGCCCGAAGAAGTCAGCGAGCACTATCCGGGTGTCGATCAAGACTTGCTGGGCGACTGTCGGGTGCTCGTGCTTGCGATGATCACAACGTGGCGCTGGGATCGAGGCGACCAACTCCCGAACGGGCGCCAACTGGGCACCGAGTGGCTCAGCCAGATCCGGGCAGCACTCGATCGATAAGGAAGAGGCCCACGATGGGCTGTTTCTCACCTCACGTTGACGCGAAGTGAAGGGCGAGGACGGCCTTGACGACGTCAATGATCCGGTTGGCGCTGCAGGCGCCATCCCTTGAGCGTGGTCACTGCCTGTTCACCGGCGGAGCGGCTCTTTGCGTGGGCGATTTTGACCGTGCGCTTGCCGGTGGACAGGTTCCGATGCCTGCCGCTGAACGGGACGATCGCCGTGCCTCCCGCGCCCTGATAGCCCTTGTCGGCACAGCACTTGACGACGATCTCGGCAAGCGCGTCGATGACCTGGTGGGTGCGGGCGGCGGTGATCCTGTCGATCGCAAGCAGCGTGACATCGAGGATGACGAACGCCGTCGCCGAGGCAGTGGCCGCAGCCTGCTCCAAGGGGGTTGAGGCCGGCCAGGACCACGACGGCCTCGCGGATGTAGCGGTAGACGGTGCCGATGCCGATGTCGAAGCCGGCAGCCAGTCGGACATGGGTGTCCCCGGGGCGCTGGTCCACTACGCCCGTATCGCGCTCAAGTTGAAAGAGGCTTAGTGTCGTGCGAATTTCGAATCGAGCAACGATTCATATAGGGGGCGAAATTCAGTCAATGCGGTACTGGCTGGCGCATTGTCGTGTTTGTCGTCTGGTGCTTCCGGCGGTGCGTCGTTGAGGATGCCCGCCTACTCGTGTTCGGGGGTTGCATGGGGATCGGGCGGGGCTTGCGTGCTCGGGAGTGGGAACGAGGGATGGTTGACGGGCCGGCAGTGCCGGTCCAGAGCAGCCCGTCGAGCATTGGTACTGGTGGCTCGGACGAGGTGAATCCCACCTCGTCCGAGGTGACAAAGCTGCTATGTCAGGCGGTCTATGCGCGTCCCGACCGTGTGCGCGCTGTCAAGGCGTGGTGGCGCGGGTTCCGCGGCCGGGAGGGGGAGCCCAGCAGGCCGCGGCGCAGTACACGCAGGCGTGTCCTCTTGGAGGGCAGCGACGACTGCCCGCCCCTGGGTGAGCGTGCGGCGCAGTGGGTCGTGGACCACGTGCTGCGCGGACCCCGGCTACCCGTTCCGTCGTACGGATTCGATCTCGTACCCGTCCTGGCTCACAGTCTGCGTGCGCGACGACGCAAGTGGGCACGGCGCGCGTGGATACTGCTGCTCTCGGCGTTCGCGGCGTACCTGGCGAACTGGGCAGCTGTCGTGTGGGGTGGCGCTATTCTACTGGCCTTGACGATGCGTTGGCTTGGCTTTCGGGCCCTGCGCAAGGGCAAGAGGCGACGGCTGGCGCCATCGCCCCGTCTGGCCTATCTCTTGCTGTGTTTCCCGTGGTTGCTTGCACTCCTGCCTTTCGAGCCGTTCGGCGGTGCGGGTGCTGAATTTCGGCCCGCATTAGTCTTGCTGCCGGGCATGGTTGTGCTGGCCGCAGCGTTGGTGTGCGCGGGGGACCGACTCGCGGCGCGCGCGGCGCTGGCCCGGCTCGTAGGGGATGGCGTGGCGGCCGACCGGCTGCCCTGGGTGAGCCCGAAGGCCGGACGCCGTATAGATCTCATCGGCAAAGGACAGACGCATCTGGCGCTGCCATACGACTCTTCGGAATGCTTCGTTGGAGCTGGGCGGGACGTGTGGGGCGCCGCCGACATCGACATCCCGTTGAAGCCGAAGGACCCGGAGGAGTCGGTCAGGCAGTTCGGGGAGGTGGAGCTGCTGCGTCGTGTGGGCGTGGCCCTGAGAGAACTGGGCCGCGGGGCCAGGGAGATGACCGATCCATTGCCTGGCTTCTCTGTCACTGAGGTCCAAGGGCTGCCGTCGCCGCTGTGGCTGCAGCGAATTCGCGAGTCGAAGCTGGATGTTCCGGACCTGAGTGGCCGGGGTCGTCGCTCGCCGTCCAGCGTGCCGGACCGGCTCTATCTGCGGGCACAGTGTGTCAGTTGGAGCGGTGAGGTCGTAGTTGGTGTGTTCGCGCACGCGGCACTGGAGGCAGGCGAACTGCGGTTGACCGTGCGGCCACATGTGACCACCCCCTTGTACAACGAACTCCGCGGAACCGCCGCACCTGTCTCTAAGACCGGAATCCGCCTTCTCGGCTGGCTCGGTGCGCAATCGCTCCTGGATGCTGCTGCTGGTCCCTTCGCCCTTTGGCGGTTCGTCGCTCGACTCGGACTAGGTGAGAAAGGCAAGGACGGCCGCGTGGAAGAAAAGGACCCTGTGAGCCTGCGCGATCGGTACTCCGCTGAGGAGGTAACCGACATGCACCAGAGCGACGACGCCAAGCGGCACGTTGTGCTGATGCAGTCCTGCGTGTTCCGGACTGTCGCAAGGTATCTCGACGAACGGGGAGTCGACACCGCTGCGTACGAACGGCAAGTGGCCGCAGTCATCACCAACATCCAGGTCTACGGAGACAACAACGCCCCCATCCAGAACGTCGCCGGCAGCGACATCCGCGGTGTGGGCCAGAACAACGGCAGCCAAGGAGGCAAGTGATGGCAGTGGGACGACGCCGCCCCGAACCGGAGCCAGGGCACGGCTCGGGCGTCAGCATCGGCGGAAATAACAATGCCCCTGTCCAGAACACCGTGGGGCAGAACATCTCCCACGTGTACCAGTCCGCATCGGTTGCGGGCGCTGTCGATGTCGAGTCGGTCCGGGACCTGCTCACTTCCTTCCGCGCCGACTTGGAGCGGAACGAGGCGAGCCTGCAGCATGCGGCGGCGCTGCGTGCCATGGCGGACACCGTCGACACTTCGCTCACAGCTCCCGACGCAGAGGCCGGCACGCTGCGTGGCGTTGCCCAGGCGCTGCCAGCCCTGGTCACGGGAACCGTCGTCCAGCAGGGAGGCGAAGCTCTCGCCAACGCCCTTACCTCACTGCTGAGTTAATTGGCCGGGTGGTGCACACGATTCCGCAAGGTCGACCGGACACTGGCGGCGGAGGGGCAGAAGCCGGATGCCCACGCTGTGCACCCGATGTGCACCGACCCAACGAACGCCCTGCGTCTGTGCAGGTCAGAGCTCCTTCGTAGCTGTACTTCGACATCTGAGCCGGGGGCCGGGTGGTCCGGCCTTCGACGGTGCGTCACTTCGGTGGCCTGCGGAAACGCCTTTCGGTATCTTCCGCAGGTCACCGTCTGTTTCCACCCTCGTGCGCACCGGATGTGCACCGGGCGTCGGAAGGGCTGAGAGATGGTCAGGTGGGGCCCGTCCGAGGTTTCTGGCCTGAGGGCTGCACCCCTTGGTAAATCAGGTCGGAATCAGCCGATCCACCTGCATTCACGGCACTCAGGTCGCGTCGCGCGTTCCGCGCCCGGTCATATGTCGCGCAGCCCCCGGAGGAACGCCCCACAGCGCTCGTAGTCCGGCAGCAGACCACTTCGCCTGGCGGACGCGAGAGTCGGTGCCTTTTCGTCCTTCGGCGACATCAGAAAGGGAATGTCGTCGGGCCATTCGATAGCGAGATCCGGATCCAAAGGGTGGATACCGTGTTCGTGGTCAGGGTTGTAGCTCTCGGAGCACAGATAGACCACGGTGGTGTTGTCGGTCAGGGCGAGAAAGGCGTGTCCAAGGCCCTCGGACAGATAGACGGCGTGGTGGGCCTGATCGTCAAGGCGTACGCCCTCCCACTGGCCGAAGGTCGGTGAACCGACGCGGATGTCGACGATGACGTCCAGCACCGCGCCCCGGACGCAGGCTACGTATTTTGCCTGGCCCGGTGGCACGTCCGCGAAGTGGATGCCGCGCAGGGTGCCGCGCCGGGAGATGGAGCAGTTGGCCTGGGCAAGCTTGAGATTTTGGCCCAGGGCTCCACGCAGTGTGCGGCCCTGGAACAGCTCATGGACGCTCCCCCGCTCATCGGGGAAGACTTTGGGCTCGTGAATCCACGAGCCCTCGATGGAGAGTGGTCGCATGGGTATGGGGCACCTCGGTAGGGCGGTGGCGGCAAGGGCGACAAGTGCGCGGCAAGCTCCAGTCAGGACGAGCGGGGTGAGGAACCGGCAGGTCCCGACCGCACCGAGCGCCGTGGGCCGGTCGCTTCGGCGCGGCACATGCTCGGCCATGCCCTGGCCACTGCGTCCCGCCAGTGGCTCATCGGGTCGATACCGGCCTGTCGCCAGCGGTCGTGCCCCAGCACGCTGTACGTCGGCCGCGCCGCGGGTCGCACGAACGTGTCACTGGAGACGGGGCGTACCCGTGAGGTATCAGCGCCGAGCAGGGTGAAGACCTCTGCGGCGAGCGCGAACCACGTGGCGTCCCCGGCGCAGGTGCCGTGATAGATCCCGGGCGGGGCGTTCCTCGTGAGCGCGGCACGCCCCAGGAGGACCAGACGGTCGGCGAGATCTCCCGTCCAGGTGGGCTGACCCCGTTGATCGTCGACGACTTCGACAGGGCCAGTTCCGCACGCCAGCCCCATCATCGTTCGCACGAAACTGTGCCCGTGCTCCCCGAACAGCCACGCTGTGCGGACCACATAGCCGGTGTGGGGGAGTGCCCTCAGGACGGCCCGCTCCCCTGCCAGCTTGCTTCGGCCGTAGGCAGTCCGCGGAGCGGTCGGCGCGTCCTCGGAGTACGGTCGTGTGGCGCTGCCGTCGAAGACGTAGTCCGTCGAGACCTGCAGCAGTACGGCTCGCAGAGCACCGCATTCCTCCGCGAGGAGGCGGGGGCCTGTCCCGTTGACGGCGTGGGCCTCGGCCTCCCGCTCCTCCGCCTCGTCCACTGCGGTCCACGCCGCGCAGTTGACCACCAGGGCCGGACGGTGGGCCCGCAGGATCCTCCGCACCGCGTTGGGATCGGTGATGTCGAGGCCGGAGCGGCCGACCCCCACCGCGGAGATTCCGGCCTGCTCCAGCCGGGCCAGGAGATCGCGGGCCAGCATCCCGTCGGCTCCGGTCACGAGCCAGACCGGCTCATCGGCGGTTGTCACAGTGCGGCCCGCTCCAGCAGCGGCTCCCACCACACACGCTGATCGCGGTACCACTGCACGGTCTCGCGCAGGCCCTGCTCGAGCTTCACCAGGGGTTCGTAACCGAGCTCTTCGCGGATCTTGGTCCAGTCGACGGAGTACCGCCGGTCGTGGCCCTTGCGGTCCTCCACATACATCACGCTGGTATCCCATCGAGCCCCGCACGCGTCGAGGATCAGGGCGGTGAGATCCTTGTTGGCGAGCTCGGTTCCACCCCCGATGTTGTAGACCTCGCCCGCGCGACCACGCGTGCGTACGAGTTCGACGGCTCGGACGTGGTCGTCAACATTGAGCCAGTCCCGGACGTTGCCGCCGTCGCCGTACAAGGGCACCTTCTTGCCGTCCAGCAGATTGGTGATGAACAGCGGGATCAGCTTTTCGGGGAAGTGATGGTGACCGTAATTATTGGAACAGCGGGTCACGCGTACATCCAGTCCGTGTGTGCGATGGTAGGACAGCGCGATCAGGTCACTGGATGCCTTCGAGGACGAGTAAGGGGAATTGGGCCGCAGCGGTTCGTTCTCGGTCCATGAACCTTCTATCGAGCCGTACACCTCGTCGGTCGAAATGTGCACGAAGGTCTCGATGCCGGCCGCATGGGCGGCATCGACCAGCGTGTGCGTGCCCAGCACATTGGTCCGGACGAACTCCGCGCCGCCGTCGATGGAGCGGTCCACATGGGACTCGGCCGCGAAATGCACGACCTGGTCGTGGTCGCTCATCAACCGCGCGACGAGGTCCGAGTCGCAGATGTCGCCCCTCACGAAGCCGAATGCCTCATGCTCGCGCACCGCCTCCAGACTGGCCGTGTTCCCGGCGTAGGTGAGCTTGTCCAGCACGGTCACCGAAACGTCCCGGGGCCCCTGCGGACCCAGCAGGGTACGGACGTAGTGGGACCCGATGAAACCGGCACCGCCGGTCACCAGAATGCGCGTTGTCATGACGGGACCTGCACCTCGCTGTGGTCACCGAGCACCAGCCGATGGGCGGAAGAATTGCGTGGGGCGGTCAGGACGCGCACGCCCCGGCCGATGAGCGAGGCATCGACGCGACGAACGCCCATGAGCGCGGAGTCGCGGAGCACGATGGAGTACTCGATCTCGCTGTCCTCGATATGGCAGCTCTCCGCAATGGAGGTGAACGGGCCGATGTAGGAGTCGCGGACCATGGTGGAGGCTCCGATGATCGCGGGACCCACGATGCGGCTGCTACTGATCCGAGCACCCTTCTCGATCCGGACCCGGCCGATGATCTCGGTGCTGTCGTCGACCATTCCCTCTACGCCGGGCTCGATGCCCTCCAGCACCGAACGGTTGACCTCCAGCATGTCGGTGACGTTGCCGGTGTCCTTCCAATACCCCGAGATGGTGGTGGACCGGACGTCCCGCCGCTGGTCGATCAGCCACTGGACGGCATGCGTGATCTCGAGCTCGCCACGCTGTGACGGCGTGATGGCTCGTACCGCGTCGTGGATGGCCGGGGTGAACAGATAGACGCCGACCAGCGCGAGGTCGCTCTTGGGAAACTCCGGTTTCTCCGTCAACGAGACGACCCGGCCGCCGGAGTCGAGCTCCGCCACCCCGAACGACCGCGGGTCGGGCACCCGCGTCAACAGGATGCTCGCGTCGGGACGGCCGGACTGGAAGGCGGCCACAAGGCCGGTGATCCCGCCGACGATGAAGTTGTCGCCGAGATACATCACGAAGTCGTCGTCACCGAGGAAGTCCCGGGCGATGAGCACGGCGTGCGCGAGTCCGAGCGGCGCACCCTGCGGAATGTACGTCACGTCGATGCCGAACCGGGAACCGTCGCCGACGGCGCTGCGGATCTCCTCCGCGGTGTCCCCGACGATGACGCCGACCTCGGTGATGCCGGACTCCGCGATCGCCTCGAGGCCGTAGAAGAGAACGGGTTTGTTGGCCACCGGCACCAGTTGTTTGGCGGAGGTGTGGGTGATGGGTCGCAGACGGGTGCCAGTCCCGCCTGCCAAGACGAGCGCCTTCATACGGCTCCTTCGCAGATGCGTCGCAAGCGGCCGGTGGGGATGGCTCGGTGGCCCGGCCACCCATGGGCGAGGGCCTTCAGCGTGGCCACCACCTCGGCGGGAACGGGCTGTGCCGCGATCTCCGTGGGGATCGCGCGGGCCTTGGCCAGGCAGGACGAGTGCGGGATCTCCTCGGTGGCAGCGCGTAGCCCGGCCGGGGTTTGTCGGTCTTCCGGCAGGGTGATGGCCGCGCCGACCGCGCTGCCTACGCTCACCCCGGGCCGGCCCGGATCCACGGCGCCGAGACCCAGCCCGCTGTTGGCCAGGGCCTCGCGCGTACACATAACGGCGAACCTGGGCGCCCCGTCCATCCGGTGGCTCTCGCTGTGGCTCAGCCCGTGCGCCCCCAGATCGAGGTCGATCTCCGCCGCTGCTCGCGAAGGGAAGGCGTCCGAGTCGAAGACGATCCTCCCGCGGAGATCATCGATCGTCATGGGATTCCCCTCCAGTTCATGCGGGTCGGCCCCGACTCTGCTCGGTGGGGCTAAAGATCTGCTTGAGTCCCGGCGGAAGGAGCGGCAATTGATGGCCGTTGCCCTCGCGAGACGACGAGCCGACGTGCTCTTCGCGAAGCTCCGCGACGGCACCTTCTACGACCCCAAGCCCGCCCCCACGGGTTGACGAAACCCATAGGGCCCCCCGCACGCTCACCCTCGCTGGTCGGTTCCGGACCCTTCGCCGGCGGGCGGCGTGCCCTCCCCGGGAACAGTGCGGCCCGTCGCTTCCCTCGATGCCGCTACAGCGGCAGGGAGAGCGCCACCGCGTTGTACGGGAGGTCCGGCTCCGGAGGCTGCGGGAAGCGGGAGTTGGGCAGGTAGATGCGGTTGCCGTGAATGGCGGCCGCACAGGGGGTCTCGAAGCGCGGGTCGGTGACCGTGCGGACCAGGCGGGCGTTGTGGCCGGTCGGGTCGAGGCGCAGGACCGCGAGGTCGTTGATGCGGGGCGCGTACAGGGTGCGGCCGTGCACCAGTATCCCGTTGGTGGTGGGCAGTGTGACCCCGCCCAGGTCGATTCGGCGGGCGTCGCCGGTTGCCGGGGCGACCCGGAACAGGCTGCCGCCGTGGGCGTGAATGTTGACAACGACGAGCGCGGAACCGTCCGGGGTGGCCGCGACGCCCGTCGCAGTGAGCCCGTCCGACGGGCCCTGGGTCCATTCGCCGCCCAGCTTCAGGGCCACCACCTGGTCGCGTGTCGGGAGCGCTCCGCGCGGCCCGAGCGGCAGGCCGAACAGCTTCCCGTTGAAGGAGTCGGTGAACCAGGCGGCGCGCGGCGTAAGGACCACGTGGTCGACGAAGGTGTCGGCGTTGCCGACCTCGTACGTCTGGATGACCTTCCCAGTGATTCCGTCCATCACGGTGATCAGCCGTCCCCAGCCGCCGGCGACGAACACCCGTTGCCGCTCGTCCACCTGCAGTCCGACGGCGTAGTAGCCCTCGCCCAGGCCCGGATTGATCACCTTGCCCTTGCCGGTGAGCAGTGAGGCCCGGTAGACCGCTCCGCCGAGCAGCGAGCCGAAGTAGGCGTACGGTGCCGGGCCGATGCCGATGCCGGCCGGGTGGAAGCCGTTGGGCAGGTTCAGGACATCCGGGTATCCGGTCCGGCGGCGGTCCCGTTCGGCGGCGACCGCCGTGCCGCCTCCGCTTGCGGTGCCGAACAGTACGGCGCTGCCCGCTGCCGCGCCGAAACCGAGGAACCGTCGTCGTGTCGTGTGCGTGGCGTGCATCGCGCCCCCTGTCGTAACGTCGTCGGCCGCAGTGTGGGAAGGGGCACTCGGGCATCGCTTGAATCCGGCCAGGGGGCTGATTGGGCCGCGTTGACGAGATCCCTGACCGCTCGCTCTAATGAGAGACGTGGCGCGTGGCACCGGCCAAAGAGAACTGGGCCGGCCGGTGACCGGGCGACCACCCGCACATCAGGGACCATCCCATGCGTTCTCTCCTCACAGGCTCTGCCTGACAGGCACCTCGGCGTGCCCGCACCGCTGACCTAGTCGGCCGTGCCGTTTACTCCGTGTCCGCACTGCCGTTTCCGGAAGGCCGCCTCCAGCAGCTCTGCCGCTGGTACGGCCCTGTGCGCGCGCACGCACGCACCCCCTCCCCTCCTTCTTCTGTCGCCTCACCAAGGAGTCCGACCTCGTATGTCCTTCAATCAGTCCGTCATCGACGAGTTCCGCGCGAACCAGGGAAAGGTCGGCGGCTATTTCGAGGGCAGTGACCTGCTGCTGCTCACCACAACCGGCGCCAAGTCAGGCGAGGAGCGGACCGTCCCGCTGGGCTATGTGACCCATGGCGACGAGCTCTTGGTCGTCGGCTCCAACCTGGGCGGACCCAGACACCCCGACTGGTACCGCAACGTGCTCGCGAACCCGCTGGTGCAGGTGGAGATCGGCGCCGACTCCTTCGAGGCGGTCGCGGTGCCGGCCGAGGGCGCGCACCGCGACAAGCTGTTCGCGCACGTGGTGTCCTCGGAGCCGGGCTACGGCGAGTACCAGGAGAACACCAGCCGTGTCCTGCCCGTGGTGGCGCTGCAGAAGAGCGACCTGCCTCCGGGCGAGGGCCCGGCGGAGGTGCGGAGCCTGGCCGACAAGCTGGTCGAGGTGCACGTGTGGCTGCGCTGGCAGCTGCGGCACGTGAGTGCCGAGGTGGACGAGTACTTCGCGAAGGCTGCCGCGCACGAGGGCGAGGGGGCGGTGCCGACGGTGGGGCTCGGGCTCCAGATCCGCCAGCGATGCCTGGCCTTGTGCCAGGCGCTGGAGGTCCACCACACCGGTGAGGACGCCCACATGTTCCCCGCGCTCGCGGCGCAGAACCCGCATCTGGCGGACGTCTTCGAGCGGCTGCGGACCGAACACGTCGCGGTGGCGCGGCTGCAGCAGGAGCTGAGCGCGCTGCTTTCCGACATCACGAGCACCGACCCGGAGCGATTCCGCAAGGAGCTGGCCTCGATGTCCTCGGAACTGAACGCCCACCTTGATTACGAGGAGGAGTCGCTGTTGCCGCTGCTCTCCGAGATCCCCTTTCCGCCAGGGCCGCTGCCGGCCGTCTGAACGCGATGTGCCCCGGCCAGCCCCCGATGGAGGGGCCGGCCGGGGCGTGGGGTGTCCTCTACCGCTCGGCCGGGCCGGTGGACAGTGCTTGGGCTGCGTAGGCACTCGCGTTGGGTCCGAACTGGAGCACGATGTGCCCGGCGGACGAGTGGACGTCCCGCCACAGCCGCTGATGCGGTGAGTCCTCGCTGTGCCCGGCCGTCCCGGATGCCCGGAACAGCCGGTCCACGGCCCCGACCAGCAGGTCGGCCACCAGCGCGCAGTCGCGCTGGGCGCGCGCCGTCTCAAGCGCGGTGATCTCCCGGCCGGAGTCGGCCACCGCAGCGACCCTCTCCAGCAGCAGGCGGGCGGAGTCGACCGAGCGTGCATTGCGCCCTCGGCTGTCCGGCTCTCTCCTGATCAGGTGCCTACAGGCGGCTTCTCTGCTCCAAGTACTGTTTGGCCAATCGCACTTCCTCTTCCACCTCGGCAGCCATCCGACGCCGCAGCAGCGGCTCGGCGAGCCACCTCAGCACGGGCCGGAACCGGAAGTTCAGCGTTCGTACCAGTCGTGTCCCGCCCTCGACGGGGGTGCAGACGAAGCTGGCGTCGAAATCGGAGGCCAGCCGGGTCAGCCGGTTGGCCGGCAGCGGTGCCAGCACGATGTCCACGCGCTCGCCGGGGGTGAGCCGCATCTGCGCCACCGCTGGTGGCGCCGGGAGGCCCGCCAACCTGGGGCGGAAACAGAACTCGGTGAGGTTGCCCTCCTGTCGGGACCACAGAACAGGGCGGATCTTGTGGTCGACCTGTTCGTACCGCTCGGCATCCATCACGAACTCGAGCAACTCCTCCGAAGTGCAGGAAATCGTCTCGGTGACCTGGATTGTGAGCATCCCGCCAGGCTAGCCAGCCCAGTACGTGCAGCAAACCTCCTGCGCCACCACAGCGATCAACCCGCCGCCGGAGGTGGAGAGGCCGCCACGGCCATGAGGCGATCAAGTGGTGTACCGACCCCATGAGATGAGACAGGCAGCGGGTCGGCTCACTCGGATCTCCGTGGCGTCGGGGGCTTGACTCTGTCCGCTCGTACCCGAGGTGGCGATGACCTGGACAAGGGGGCGCCTGACCTGCGGTGGGGGAGTTCATGAGGCGGGAGAGGCGGCTTCCCGGGAGGGGGCGTGGTCCGGGTCCTGGGGATGGGTGCAGCGGTCGGGGTGGGGCCAGGGGGCGAAGGTGCCGTCCGGGCGCTCCAGCAGGAGTTGCCTGCCGTGTGCCAGTACGGTGCGTGGACGCAGGCCGGTGAGGGTTGCGGTGGTGTACGCGGCGCTGAGGGTGTTGAGGTCGTGGACCGGGCCGATCCTGAAGAGGGAGCGGGTTTCCGCGATCGCATCGTGGTCGCCCGCGCGCATGACCAGGCGCAGTTCGGGGGCGACGGCGAGGGATGCGATGGAGACGGCGATGTTGTCGCGGTCGTCGGAGGCGACCGCGGCCATGGCCTGCGCCTGGTGGAGGCCGAGTCGGCGCAGTACGAATCGGTCGGTTGCGTCGGCGACGACCACAGGTACGCCGAGTGCCTTTGCCAGACGGAGATTCGGGGCAGCAGGATCGCGCTCGACCGCGATGACCCCGATGCCCAGACCCTGCAGTTCGGTGCACAGCCGCAGTCCCACCTGTCCGAGCCCGACCACGACCACGTGGCCGCCCCGGGGGAGGGCCCGGGGGCCCAGGATGCCGACTGAGCGCGGGGCCAGCAGGCGGTCGACCATGCCGGCGGTGAAGACCGCGGTGAAGACGACGGTTACGAGCATCGCCAGAGCGGAGAACACCAGATATGAGTCCGAGCCGTGGGTGTCTGCCGGGCCGACGGTGGAGACTGTTCGCGCGGCCTCGAACAGCGCCTCCACGGGGGGACGGTGGCGAAACGTCACGGACCAGATCCAGTCGGCCAGCAGCACTGTGAGAATCCCGGTCAGGCCGGTCAGCATGATCCGTGAGCTGCCGTCGTGCGGTCGCAGTTGTCCGCGGATCTTGCCGAACCACGCACGGGCTCGAAGCGATCGTGGTGCCCGGTACGGTTCGAGCCGCACGGTGTCGCCCTCGGCGCGGGCGCCGAGGTGGTACGGGGCGGGATCCGAATCCGGTCCGGAATCCGGTCCCGGGCGCGAGTAGGCCGGGATGAGTGCCAGTAGGTCGGGTTGGAGGCAGGCGGCCAGCAGAACCGGAGCGGCGACTTCGGCTGGGGAGGTGACCCGGCAGTTCGGGACCACGCGGCTGAGTTGTTCGGCGACGGTTCTGTCGAAGACCGTTACCACCAATGGGACGTTGGGCCGAATGTGCTCGGTCGTCAGTGCGTAGCGCAGGGACTCGACGTCGTCGTCGAGCAGGACCGCGACTCCCGCGACTTCTCCGTCCAGCGCACCGCGCAGTTCCTCGTCCGTGGGCCGGCCGAGATGGCA